>CAIZSE010000090.1 GCA_903935585.1 uncultured Burkholderiales bacterium | reverse complement strand
CGCGCAAAAAAACCAGTGTGGGCCAGAGCTTGACTTTCAAACTGCGCCCCAATGCTCGGCCGGGGCCGTCTTCGATCTTGAGGTGCTGCCAATTGGTTTGTGCTGCCAGTGCCTGCGCTATCAGGGGCTGAGCGGCGCGGCAATGGCCGCACCATTCGGTGCCGAATTCCAGCACGGTCATGCAGCCCATGGCTTGCACATCGGCCAGGCTGGGGGACTCGATGGCGCTGAGGTAAGGTTTGAAATTGGACATGCTTTAACTTGGGTTCATCCGAACAGATGGGCCACGGTGGCGCGCAACCACTGCAGGCAGGGGTCTTTGTCAAAGCGTGGACTCCAGTGCATGGACACCGTGAAATCGCGCAAGGGCAAATCGGGCTCGATGATGGCCAGCGCGCCCGCCTGCGCGAAGCCTTGCGCAAAATTTCGCGGCATCAATACCGCCAGGTCGCTGCTGCGCACGATGGCCGGCAACGACAGAAAGTGGCTCACCGTCAAGCGCAAACGGTGCTGCCAATGCATCAACTCAAGGATGCGCAAGGTGTCTGCATGGGTTCTCACGGCGGCAAATTCGAGTTTGGCCAGCAAATTTTGCGCGGCATCGGGCGATGCGCTGGTGTCCTTGCGCAACTGGCTCCAGCGCAGGGCCACCGGATGCCCCTGGCGCATCAGCACCACATAGCGGTCAGTCAGCAGGGGCTGTTGCAAGGTGTCGGTCACTTCGGGCAAAAAGCCAATGGCCAGGTCCAGCTGCCCGTTGTCCAGTGCCGGGCCGATCTTGTCGTGCGCCAGGGGCCTGGCTTCAAGCCGCATGCCTGGTGCGTGGCGCTGCAAGGCCAGCACCAGTTCCGGCAAAAACCGTGCCTCGCCAATGTCGCTCAAATGCACGCGCAACACGCGGGCCGAGCGCATCGGGTCAAACAACTGCGAAACATTGAGCGCTTCTTCGATCGTGCCCAAGGCCAACTGCACCGCCTGCGCCAGCCTGTCGGCGCGAGGCGTGGGCCGCACACCCGTGCCGCTGCGCTCGAACAAGGCATCGCCCAGCACCGCCCGCAACCGGGCCAGGCCCTGGCTGGCAGCAGGCTGCGACATGCCCAGTTGCTGGGCGGCCAGGCTCACGCTGCGCGTGCGCCACACCGCGTCAAACAAACGCAACAGGTTCAAGTCGAGGTCTTTGATATTCATTCAGCGCATACCATTTATTCACAATATTTTATGCACTTATACGTAAGATCTCCCAAGAGACCATGCAAGGCATGGCCAACAACGCAAGGAGCGTGTTTTGGAAGTTTCGTTTCACGAAGAAATCAAAGCCCTGCGCATGGGCGATGGCGAGGTCTTTCACGGCGAAGGCATCCTGGCCATCACCAAGGGCTTGTTGCAATCGGGTGTGAGCTACGTGGGCGGCTACCAAGGCGCACCCGTATCGCACCTGCTGGATGTGATGGTGCAGGCCAAGCCCTACATGGACGAGTTGGGTGTGCATGTGGAGGCCTGCTCGAACGAAGCCTCGGCTGCCGCCATGCTGGGGGCATCCATCCATTACCCGATCCGTGGCGCGGTGACCTGGAAGTCGATTGTCGGCACCAACGTGGCGGCCGATGCCCTGTCCAACCTGTCATCGCCGGGCGTGACCGGTGGTGTGCTGATCGTGGTGGGCGAAGACTATGGCGAGGGCGCCAGTGTGATCCAGGAGCGCACGCACGCCTATGCCCTCAAGTCGGGCATGTGCCTGCTCGACCCGCGCCCGGAATTAGGCCAGATGGTCAACATGGTGGAGCACGGTTTCAGGCTGTCCGAAGCCTCCAACATGCCGGTGATGATGGAGCTGCGCATCCGGGCCTGTCATGTGCGCGGCCAGTTTGTGGCCAAGGACAACCTGGCCCCCAAGCTGTCTAAAAAGAACCTGCTCGAGGAACCCGCCAGCTTTAACTACATGCGCCTGGCACACCCGCCAGTGACCTTTGCGCAAGAAAAACGCAAGGTCGAGCACCGCCTGCCTGCTGCACGCCAATACATCACCGAACAAGGTCTGAATGAGCACTTCGATGGCAGCGATCACCGGCATCTGGGGCTGATCGTTCAAGGCGGCCTGTACAACACCCTGATCCGTGCCTTGCAACAGTTTGACCTGGCCGATGCCTTTGGCGTCACCAGCTTGTCGGTGCTGGTGCTGAACGTGACCTACCCGCTGGTGCCGAACGAGCTGGTGGATTTCTGCAAGGGCAAATCGGCGGTGTTGCTGCTGGAAGAAGGTCAGCCCGAATACATCGAGCAAGAACTGGCCCTGATGCTGCGGCGCCTGGACATTCAAACCCCGTTGCATGGCAAAGACATGCTGCCCTCGGGCGGCGAGTACACCGCCGAAGTCATGGCCCAGGGCCTGCTGAAGTTTCTGGACCGCCACCAAAACGACGCGGTGCCTATCGCCACACGGCAGTGGCTGCACACCAATGGCGAGCGTCGCCAGCAAGTGCAAGCCCTGCTGGGCAGCCCCGTTCCCGCACGGCCGCCCAGCATGTGCATTGGCTGCCCAGAGCGGCCGGTATTTTCTGCGCTCAAACTGGCGCAACAAGACGTGGGGCCAGTGCACATTGCGGGTGACATCGGCTGCCACGCGCTGGCCACCTTCGAGCCGTTTTCCTTTGGGCACTCGATCCTGGGCTACGGCATGAGCCTGGCCAGCCGGGCAGGCGTTTCACCGCTCATGAAGCGCCGCGTGCTGTCGGTCATGGGCGATGGCGGTTTTTGGCACAACGGCTTGCTGACGGGTGTGCAAAGCGCGCTGTTCAATGGCGACGATGCGGTGCTGCTGATCTTCAAGAACGGCTACACCTCGGCCACTGGCACACAAGACATCATCAACACGCCCACCGACATCGCCAAAGAACTGGCGGGTGACAAACGCCAAAGCATGGTGCACACCAACCAGACCATCGAGTCCACCCTTAAAGGCCTGGGCGTGCAGTGGCTGCGCACCGTGAACACCTACGAAGTCAGCCAGATGCAGGCCACCCTGACCGAAGCCTTCACGACCGAATTTCAGGGCTTGAAGGTGATCGTGGCCGAAGGCGAATGCCAGCTCGAACGCCAGCGCCGCATCAAGCCCTGGCTGGCCTCGCTGCTGTCCAAAGGTGAGCGCGTAGAACGCGTGAAGTACGGCGTGGACGAAGATGTGTGCAATGGCGACCACGCCTGCATTCGCCTGTCGGGCTGCCCGACCCTCACGCTCAAGGACAACCCCGACCCGCTCAAGGTGGACCCGGTGGCCACCGTGATCGACGGTTGCGTGGGTTGCGGCCTGTGCGGTGAAAACGCGCACGCCGCCACGCTGTGCCCCTCGTTTTACCGCGCCGAAGTGGTGCAAAACCCCCGGTGGCACGAACGCCTGTGGGCCCGCTGGCAAGGCCTGGCCACAAGCTGGCTGCAACCGGCCTGAAGCGCCATCACATACCCGAGACACAACATGACGCAACCGATTTCAATTTTGCTGTGCGCCCTGGGGGGCGAAGGCGGTGGTGTGCTGGCCGACTGGCTGGTCGATGTGGCACGCCATGCGGGTCACCCCGCGCAAGCGACCTCGATCCCCGGCGTGGCGCAACGCACGGGTGCCACCACCTACTACCTTGAGGTCTACCCACTGCCCCACAGCCAGCTGCAAGGCCGCTTGCCAGTGCTGGGCCTGAACCCGCTGCCCGGCAGGTTGGATGCGCTGGTGTCTTCCGAGCTGCTCGAGACGGCTCGCCAGATTGGCAATGGGCTGGCCTCGGCCGACCGAACCCTGGTCATCAGCGCTTCGTCCCGTGCGCTCACCACGGCCGAAAAAATGACCATGGGCGATGGTCGCCGACCCGAAGGCCCGCTGCTCGATGTGGTGGCCGCGCACAGCCTGCGCCACCACGTGATGGACATGGCCCACCTGTGCCAGCAAAGCGGCACCATGGTCAGCGCCATCATGCTGGGGGCCATGGCAGCCAGTGGTTTGCTGCCCTTTGACCGCTCGCACTACGAAGCCGTGCTGTCGGGCCCAGGCGCTTCGGCACAAGCCAGTTTGCGTGGCTTTGCGCTGGCCTTTGACTTGGTGAACCGGCAACGCGAACAAGCGCAGTATGTTGAACATGTGATGAAGCCCGCGCCCTCTGTTGCGGCTGCATCCACCGCGCTGCCAGCAGATGTTGCGGCCAAATTTCCACTTGAACTGCACCCCTTGATGAGCCTGGCACACCAGCGTTTGCTGGCGTACCAGGGAGCGGCCTACGCGCAACTTTATGTGCAACGGCTGCAGGGCTTGCTGGCCGCAGAAAGTGCCGCAAGCCTGAACGAAAGCAAGCGCCCGGTGACCTTGGAGACCACCCGCTGGCTGGCCTTGTGGATGGCGTTTGACGACATCATCCGCGTGGCCGATCTGAAAAGCCGTGCCAGCCGCTGGACGCGTGTGACGCAAGAGGTCAAGGCCAAAGAAGGCGATGTGCTCAAGGTCTATGACCACTTCAAGCCCGGCGTGCCCGAACTGGCCGCCTTGTTGCCGCAGGGCCTGGCCAACCGGCTGCTGCGCTGGGACCGTGCGCGGGTAGCACGTGGCCTGGCCCCTTGGGCCATGCCGCTCAAGGTGGCCCGGCACGCGCTGTGGGGCATGGCCAGCTTGCGCCTGCTGGCCAGCTTGCGCGTGTTGCGACCCTTCGGCAGCCGCTACGCCACCGAACAAGCCCTGATCGAAGAATGGCTGGACGGCATTGAGCGTGCCACGCGCCTGTCACCGGCGCTGGGTCTGGAACTGGCACGTTGCGGCCAACTCATCAAAGGCTATGGCAGCACCAACGAGCGCGGCAAAGACAACCTGCTGCACATCCTGCGCCATGTCTGCGGGCCTGCATCGGCCGTTCCTTTGGCCAATCAAGCCGAGGCAGTGGCCCGCGTGCGCCAAGCGGCCTTGCAAGACGAAGCCGGTCAGGCCCTAGACCAGGCCTTGCTGCAACACGGCGCCCCGGCCCGTCCGGTCAAAGAGCAACCCGTGCTGTGGATGAAAAATCCACGGCTTCAAAAATCCTGATGGGGTCGTGACATGGCCCCCAATGCATTCAAGAACATCAAGGAAACAACATGAAAAAAACTGGTTTTTTCACACGGCGCTTGCTCGGCACAGCGCTGGCCGCATGCATCGCGGGACCCGCCCTGTGCCTGAGCGCTGCAGCCCAAAGCTGGCCCACCAAGCCTGTGAAAATCGTGGTCAACTTTCCACCCGGCGGTGCTGCTGACCAGATCGCCCGAGCCATTGGCGTGCCTTTGGGTGAAGCGCTGGGCCAGCCCGTGGTGGTGGAAAACCGGGGCGGTGCCAACGGCAACCTGGGCGGTGACGTGGTGGCCAAATCTCCCGCCGACGGCTACACCCTGCTCATGAGTTCAGGCGGCATGGTGTCGGTCAACCCGCACATTTATGCCCGCATGCCGTTTGACCCGGCGAAAGACCTGGTGCCTGTGGCCTCGGCCGCACGCGTGCTGGTGTTTCTGGTGGCCAAGCCCAATTTTCCAGCCAACACCATTCAGGAATTTCTGGCCTACGTGAAAGCCAACCCGGGGCGCCTGTCGTATGGCTCGGCAGGCAACGGCAGCTCGCCCCACCTGGCCGGTGAAATGATGAAAAGCCAGGCCGGTTTGTTTGCCGTACACGTGCCGTATCGCGGCGCAGCGCCTGCACTGCAGGATGTGCTGGCCGGGCAGCTCGACTTTTACTTTGACCCCGGCATTGGCCTGGGCCAGGTGCGCGCAGGCAAGCTCAAGTTGCTGGCCGTGGGCAGCATGAAACGCTCGCCGCTGTTCCCCAACGTGCCCACATTGGACGAGGCGGGTCTGAAAGGTTTTGACGCCGATTCGGTGTTCGGCTTTTACGCGCCTGCCGGCACCCCTGCGGAGGTGATCACCCGTGTGAACCGCGAAATCAACCGCATTCTGGGCACGCAAGCCCTGAAAGACCGCATCCAGAACCTGGGGGGTGAAGCCTTGCCTCTCACGCCTGCTGAATTTGGCGCCCGTGCCGCTGACGACTCCAAGCGCTTTGGCGCCATCATCCGCGAACGAAAAATCAGCGGAGACTGAGCGTCAAACGCCCGCCAGCTCGCGCAGAGCTTGCGGGTTGGGCAAGCCCAGCACGCGCCCACAACCGCTGATGAGTTGGCGCTCGCGCAAATGACGCAGCACCCGTGAAAAAGTTTCAGGGGCAATGCCCAATTGGGCGGCAATGTTGCGTTTGCGCTCGCGCAGAGTGACCGCCAGACCACCGACCAGCGTGTCGGGTTCGGCGTGGCGCAACAACCATTCGGCGCAGCGTGCATCGGCGTCTTTGGCCAAGCGGCTCACACCCAACTCGGTTTGTTGTCGCTGCGATCGGGCCATGTCCATCATCAGGTTTTGCGAGGCCTCGGGCAATGCCTGCACCTGCGCTGCAAAGTCCGTCACGCTCACGTATTGCAAGCTGACATCGGTTTCAGCCACGGCATCGACTGCATGGGGCAAACCCAACAGGCCTGAGGCGGCCTCCAGCCAGAAAGGCCCTTTAACCGCCCCCAGCTGATGCGTCATGTCGCCATCGGTCAGGACCCCCAGCACCACCTTGCCCTGGATGACATGGACCACGTGGTCCACAGCATCGCCACGGCGCAACAAAACGGTGCCAGCAGACTGGTTGACAGTGGGCTCGGCGTCAAGGGGCAATGAGATATCCAACATGGTGGACAGAATGTGCCAGAGCAACAGGCCAGCAGCTTTGACACACATCAACACCGGGATCGACACCAGCAAAATCGTGCGAACAACCCTGCTGGGTCAAATCAAACCACCAGCATTGCCCGGAAATCGTTCACATTGGTGTGCGTGGGGCCCGTGATGACCAGATCGCCCAAGGGCTCAAAGAAGCCATACGCGTCATTGCGCTGCAGGTGCTCATCCACTTTGTGGCCCAGCGCCAAGGAACGGGCCAGCGTGTCGGGGCTCACTTGCGCCCCGGCGTTGTCCTCGATGCCGTCGATGCCATCGGTATCGGCCGCCAAGGCCCAGATGCCCGACTGGCCTTGCAGGGCTTGCGCCAGCCCCAAACAAAACTCGCCCGCCCGGCCCCCGCGCCCTTTGGGCGTGCCCGTGGGCTGCGGCTTGATCGTCACCGTGGTCTCGCCTCCGCTCAAGATCACGCAGGGTTTCTGAAATGGCCCGAGACCCTTGGCGGTGGCACGGGCCAGCGCCGCGTGCACTTTGCCCACCTCGCGCGATTCACCTTCGATCTCGTCGCTCAGGATGTAAGCGTTCAGCCCCTGCGCGCGGGCTGCAGCCGCTGCGGCCTCCAGGGACTGCTGAGGCGTGGCGATCATGCGGACGGTATGGCCTGCAAAAACTGGCGATCCGGGTTTGGGTGTTTCCCAGGCGCCCGAGCGCAAGGCTTGCTCGACTTCTGGCGGCACCGCAATGGCATAGCGCTGCAAGATGGCCAGCGCGTCGGCACAACTGGTGGCGTCGGCCACGGTGGGGCCGCTGGCGATGATGGAAGGGTCATCGCCCGGCACATCGCTGATGGTGAGGGTGACCACACGCGCCGGCGCACAGGCCGCTGCCAGGCGCCCGCCCTTGATGCGTGAGAGGTGTTTGCGCAGGCAATTCATCTCGGCAATGTTGGCGCCACTGGCCAGCAGTTGGCGGTTGATGTCTTGTTTGACTTGCAGGCTGATGCCCTCGGCAGGCAAGGTCAGCAAGGCCGATCCACCGCCCGAAATCAGGCACAGCACCAGGTCATCGGCCGTCAGGCCTTGCGTGAGGGCCAAGATGCGCTCGGCCGCTTGCAGGCCTGCGGCATCGGGCACGGGGTGCGAAGCCTCGACCACCTCAATGCGCGCGGGCAAGCCCGCAGGCCTGGGTGGCGTGTGGCCATAGCGCGTGACCACCAGGCCCGACAGCGGCGCGTTTTGCGGCCAGAGCGCTTCCACCGCCTGCGCCATGGCGCCCCCGGCTTTGCCTGCGCCCAGCACCAGGGTGCGGCCTTTCGCAGGGTCCGGCGGTGTTGGCAAGTGGGCGGCGGTGTTGTGCAGGGGCAAGGCCCGCAGCACGGCCACATCGTAAAGCTGACGCAAAAAAATCCGGGGATCAAGGCCCACATTGACCAGCGCAGAGGTCGGCGTCAAAGGTGTCGGTGCATTCATGCCGAGATGGTAACGTCTCCGGCTGCAATTTCATGGCCCGCCATGATCTCCAGACTGCGGCAAAGCGCTGAATGGTCAAGCCCTGCCAGGCCATGCGCTGCACACACCTGCATCAACTGCGCCGCGCTGGCGGTGTGCGGCAAAGACAGACCCATCTCGCGTGCACCTTGCAAGGCCAGGCCCAGGTCTTTTTGGTGCAAGGCGATGCGAAAGCCAGGGTTGAAGCTGCGTTTGACCATGCGCTCGCCATGCACTTCCAGAATCCGGCTGGCGGCAAAGCCCCCCATCAAGGCCTGACGCACCTTGGCCGGATCGGCCCCGGCCTTGCTTGCAAACAGCAAGGCCTCGGCCACCGCTTCGATGTTGAGCGCCACGATGATCTGGTTGGCCACCTTGGTGGTTTGGCCATCGCCATGCCCCCCCACATGCGTGATGTTTTTGCCCAAAGCCTCCAGCAAGGGCCTGGCACGCTCAAAGCTGCTGTCAAGCCCCCCCACCATGATGGTGAGGCTGGCCGCCTTGGCCCCCACCTCACCCCCCGAAACAGGGGCGTCCAGGTATTCGCCACCCAGCGCATGGATGCGTTCGGCCATTTTTTTGGTGGCCATCGGACTGATCGAACTCATGTCGATCACCAGCTTGGGCTGGCCGTTGCCGCCCAGTGCCGGCTTCAGGCCCACTGCCACCCCGCGCGCACCAAAGAGCACATCTTCCACGTTGGACGTGTCGGGCAGCATGGTGATGATCACATCGGCCCGCTTGGCCACCTCTTCAGCGCTGGTGCACAGCGTGGCGCCGCCGTCCACCAGTTCAGCAGGCACTTTGCTGCGGGTTTGCACAAACATCATGTGCCCGGCTTTCATGAGGTTCAGGGCCATGGGCGCGCCCATGATGCCCAAGCCAATGAAGCCCACTTTCATGCCGCTTTTGGTCATGTCTTTACCTTGTGTTGTGTAGATGGAATCGGCAATCAGGCCGCGACAGCCTGCGCATTCGCAGTCAGCTCACGCATCCAGCCCAATCCGGCTTCGGTACCGCCTGGCTGGGCGTCTCGGGGTTTGTATTCGCAGCCCACCCAACCGGTGTAGCCGATCGCGTCGAGCCACTTGAAAATGTGCGGGTAATGGATCTCGCCTGTGCCGGGTTCATGCCGCCCGGGGTTGTCTGCGATCTGCACATGGGCGATGCGGGCCAGGTGCTTTTGCAGGGTGGCTGAAAGCTCACCCTCCATGCGCTGCGCGTGGTAAATGTCGTATTGCAGATACAGGTTTTCCGAGGCCACGTCGTCCATGATCTGCAAAGCCTGGGCCGTGCGGTTGACAAAAAAACCGGGGATGTCATAGGTGTTGATCGGCTCCATCAGCAGCCGCACCCCTTTGCGCCCAAGCGTGGCAGCCGCTTGGCGCAAGTTGCTCACCAACGTAGCATGGGCCAGTGTCGGGTCCACGCCCGTTGGCAAAATGCCCGCCAGACAATTGACCTGCGGCGTACCCAGCACACGCGCATAGTCCACCGCGCGTTTCAAGCCCTCACAAAACTCGGGCACCCGGTCAGGGTGGCAGGCAATTCCGCGCTCACCTGCAGCCCAGTTACCCGCCGGCAAGTTGTGCAGCACCAGGGTCACACCGCTGTCCTTGATGGCCTTGGCCACTTCTTCGGCAGGATGGTCGTAGGGAAACAAAAACTCTACCGCCTCAAACCCGGCGCGTGCAGCGCTGTCAAACCGCTCGAGAAAAGGCAGCTCGGTGAAAAGCATCGACAAATTGGCAGAAAAACGTGGCATCAAAAAACTCCTGTCGTTCGAAAAATCATTCCAGCAAACCCGCCAACTCCAGCCCCTTCAGGCCTTCGGGGTGTCGGCAGTCCACCGCTTCGAATTCATTGATGCGGTCGATCTCGGTGCCCATGGCCACGTTGGTCACTTTTTCCAGGATCACCTCGACCACCACCGGCACACGGAACTGCTGCGCCATGGCCTGAGCCTGCACCAGCGCCTCACCGATTTTTTCCGGGTCGGTCACGCGCAAAGCCTTGCAGCCCAAACCCTGCACCACCGCATGGTGGTCCACGCCAAAACCCTTCAAGGCGGGGTCGTCCACGTTCTGGTTGTCAAACGCTAACTGCACGCAGTAGTCCATGTCGAACTGGCGCTGCGCCTGCCGAATCAGGCCCAGGTAGCTGTTGTTCACCAAGACATGCACATAGGGCAAGCCAAACTGCGCCCCCACCGCCAGCTCTTCGATCAAAAACTGGAAGTCGTAGTCACCCGACAAACCCACCACCGTGCGCGTGGGGTCTGAGGCCACCACACCCAGTGCCGCCGGAATCGTCCAGCCCAAAGGCCCCGCCTGCCCGCAGTTGATCCAATGCCGTGGGCCGAAAATATTCAGGAACTGCGCCCCGGCAATCTGCGACAAGCCAATGGTGCTGACATAAATCGCATCGCGACCGAAGGCCTTGTTCATCTCTTCGTAAACACGCATGGGCTTGATCGGGGTTTCGGTGTAATGGCTCTTGCGCAGCATCAGGCGCTTGCGCTCGGCGCAGCGTTCTGCCCATTCCGAGTAATCGCGCAGCGTGCCTGTTGCGCGACGCTCGCGTGCCACCTGCACAAACAAGGCCAGGGCGGCCTTGGCGTCCGACACGATGCCGTAATCGGGCATGAACACACGGCCGATCTGGGTGGGTTCGATGTCCACATGCACAAAGCGGCGGCCCTGGGTGTAGGTGTCCACCGAACCGGTGTGGCGGTTGGCCCAACGGTTGCCAATGCCCAGCACAAAATCACTGGCCAGCATGGTGGCATTGCCATAGCGGTGGCTGGTTTGCAGGCCGCACATGCCCGCCATCAAGGGGTGGTCATCGGGAATGCAGCCCCAGCCCATCAGTGTCGGAATGACCGGGATGCCCGTGAGCTCGGCCAATTCCACCAGCAAGTCGCTGGCATCGGCGTTGATGATGCCGCCACCGGCGACGATCAGCGGTTTGTCAGCGCTCATCAGCATGTCCAGCGCCTTGTTGACCTGGGCCAGGCTGGCCACTGGTTTGTAGACCGGCAGCGGCGTGTAGGTGTCGATGTCAAATTCGATCTCGGCCAGTTGCACATCGATCGGCAGGTCGATCAAAACGGGGCCGGGGCGGCCCGAGCGCATCAGGTGAAATGCCTGCTGGAATGTCCAGGGCACCTGGGCCGGTTCGCGCACGGTCACCGACCATTTGGTCACCGGCTTGGCAATGCTTTCGATGTCCACCGCCTGAAAGTCTTCCTTGTACAAACGCGCCCGGGGCGCCTGCCCGGTGATGCACAAAATCGGAATGCTGTCGGCCATGGCCGAATACAAACCCGTGATCATGTCGGTTCCAGCCGGGCCCGATGTGCCAATGCACACGCCGATCTGGCCCGCCCTGGCCCGGGTGTAACCCTCGGCCATGTGCGATGCACCCTCGACGTGCCGGGCCAGCACATGGGCAATCTGGCCGCGCTTTCGCAGTGCGGCATACATCGGGTTGATGGCCGCCCCCGGCACACCAAAGGCTTGGGTAATGCCTTCTTTTTCCATCACGCAAAGTGCGGCTTCAACAGCGGTCATGCGGGCCATCGGGGTTTCCTTGTGCAAAGTTGAATCAAACTGGACTCGATGCTATGGAGCCCTGTGGGGTTTGGGAATTGCATTGGGGGTACTTTCATTCGATACTCCACGTATCGGATTAAACGGAGACCGCGATGGACCGCTTCAAGGAAATTGACGCATTTGTGCAGGTCATGGCCCATGGCAGCCTGGCTGCTGCGGCCCTGGCCGAGGGCGTGACGCCCGTGATGATGGGGCGCCGCCTCGACGCCCTGGAGCAGCGCCTGGGCACACAACTGGTGATCCGAACCACACGCCGCCTGACGCTGACCGACCAGGGTGCCAGCTACCTGGACGAATGCCGCCAGCTGCTCGCGCGCTGGGACGAGGCCGAGCGTTCCGTGTCATCTCAGCACCAGCGCGCCAGCGGCCACCTGATCGTGTCGGCCCCTGCTGCGTTTGGGCGGCTGCACGTGGCGCCCCATGCCAGCGCTTTCCTCAAGGCCAACCCGCAGGTGCAAATTTCTTTCAACCTGACCGACCGCGTGGTCGATCTGGTGCGCGAAGGTTATGACCTGGGTCTGCGCATCGGTGGGCAAATCGACCCCAACTTTGTTGCCATTCACCTGGCCACCAACCAGCGCGTGGTGTGCGGCACACCAGCTTACTTTCGCCGTCGCGGCAAACCCCAAACCCTGGAAGATCTGCGCCAGCACAACTGCCTGGCGTTCAATCTGCAAGGCGGTCAGCAACGCGGCTGGTACTTTCAAAAAGACGGCAAAACCGTTACCGTCAAAGCAGAAGGCAACCTGGACTGCAATGACGGCGAGTTGCTGCACCGTTGGGTCAGCGAAGGCCTGGGGCTGGGCTGGCGCTCCACCTGGGAGATTCAAAAACAACTGCAAAGCGGCGAACTGGTGACGGTGCTGGACGAGTTCGCCCTGCCCGCCTACGACATCCTGGCGGTCTATGCGCAGCAAAAACACCTGCCCGCCAAAGTGAGGTTTTTCATCGAGCACCTGAAGAAAATCTATGCCCGGCCGGGTTACTGGCTGCAAGCTTGAATCAGCAGCACAGCCAAGAAAACCAGGCAAAACAGTGCCCGCCCAAACCCCTTGCTCTTCAAACGCCCATGAGATTCGTCAGCGACGTTTTTGATACGTTTGATTCATTGCCCATAAAGACAATTCCATGACCACCCTGCTCATTCACCGCGCCCGTTGCATCGCCACGCAAGACGATGCCCACACAGAACTCAAAGATGCTTCGCTGTTGATCCGCGATGGTCGCATTGAACGCATCATCCCCACAGGCGAACCCACGGACGTGTTAGCCGCAGAGGTGGACGAAGTCATCGACGCCCGCCGCCATGTGGTGGTGCCGGGCCTGGTCAACACACACCACCACATGTTCCAGTCCCTCACACGGGCGATTCCAGCTGTGCAAAACGCCGAGCTGTTCAGCTGGCTCAAGGGGCTGTACCCGATTTGGGCAGGCCTCACGCCCGAAATGGTGCGGGTGTCCACGCAGGTGGCCATGGCCGAATTGCTGCTGAGCGGCTGCACCACCAGCAGTGACCACCTCTACATTTACCCCAACGGCGTGCGGCTGGACGACAGCATCGAAGCGGCGCGCAGCATGGGCATGCGCTTTACCGCCACACGCGGCAGCATGAGCGTGGGCGAGTCGCAAGGCGGTCTTCCACCCGACAGCCTGGTCGAAACAGAGCCCGCCATTCTCAAGGAAACCCAACGCTTGATCGAGACCTGGCACGACGCCAGGTTCGGCGCCATGACGCATGTGGCCGTGGCGCCCTGCTCGCCCTTCAGCGTGAGCCAGGACCTGATGCGCGAAGCGGCCAAACTGGCCCGCGCCCACGGCGTGCGTCTGCACACGCACTTGGCCGAAAACGACCACGACGTGGCGTACACAAAAGAAAAGTTCAACTGCACGCCTGCGCAATACGCGCAAGACCTGGGCTGGGTGGGCGAAGACGTGTGGCACGCACACTGCGTGAAGCTCGACGACGAGGGCGCCTACCTGTTTGCCAAAACCCGCACCGGCATTGCCCACTGCCCGTGCAGCAACATGCGCCTGGCCAGCGGCATCCTGCCCCTTCGAAAAATGCTCGACGCGGGCGTGCCCATCGGCTTGGGTGTGGATGGCAGCGCCAGCAACGACGCAGCCCACCTGCTGAACGAAGCCCGCCAAGCCATGCTGCTGGCCCGCGTGGGCAGAGCGCTGGAGCCGTTTGGCTGTGACCACGGCCCTGCCGACATGACGCCCCGCGACGCTTTGCGCCTGGCCACACGCGGTGGCGCGCAGGTGCTGGGCCGGGCCCAAGAGCTGGGACAAATCAAGGAGGGCTATTGCGCCGACATCGCGATGTTTCGCACCGACACGCTGAGCATGGCGGGCGGCGCGGTGCACGATCCGGTGGGCGCCCTGCTGCTTTGCGCCAGCGACAACGCCGATTACACGATCGTGAATGGGCGTGTGGTGGTGCGCCAGGGCGAAATCACCACGGTGGACATGGGGCCGCTGATCGAGCGGCACAACCAACTGGCTTTGCAGCTGACATTGGGCGTGAAGTGAAAACCAGATGTCAATGCAATTCCGACCCCACGCGCTCTCGCTCCTGCCGATAGGCTGCAGGCGTGGTGCCGGTCCAGCTTCTGAAAGCCCGGATGAAGGAGTTGCTTTCCTGGAAGCCCAGCAGCCACGAAATTTCTCCGGCTGATATGTCGGTGCGGCTCAGGTAATGCCGCGCCAGTTCATGCCGCACCTCGCTGAGCACTTCTTGAAACCCCACCGACTCTTCAGCCAATTGCCGCTGCAAGGAACGCTTGCTCATCGCCAGGCGCTGGGCCACGGTATCGATGCTGCTGATGCCTGCGGGCAGCGTCTCCAGCAACACCGCCCTGACCCGCTCGCGCAGTCCCGCTTGCGCGTCCAGCGCAGACAATCGGCTGTTCAGTGCCGGCTCAAACGCAGCCCACATGGCCATGTTGTCGGTCAGAAAAGGCCGCCGTGCGTCTTGTGCAGAAAAAGCGATGTGGATCAGTTCAGAAGAACCCAAAGTGCAACCCAAGTAGCTTTGGTACCCCGCCAGATCCGCTGGCAAATCCGGGCAGGATGCCGTCAAGGGCTCAATGCGTTCGCGCGTGGCCAGTCTGGCCAGTTGGGTGAAGAACACCAGCTCCGAAATGCCCAGACTGCGGGGAATCGGCTCGGTGTGCCCGTAGCAACTGAGCGTGACCTGCGTGCGGTCTGAACGGATATCGACCACCATGTTCAAGGGACCAATCAGCCGTTTGTATTGCGCCAGCCGCTGCAGTGCGGTGTTCAGGTCGGGGCTGCACAGGCAGGCGAACAGGGCCGGGTCGAAGGCCTCCACCGACATGACCTGCGCCAGCCTCAATGCGATCTCTTCGCTGCCTGCCACTTGCTCCAGGCCGCGCCAAAGATTGAAATATTCAGCGGGTGACAAGCTCGCGCCTTGGCGTGCAAACAAGTCACCCGGCAAGCGTGCCAGGCCTAGGACATCTGCCGGCTTGTAGCCCATGTCGAGAATGAGCAGTTTCCAGCTCGGCTGGACAGAAAATCGCGTGGCCTGCTTCACCATGATGGCCTTTCTGGCGTGAGAAGACGGGTGAATGAAACCGGGCTACTTGGCTTGGCTCATGATGGCCATGTCAAACAGGCGGTCACCGAAATATTTTCGGATGAACATCAGGGGCTTGGCCATTTTGCCGATGACGTAACGGGTTTTCGGGCGGCGCGACCGCATAGCTTGCAGTATGGCATCGGCCACCACTGAAGGCGGCGAGGCCGCGCCCTGTTTGGCATAAGTGCTGCGCATCGCTTTGGCCATGCCCTGCGCCATGGCTTGGTAAGGGCCTTGACCCGAACGCGCCAGCATGGGCTCGAGCATCACGCCACCCCATTCGGTCGCAATGACGCCCGGCTCGATGATCACCACCTGGATGCCGAAGGGCGCCAGCTCGATGCGCAAGCAATCACTCCAGCCTTCCACCGCGTGCTTGGTGGCGTGGTACCACGAACCGAGGGGCGTGTACATCTTGCCGCCCATGGACGAGATGTTGATGACCTTGCCCGCCCCTTGGCGACGCATGTGCGGCAGCGCCAGCTGCGTGAGGCGGGCCATGCCGAACAGGTTGACTTCAAACTGGTAACGGGCATCGGCCAGGGTTGAATCTTCCATCGCACCGTACATGCCAAAGCCCGCGTTGTTGACCAGCACGTCGATGCCGCCATGGCCGGACTGAATGGTCTGAACGGCATGGACAATGTCGGCGTCCACCGAGATGTCCATCTGCAGCGGTATGGCGCCAAGGGCCCGCAGGTCTTCCATTTGGGCGACACGTCGGGCCGCAACGTAAACCACCAAGCCCTCTTGCAGCAGCCGCTTGGCCGTTTCTTTGCCCATGCCGGACGATGCGCCGGTGACGAGCGCCACCTGTTTTCTGGGGGATGTGGATGCCATGAAAAACTCCGTTCGTGAATGTGTTGCAAGTGGTGTCATGGTCGCAGCTTGGGTGCCATGCGTCACCATCGGATCGCGCCAATGCGCATGCCGAAGATGCCAATTTGAAATACAAAAGTCCCGCATTCGAAAGAATTAAATGGGTGTTACGCCCGTCCTTGCAGCTCTTAAACACCAGTCTGGCTGCGCGAAAAAAGAAATTTGAAACCGAATTCAGCGACTGGATTGCGGCTCAAAACACCTAGGTGCAGACCTGCGCCCTTGGTAAACCGCGATGGCTCAGTTTGACGTTTATGTGAACCCCAGTGAAAGCGCTGCACACGGCATCCCTTTTGTGGTCGTGGTGCAAAGCGACTTGCTCGATGCCTTGGCCACGCGCATGAGCATCCCTTTGGCATCCATTGAGTTTTCCGAAAAGTCACCGGACAATCTCTGCCCGATGGTCATGGTGAACGGCCAAGGCCTGCGCGCTCTGGCGCACTATTCAGCGCCCTTGCCCACGCGCAGTTTGCGACAACAAGTGGGCAACTTGGCGCATCAAGCCAGCGTTTTGATTGCAGCGATGGACATGGTGGGCAGCAGCATCTTGCAGCACCTGGGGCTGTTGCTCATTCCGGCTTCGGTGGCCTGGTGGTTTTAAACACGGGATTTCGTACCGAGTCCGCGTTGTGACAGCGCATTCAGCGCTTCTTTTTATGATGAAGCCCATGAACTACGCTGCCCCCGACCTTCTGGCTTTTGCCGACCATCTTTTGCAATCAGCGGGCTTGCCGCCGGACAAGGCCCATGCCGTGGCCGATGTGCTGCTGGAAGGCGACTTGCTCGGGCACACCACGCATGGCCTGGCCTTGTTGGCGCCGTATCTGGCCGAACTGGAAGCGGGCAAGATGCGCAAAGAGGGTCATCCCCTGGTGGTGTCTGACCACCCGGCTGCCGTCACCTGGGATGGCCAGCGTCTGCCTGGCCCCTGGCTGGTGTTGCAAGCCATTGAACTGGCCTCGCAGCGTGCCCAGACTCAGGGCACCTGCACCGTGGTCATCCGGCGCAGCCACCACATTGCTTGTCTGGCGGCCTACCACCAGCGGGTCACCGAGCAGGGTTTGATGATGCTGTTGCATTGCTCTGACCCCAACGCCGCCAGCATCGCGCCCTTTGGCGGGCTGGACCCGGTGTTCACGCCCAACCCCGTTTCGGTGGGCATTCCCACATCGGGCTTGCCCGTGCTGATCGACGTGTCCACCTCGTCCACCACCAACGGCATGACCAACCGTTTGCAAAAAGAAGGCGGCTTGTTGCCCGCCGAGTGGGTGATGGATGGCCATGGCCATGCCAGCCGAGATCCGGCGGTCTTGTTCAACGATCCCAAGGGCACGATCTTGCCGCTGGGGGGCATGGATTCAGGGCACAAGGGCTACGGCCTGAGCTGGATGGTCGAGGCCCTGACGGGTGGCTTGGCGGGGCATGGCCGTGCCGATGCACCCGAGGGTTGGGGCGCCACCGTGTTTTTGCAGATCATCGATCCCCGCGCTTTTGCAGGCTTGTCCGGTTTCAATGCGCAGATGGATGAGATTGCCAGACAGTGCCATGCCTCGCGGCCTGCACAGGCTGACCGATGGGTGCGCACACCGGGCGAAAGGGGCTTGAAGTTGAAGGCCGACAGCGCCAGCCAGGGCGTGGCCCTTTACCCGAACATCATGCCCATGCTCTTGCCTTGGGCTGAGAAGTTCAAGACCACGGCACCTTCACCCTTGTAAAAAATCAACCCGGCACACAGGCCGCTCAGAGGCGGCGCACAGGCCGCACCCAGGTCGGGATGTGCTGCAGCGATGAACCCAAAACGTTTCGCGTCAAGCGGCAACAACCGGTTTGCGCAACAGGCGCAAAAGCACGGGGGAAAACCACACCAGGGCCGTCAGAATGGCCAGACACAAGGCGATCGGGCGGGCCACAAAAGCCATCAGATCGCCGTTGGATTTGATCATCGAGGTGATGAAGTTTTCTTCCAGCATGCCCCCCAGCACCACGCCAAGAATGGCCGGGGCTGTCGGAAACTTGTTGGCTTCCAGCAAATAGGCCACGATACCTGCAACCAGCATGACGCCCACCTCGAACACCGCGTTGTTGATGGCGAAAGTGCCCACCACGCAAAACAGCAAAATCATCGGCATCAGGATTTCACGCGGCACTTTGAGGATGCGCTTGGACACCTTGATGCACAAAATGCCAAGGGGAATCATGATGATGTTGGCCACAATGAACAACAAAAACACCGCGTAAATGTTCTGCGGGTTGGTGGTGAACAAGGTCGGCCCGGGGTTCATGTTTTTCATGTACAGCACACCGATCACGATGGCCGTGATCGAGTCGCCCGGAATGCCAAACACCAGGGCCGGAATCCACGCACCGGCCAGCGCACTGTTGTTGGCAGAACCAGACTCCACGATACCTTCCACATGGCCTGTGCCGAACTTCTCGGGCTCCTTGGAAAACTTTTTACTCATGGCGTAAGACATCCAGGCGGCGATGTCGGCACCCGCGCCGGGCAATGCGCCCACGGCCGTTCCCAGAACACTGCCGCGCAAAATTTGCTTGGGGTATTTTTTAGCCAACGCCCACTGCCCTTTCAGGACGCCGCCCACTTCTTCCACCACCAACTCTGCGGGCGGGCTGGTGTCCACCACGTAGCGGATGATCTCGGAGATGGCGAACATGCCAATCATCATGGCGATCATGCCAATGCCACCCGTCATCTCGACCGTGCCGAAAGTAAAGCGCGGAAAACCAGCCGGATTGCCCAAGCCAACGCAAGCCACCAGCAAGCCGATCAGCAACATCATCAAGCCCTTCACCGGCTCCCCCGTGGAGATGAACACAGCGCAGGTCAAGCCCAGCAAGACGAGCCAGAAATACTCGAAAGAGCTGAAGTTCAAGGCGAAGTCGGCCAAGGCGGGGGCCGCGACGATCAGCACCACGGTGCCGAACAAGCCGCCCACGGCCGAAAACACCAGGCCTGCACCCAGCGCTGTCTCGGCTTGCCCTTTTCGGGTCATGGCATACGCTTCATCGGTGTAAGCCGCCGATGCGGGTGTGCCGGGAATGCGCAACAGGCAGCCCGGAATATCGCCGGAAAAAATAGCCATCGCCGTGGCGGTGACCATGGCGGCCACCGCCGGAATGGGGGGCATGAAAAAGGTCACCGGCACCAGCAGCGCTGTCGCCATGGTGGCGGTCAGCCCCGGCACCGCGCCGACGAACAAACCATAAAAAGAAGCAAGGACCATCACCATCAGGGTGTAGGGCTCGAACACCATCGAAAAAGCTTGGCCAACGGCTGTCCACATGGGATAAGACTCCTCAGACTGACAAAGTCATTTGGGTGAAAAACAGAAAGCGGAACAGGCCGTCAGGCCGTTACCAGGCCAGCGGCGTCAGAACACCCCAGGGCAAGGGCACGCGCAAGAGTTTGTAAAAGGCAAAGTGCACCACCAAGGTGGCCACCACCGCCCAAAAGACTGCGCGGCGCCATGGCACTTGGAGCGACCTGAACAGCGTGAACATCATGAGCACGGCGGTGATCAAAAACCCCAAGTCATCTGCGACCACGATGTAGAAGACCACCGACCCGAGCAGTGCCACCAGCGCGCGGGTATGTCTTGGCGAGTTGACCCAGTCTTCCCACTCAAGCCATGGCCCATCTGTTCGACTGCGCCAGCCTTGCCAGACCAGCATGGCCCCCCCGATGCACAAGCCCAAAGCGATCAAGCCTGGAAACAAGGCAGGGCCAACAGGCTGACCCGGAATGTTGGGGTAATTGCGCACGGCAAAGAGCACCGTAGCACCCAAGGCCATGAGCAAGAGCCCCCAAAATGCGTCGTTGATTTTCATCGACCGGCTTACTTGACCAGACCCACGGCCTTCATGGTCACACCCATTTCGGCATCGGACTTGGCCATGAATTTGGCCATGTCATCAGGTCCGCCATAAATCACGCCCAGGCCACGGCTGGTCATGAAGTCGTTGTAGTCTTTGCTGGCGACCGCCTTGCGCACGGCTTCGGCCAATTTGGCTTGAATCGGAGCAGGCAAACCCTTGGGGGCCAGCACACCGCGCCATGCCGCCATGGTCCAGTTGCTGCCGGTTGCCGACTTGAGCGTAGGCACATTGGGGTACAGCGTGGAGGGCTTGTCGTTCATGATGGCCAGGCTTTTAACCTTGCCTGCATCGATCAGCGAACGCGCTTCGGGCAGGGAAACAGGTGCCACGTCAACGCCACCCGCCACCATGTCTTGCAAGCCTGGCGCAGCGCCGTTGCTGGGGACCCAAGGCAGTGCAGCCGGATCGATTTTCTGGTCCAGCAAGAGCCCGGCAATGGCCAGGTGCCAGATGCCGCCCTGGCCTGTGCCGGAAGCTTTGAACTTGCCGGGGTTGGCCTTGATGGCGGCCAGCAATTCATTCACGTTTTTGTAGGGCGAATCAGCTCTCACTTGAATACCCGCAGGGTCTGCGTTCACCAAACCAATGGGGGTGTAGGAGGCGCCGGTCAAAGGCGTCAGGCCCTGCCAGTGCATCATGCCGATCTCGACCGTGGCCAAACCGATGGTGTAACCGTCAGCAGGCGCTGCAGCGATGGCAGCATGACCCACCACGCCGCTGCCACCGGTGCGGTTCACCACCGTCACGGGTTGGCCCAGGTCTTTTTCGAGCAAGCTGGCCACGATGCGGGCCACTGCGTCGGTGCCGCCACCAGCGCCCCAAGGAACGATCATGGTGATGGGACGGGTGGGGTAATTCTGGGCTGCTGCAGGCAGGGCGGCAGCAAGACAAGCCAAACCAGCAACAGCACTGGCAACCAGCGTACGGCGTGAACGAATGAACATGGGAATTCCTTTTGATTTGCAAAGCCGGGACCACCTGGCGCCCGCAACATCAAAATTTATACCCATTCGCCTTTCAGGCCACTAGGGTCAACCATAGATCCAGTAACTCTGGCGACTGTCCCGTTGGCGCCAAAATCCATCAATCGATCCTGGCGCCGGCCTGAAACCAGCGCCCCAACACAGCGCGATCGTCCTCGGTCAGGCCGGTTGCATTGCCCATGGGCATTTGCCGGGTCACCACGACCTGTTGGTACATGTTTTGCGCATGGGTCTTGATGGCTTGCGGGCTGTCCAGACGCACATTTTTCATTTGCACCTGCGCTCCGTGGCATGTCAGGCAGTGTTGACCCACCAGGGTCTGCACTTGCGCAAATGTCACCGGTGGAGTTGCCACCGACGACGCTGCGGCAGGTGCTGCCGGGCGCAAGGCCACGATCACACCCAAAATCAGCACCACACCGACCAATGCAAAAGGCCAGGGGTTGGCAGCACGGCCCAGGTGGAAAGCGTGCCGCTGCACAAAGAACTGGCGAATCAGGGCGCCGGCAAACATCATCATGAACAGCAAAATCCAGCGTTGCTCATGCGAGTACAAAAAGCTGTAATGGTTGCTCAGCATCGCGAAGATGACGGGCAGCGTGAAGTAGGTGTTGTGCACGCTGCGCTGCTTGCCGCGCTTGCCATGAATGGCCAGGGCATTGGCATCGTAGGGCTCGCCACTGGTCATGGCCGCGACCACTTTGCGCTGGCCGGGGATGATCCAGAAAAACACATTGGCGCTCATGGCCGTGGCGATCATGGCGCCGACCAGCAAGAAGGCTGCGCGGCCGGCAAACAACTGATTGGCCAGCCATGCAACAAAAGCCACCACCACAATCATCAAGCCCGCGACGATCAACTCACCATTTTTGCGGAAACCGAAAACGCGGCAAATGGTGTCATAAACCAACCAGAAGGCAACCAGAAGACCGACGGCGGCTGACCCCGCCATCACAGGCGTCCAGTCCATCAGGGATTTATCGATCAGGAAGGTGCCCGCGTTGTAAAGGTAGAGCACGGTAAACAACGCGAAGCCGGTCAGCCAGGTGGAATAGGCTTCCCAATAAAACCAATGCAATTTGGTGTGGATTTTCTGGGGCGCCACCATGTATTTTTGGGGGTTGTAAAACCCGCCACCGTGCACCGCCCACATGGCACCGCCCACACCCTTTTCCAGCAAATCAGGCGAGTTGGGTTTTTGCAGGTTGTTGTCCAGAAAGACAAAGTAAAACGAGGAGCCAATCCAGGCGATGGCGGTGATGACATGCACCCAGCGCAGCAATAAATTGGCCCATTCCAGCAGATACGTTTCCATGAAGGATCTCCAACCTGCTCACCACCGCGGGCCCTGTGAGCGGGTATTCGGTCGCGAACATGAACCAGGGGTTCGTGCGCCGCTGCGACCAGTGCACCGAAGTGTATACAGTTTATCCGTTTGAATCCAGCGTTGACCAGGCTTCAACATCAGGGGAAACCATGATCTTCTCTCAAAGCGACTGCAAAAGTTGTGCGGCCACGGCCACGGCAATGACTTCGGGTTCTTTGCCCGAGATGCCCTGCACGCCAATTGGACAGGTGATTTGGGAAATTTCTGCTTCGCTGAAGCCCCGGTCCTCCAGCCGATGCCTGAAGGTGGCCCATTTGGTCTGGCTTCCGATCAGGCCCACAAAGGGCAAGTCCGCCTTGTCGCGCAAGCGCTTCAGGCAGGCCACCACGATGTCCAGGTCTTCGGCATGGCTGAAGCTCATGATCAGCACCCGGCTGCCCGGGGCCAGATCGGCCACGGCCGCCTGCACCGGATTGGAGTGTTCGCAGGCCACGCCAGCAGGCACATCGGCCGGGAAAATTTCATCACGGCTGTCGATCCAGCGCACATCGAAAGGCAAGGGTGCCAAACATCGCACCAGCGCCTTGCCGACATGCCCGCCCCCAAACAACGCCAATGGGGTGCGCGATGGCGTTAGCTGGAGGCTCAGTCGTGACAGGTCGTTGGCGTCCACCTTTTCAAAGGACAACTCCAGCGCACCACCGCAGCACTGCCCCAGGCTGGGGCCCAGCACTTGGCGCCATGTCACTTGCACGGCATGCCCTGCCAACATTTGCCGGGCATGGGCCAGGGCCTGAAACTCCAGGTGGCCGCCGCCGACCGTGCCCTCCTCGCCTTGGGCAAAGACCAGCATCCGCGTGCCGACTTCTCTGGGAACAGACCCTTGGGTGGCCAATATGGTGACCAGCACAGCGTTTTCTGCGCTCAGCCGCTTCAGGGCTTGCTCAATCCAGTTCACTCTTGTTGTCCATTCAAAGTTGGGGCATCAAACTTGTTTGTGCTTCATGCGGAGTCGGTGCCACAATCACAGCCACCACCGAGTATGCCAAGGACAAAGGCTTGCCATGAACAAACGTTTGCACCCGATTCAAAACGCACTGACCCGCAGCTTGCTGGGCCTGGGCGCTGCCGCCTTGGGCTTTTT
>CAIZSE010000089.1 GCA_903935585.1 uncultured Burkholderiales bacterium | reverse complement strand
GCTGACCAAGACCAAGGCCTTCATCGTGCTCAAACAAGGCCAAAGCCTGACCGAGGCCGAAGTCAAAGCCTTCGTGAAGGAACGCCTGGCCCCTTACAAGTACCCACGCTTCATCGAATTTGTGGCCGAACTGCCCAAGACAGCCACCGGAAAAATTCAGCGCTTTCGATTGCGGGATCTGGAAAAAACGTCACACTGACAAATCAGCTCCCCCGGTTCACCAGGCCTTTTTCGGCAGCGCTTTACGGAGCGCATTGGTGTGTTGTAGCGAATGCATCACCCAATGAGCGCTCATGAGCTTTTGTGCTCGGCCTCTGTGGATGAAATCACCCGACTGATTTCTTTTTGCAGCTCTGCCAACGACATGGGTTTGGACACATAGCCGTCCGCACCGGCCGCGATGAAACGTTCTTTGTCGCCCGTCATGGCGTGCGCCGTGACCATCAACACCGGCGTTCGGCGGCCGCCGCCGGCCTCTCTGGCTCGCAACTCACGCAAGGCGGTGATGCCATCCATCACAGGCATCATCACGTCCATCAACACCACATCGAATCGCTCCTGGGCCAAACGGTCTAGTGCCTGCTGCCCATCAGCGGCAGTGGCATAGCGGTAACCCATGCGTTGCAGCATGATTTCGGCCAACTTGCGGTTGATCTCATGGTCTTCGACCAGGAGCACAGAACAATCCACAGGCTTGGAAACAAGGGGTAAACCACCCTCTTGCTTTTCTAAAAGCACAAAGTCGGAGGCAGGCATGCTCGGCCGGGTGACTTTTTTGACCGGCAAAGTGGCAACAAAACTTGCGCCTTTGCCCGGTTGCCCCTCAGCCGCGATGTAGCCGCCCATCAACTGCAGCAAACTGCGCGTGATGGCCAGGCCAAGTCCTGTGCCACCAAAAGAGCGCGTCACCGAGCCATCTGCCTGCGTGAAGGGACTGAACAAGGCTTCGGTGCGCTCAGGATCAAAACCGATGCCAGTGTCTATGACGCTGATGCGCAGCAGCACCGTTTGGTCGTCCATCTCGGACAGCAATTCGGTTTTGACAACGACCGAGCCCTGGTCGGTGAACTTGATGGCATTGCCGAGCAGATTGGTCAAGGCCTGCCGCATGCGCACAGGGTCCATCCAGACCAACTCCGGCATGTTGTCTGCCATCTTCAACTGAAGATCCACACCTTTGACCCGGGCCAACTGCTCCAGAGACCTGACTGTGTGCCGAATCAACTGGGCCGGACTGACCTCGCGCAGCTCCAGTTCCAGCGCCTTGGCCTCGATTTTGGAAAAATCCAGAATCTCATTGATGATTTGCAGCAAATGGTTGGCCGAGTCGCGCGCCAGCGTCAGATACTCCTTTTGAAGCTCTGGAGATGAAGTGTCAAGCGCCAACTCGGTCATGCCCACAATGCCGTTCATGGGCGTGCGAATTTCATGGCTCATGTTGGCCAGAAACTCACCGCGCATGCGATTGGCTTGCTCGGCCTTTTCCTTGGCTTCAACCAACAGGTCTTGAGCGCTCTGGATGGCGGTGAAATCCTGCATCACGCCCACAAAAAAATGCTCATTGTCCCGGTGGGTTTCACTGACCGTGAGACGCACAGGAAAAACGCTGCCATCACGCCTTTGGCCTGGCATGACGCTTGGCTGGTTGCCCAGTTTTTCCCGCCACTTGATCAGATTGACTTTCGTTTCACTGTTCTGTGGGCTGCCTTCTTCTGGGGGCATCAGCAGGCTGATGCGCTGCCCTATCAACTCGTCCATGGTGTATCCAAAGATGACACACATGGCATCGTTGCACTGAGCGATCATTCCCATGGAGTCGGTGACAACAATCGCCTCAGGAACCGATTTAAAAATGCTTTGAAGCTTGCTTTCACTCAAACGCAATTGACCTTCGACCAGCTTGCGTTCGGTAATTTCATCGCTGAACTGACGCATGGCTTTTTGCCGTTCGTCCGACAACTGGCGCGAGGTCATCAAGGCCAAACGAATCCGCTTGACGGAAAACCAGATCAGCAGAAAGCCGAGAAAAAGCAAGACCAGCAACACCACGAAAGTGCGGTTGAGCACCCCCGTGCTGGCCAGCTGCCACCGTGAGACCGGCAACACCACCTCCAGCGCACCGCGCACATCACCCACTTTCCAGTCTGTACGCGGGGAGCCAGGGTAGCTGTTGTGGCAGGCCACACAATTGGGCAGCATCCGGTCCGCTTGCGCAAAACGCAAAACACGTCGACCGTCCATGACTTCTTCGCGCACAAAAGGCTTGTTGGGCTGATCTTTCAGGTGCTGTAGCGCCTGCTTCTGGAAGTCATCGAGCGAACGCTCTTGCAGACGCCAGGGAAAGGGCTGGCCACTGTACAAGCTCACCTGGGCGCCCCCATCGACTTTGGACAGGTAATGCCCCAGGTCGATGGTCAGAGTGGCAGGCAGGGGCAAAGCGTTGTCACGCGATTTGTAGTCATGCGTGATCTCCAGGCCACCCTTCACGGCCCGAGGCACCAGTTCCTGGGTGTAGAAGTTGCGAAACTGCGTCACCGAATCGGCATGAGTTTGGGCGCTTTCGGTGGCGTATTGCTGCACCACGGCCTCACTCGACTGGTAGGTATAAAAGACAACCCACAAGCCCATGACCATCAGCAGCACACCCAGCCACTCCATGGGCCAGCGCAGCAACAACACACGAATCGGCGAAACCAGACGCTTTAGAACATTCAATTTGTAATCCTGAGTACAAATTGGATGATAACAATCAATACAAAAATGAAATGATCAAGCCCAAACGCTCAAGGGACACTTTGAGCAAAATCAAGACGCCAAGTGACCGAAATGGCAGCCCCAGGCCCGGTCATGGCGACCGGAAAATCCTGCAGACTGGCCGATCAGGTGTCCTTGCTGACCTTGATGGTGGGGAACTTGGCCGAGAAGTCCTTGGCCTTGGCCGCAATCTTGACGGCCACCTGGCGTGCCACCGCCTTGTAGATTTGGGCCACTTCGCCATCGGGATCGAACACCACGGTGGGTTTGCCGCTGTCAGCCTGCAGCCGAATTTGCATGTCCAGGGGCAAGGCGCCCAGGTAATCCATGCCGTATTCAGCGGCCATCTTTTTGCCGCCATCGGCGCCAAAAATGTGCTCCACATGGCCGCAGTTGGTGCACACATGCACGGCCATGTTTTCCACCAGGCCCAAGATCGGCACGCCCACTTTCTCAAACATCTTGACGCCCTTTTTGGCATCCAGCAGGGCGATGTCTTGCGGCGTGGTCACGATCACGGCACCCGTCATGGGCACACGCTGGCTCAAGGTGAGCTGGATGTCACCGGTGCCCGGCGGCATGTCGACGATCAAATAGTCCAGCTCTTTCCAGTTGGTCTGACGCAAGAGCTGCTCCAGCGCCTGGGTGGCCATCGGGCCGCGCCAGATCATGGCCTCGTCCTGATTGACCAGAAAACCGATCGACATGACCTGCACGCCGTAGTTCTCCATCGGCTCCATGGTCTGGCCATCTTCGCTTTCAGGGCGACCTTCGATGCCCATCATCATGGGCTGGCTGGGGCCGTAGATGTCGGCATCGAGCAAGCCGACTTTGGCACCCTCGGCCGCCAGCGCCAGCGCCAGGTTGACGGCGGTGGTGCTTTTGCCCACACCGCCTTTGCCGGATGCCACAGCCACGATGTTTTTTACCTGCGGCAACAGCGCCACGCCACGCTGGGCTGAGTGGGCCGTGATCTTGCTGGTCACGTTGGCCGACACATTGGCCACGCCGGCCACGCCCTTGGCTGCGGCAATCAGCGATTGGCGCAGCGTCGGGATCTGACTTTTGGCGGGGTAGCCCAATTCCACGTCAAAAGACACGTCAGCGCCTTCGACTTGCAGGTTTTTGAGGCATTTGGTGGAAACAAAATCTTTACCCGTGTTTGGATCGATAACAGTTTGCAGGGCTTGCAGGAGTTGTTCGGTGGTCGCCATAGGTACTTGTCGTTGCTTTCAGAGGTTGCCCGGAGTTTACCGACAAGCGCACCGGTAGACCCTAAAATCAACGATTCCCCTACAAGTTGCCCCACCATGTTTGCCCCCAACGCCCCGCGCCAGCTTTTTGTCACCACCGCCTTGCCTTACGCCAATGGCAACTTCCACATCGGCCACATCATGGAATACATCCAGGCCGACATCTGGGTGCGGTTTCAGCGCATGCAGGGCAGTCAGGTCAACTTCGTGGGAGCCGACGACACGCACGGCGCGCCCATCATGATCGCCGCCGAAAAAGCGGGCAAGACGCCCCAGCAGTTCGTGGCCGACATCGCTGCTGGCCGCAAACCCTATCTGGACGGCTTTCACATCGCCTTTGACAACTGGCACAGCACCGATGCGCCCGAAAACCACGAGCTGGCGCGCCAGATTTACCGCGATCTGCGCGACATTCCCCAATCTGCAGGCGGCTCACTCATTGAAGTGCGCACCGTGGAGCAGTTCTTCGACCCCGAAAAGAACATGTTTCTGCCCGACCGTTTCATCAAGGGCGAGTGCCCCAAGTGCCACGCCAAAGATCAATACGGCGACAACTGTGAGGTGTGCGGTGCCGTGTACGCCCCGACTGACCTGATCAACCCGTTTTCTGCTTTGTCGGGTGCCAAGCCCGAGCTGAAAACCTCGGAACACTTTTTCTTCAAGCTGTCCGACCCTCGCTGCGTCGAATTTTTGACCCAATGGACGCAAGACGGCAAGCTGCAGCCCGAGGTGGCCAACAAGGTCAAGGAATGGTTCAGCGTGCGCACCAACCCCGATGGCAGCACCAGTGAAGGCCTGGGCGACTGGGACATTTCGCGCGATGCGCCTTATTTCGGCATCGAAATCCCCGATGCGCCGGGCAAATACTTTTATGTCTGGCTCGATGCCCCGGTGGGTTACCTCGCGTCCCTGAAAAACCTGCTGGACCAACGCGGTGAAGACTACGCCGCCTACATGGCCCAGCCGAATCTGGAGCAGATCCACTTCATCGGCAAGGACATCGTGACCTTCCACACCCTGTTCTGGCCCGCCATGCTGCACTTCAGTGGTCGCAAGACACCCGACAAAGTCAATGTGCATGGCTTTTTGACGGTGAACAACGGCGAAAAAATGAGCAAGAGCCGGGGCACAGGCCTGGACCCGCTCAAGTACCTGAGTCTGGGCATGAACCCCGAATGGCTGCGTTACTACCTGGCCGCCAAGCTGTCGGCCCGCAACGAAGACATCGATTTCAACGCCGACGACTTCATGGCGCGGGTCAACAGCGATCTGGTGGGCAAATTCATCAACATCGCTTCGCGCTCGGCCGGCTTCATCGCCAAACGTTTTGACGGGAAACTGGGCGCCGTGAGCGCCGATGGCCAGGCATTGGTGGCCGCGTTACAAGGCATGGCCCCCTCGGTGGCCGCCTTTTACGAAGAACGCGAATACGGCAAGGCTTTGCGCGAAATCATGCTGCTGGCCGACAAGGTCAACGCCTATGTGGACCAGAACAAGCCCTGGGAGTTGGCCAAACAAGCCGGCATGGATGCCCGCCTGCACGATGTGTGCACCGCCTGCATCGAAGCCTTTCGCCTGCTGACCCTGCAACTCAAACCTGTGCTGCCTGCCCTCGCCACACAGGTCGAGGCCTTCCTGAATGTGTCGCCCTTCACCTTTGCGCAGGCGCAAAGCCTGCTGGGTGCGGGTCACAGCATCCAGGCCTACCAGCACCTGCTGCAACGCGTCGATGCAAAGCAACTCGAAGCCCTGTTTGAAGCGCCCGAACCGGTCACGCAGGCACTCGTTCCCGGCGGTGAGGACATCGCCCCCACCATTTCCATCGACGATTTCGCCAAGATCGATTTGCGCATTGCCGAGATCGTCCACTGTGAAGCCGTAGAAGGCTCGGTCAAGCTGCTGCGCCTGACGCTCGATGTGGGCGAGGGACGCACGCGCAATGTCTTTTCAGGCATTGCCAGCATGTACAAACCCGAAGACCTGATCGGCAAACTCACGGTGATGGTGGCCAACCTGGCCCCGCGCAAGATGAAGTTTGGCGTGTCTGAAGGCATGGTGCTGGCGGCCAGCCATGCCGACGAAAGTACCGAACCCGGCATTTACGTCCTGCACCCCTGGCCCGGCGCCAAGCCTGGCATGCGGATTCACTGAGCCAAGAAGACTCCGAGAACGCTGCACATGTTTCCCCTGATCCGCGGATGGACCGACTTGCAGCGAAGCCCTGAGGCCAATTTGCGCCTGGGCCTGGTGTTGAGTTTTGTCGCAGGTGCGACCAATGCCGGGGGCTTCTTGGCGGTGGGCCGCTACACCTCGCACATGACGGGCATCGTCTCGTCCATGGCCGACGACATGGTGCTGGGCCATTTGGGTCTGGCCTTGGCTGGCTTGACTTGCCTGATCGCCTTTTTAATGGGCGCCATGTGCACCGCCATCATGGTCAACTGGGGGCTGCGCCAGCAATTGCGCAGCAGCTACAGCCTGCCACTCTTGCTTGAATCTTTTGCCTTGCTGATCTTTGGCTTGTTTGGTGCGGCCATTGCAGCTTGGTCACAGGTCTTCCTGCCCATCACGGTGGTCTTGCTTTGCTTCATCATGGGTTTGCAAAACGCGGTCATCACCAAGATCTCCAAAGCAGATATCCGCACCACCCACATCACCGGCCTGGTGACCGACATCGGCATAGAACTGGGCAAATGGGTTTACATCAACCGTTCAAGCGCGACGCCTTCAGTGCGGGCAAACCGCCAACGCCTGCAGGTCCATTCGGGCTTGGTCCTGGGCTTCCTGCTGGGGGGGGTGTTCGGAGCGCTTGGCTTCAACTATGTGGGCTATGTGACCACTGTTCCCTTGGCGGGCCTGCTTTGGTTGCTGAGTCTGCGCCCCTTGCTCGACGATTTGCGCCAGCGTGCCGCCTGATTTTTCTGCCCTGGCCTGAACGCACAACACCAAAACCCCATGAATTGGCTGCACGCAACCCATTTCTTCAGGCCCCGACTGCTCGACAGCCTGCAAGGCTACAACCGCAAGCGCCTCGCTCAGGACATTGGGGCCGGCATCACCGTCGGGGTGGTGGCCTTGCCCCTGGCCATGGCTTTTGCCATTGCCTCGGGGCTCAAACCCGAAGCAGGCTTGTTCACGGCCATCATTGCGGGCTTCTTGATTTCGGCTTTGGGGGGCAGTCGCGTGCAAATTGGCGGGCCAGCGGGGGCCTTCATCGTGATTGTTTACGGCATCGTCGAGCGCTATGGCCTGGCCAACCTGATATTGGCCACCGCCATGTCGGGCATTTTGCTGTTTCTGCTGGGCTTGTTTCGGCTGGGCACCTTGATTCGATTTATTCCGGTGTCGGTCGTGATCGGTTTCACGAATGGCATTGCAGTTTTGATCATGCTGTCACAAATCAGGGATTTTCTGGGTCTGAAAATCGAGTCCATGCCCGCAGATTTTTTCGGCATGCTGCGCGCGCTGGGGCAAAACCTGCACTCTGCCAATTTGGCCGCCTTGCTGGTGGCCCTGGGCTCCTTGTCGCTGCTGGTCGGCTGGATTCGTCTGGGCCGCCGGCTCAACGCCACCCCATACCGCTGGGTCAGCTTGGTGCCCGGATCCATCGTGGCGCTGGTGTTTGCCACGCTGGCCTGCATGGGGCTGTCCTTGCCGGTAGAAACCATTGGCAGCAAATTTGGCGGCATCCCCGCCGTCTTGCCCAGTTTTCAGTGGCCTGAGTTCAGTTGGGACAGCGCCCGGTTTTTGCTCATGCCCACCCTGACTTTGACCCTGTTGGGCGCGATTGAGTCCCTGCTGTGCGCGCGCATTGCCGACGGCATGATTGGCGACCGTCACAACCCCAACCAGGAGTTGATGGCCCAAGGCTTGGCTAATTTTGTGACCCCATTTTTTGGGGGTATGCCCGCCACCGGCACGATTGCCCGAACCGTCACCAACATCAAAAGCGGAGGCACCAGCCCCATCGCGGGCATGGTGCATGCCCTGACGCTGCTGGCCGTGGTGCTGCTGGCTGCCCCACTGGCTGGGCATGTGCCCCTGGCGGCGCTGGCGGCGCTTTTGATGTTTGTGGCCTGGAACATGGGCGAGTGGCGCGAGTTTTTACTGCTGCGCCAGTACCGGCTGCCCTACCGCATCACTTTGTTGGCGGTATTTTTTCTCACGGTGGTGTTTGACCTCACCGTGGCGGTCGAGGTCGGCCTGATTGCGGCCTGCCTGACCTTCATCTACCGCATTTCCAGTTTGAGCCGGAGCGAAACTGTCAGCCGTCTTGACCATCCTGGATTGGCAGGGCATGAGTCCCATATCCAGGCTTGGCGGTTGTACGGAGCCTTGTTTTTTGGTGCCGTCAAGCTGGTTGAGGACATCGAAGACAAAATCACCACGCCGGCTTTGGTGATAGACCTGAAAAACGTGATTTACGTGGATTCTTCGGGCGCCGATGCCTTGATGAATTTGATCGATACCTGCCGCAAAAAAGAGGTGCAGTTGATCATTTGCGGTTTGTTGCACCAGCCCTTGGACATCGCCCGACGCACTGGCTTGCTTGACCATCTGGAAGGGAGACTGGAGCCCGACCTGCCTGCAGGCATTCAGCGCGCTGTCAGCCTGATGACGCGCCCGGGCCCGTAAAATGTCTCCATTCGATGCAAGCTGTGTTCTTCATGCACCCTCAGCCCAAGTCAACTTGTCCGCCAGAAAGCCCACCATGTCCATTTTCCGCCGCCCTGACTACACCTCAGACACCACCCAGTTCATTGCCCAGCTCAAGGCGCAGCGCCCCGAACTGGAGGCCGAGCAACGCCAAGGCCGTGCTTTGCTGTGGGACAAGTCACTGAGCCGCGACGAGCAGCAGGCCTTCAAGGATGCGCGCGTGGCCCAAAAACCCTACGTTTACCAAAACCAGTCCTCCTGAATCGGTGAATGAACCGATCGCGGGGTGAAATTCACCCCCGAAGCGTCGTTCACAACTGACTTGCCCATGACCGCCTCAGCCCACCCCACCGAGCTGCCAGTGCCGCTGCAAGAGACACCTGCGTCCATGCCACAGGTGGTCGACCACGTGGCTGTGGCGCGGCTGTATGGCGAGCCCCTGTTCTCGATGCCTACCGACCTGTACATCCCACCGGATGCCCTGGAGGTTTTTTTGGAGGCGTTCGAAGGCCCGCTGGATCTGTTGCTTTACCTGATACGCAAGCAAAACTTCAACATTCTTGATATCCCCATGGCGGGGGTGACACGCCAATACCTGACTTATGTCGATGAGATCCGGCAGCGCAACCTGGAGCTGGCAGCCGAATACCTGCTGATGGCGGCCATGCTGATCGAAATCAAATCGCGCATGTTGTTGCCCCCCAAAAAGGTCAGCGAGGGCCAGGAAGCCGAAGACCCTCGCGCCGAGTTGGTGCGCCGACTCCTTGAGTACGAGCAAATGAAGCTCGCGTCGATGCAACTGAACCAGATTCCGCAATACGGCCGGGATTTTTTACAAACGCAGGTCCACATCGAACAAAGCCTGCAGCCACGCTTTCCCGATGTCAACATGGACGAATTGCAATCGGCCTGGCGCGACATCCTGAAACGTGCCAACCTGGTCCAGCACCACAAAATCAGCCGCGAAGAACTCAGCGTGCGCGAGCACATGACCATTTTGCTCAAGCGCCTGCAAGGCCGAAAATTTGTGGAGTTTGAAAACCTGTTCGATCCCACCTTGGGCACACCCGTGCTGGTGGTGACTTTCATCGCCTTGCTGGAGTTGGCCAAGGAAACCCTGATCGAGATCACCCAGGCCGAGGCCTTTGCCCCCATTTACGTGCGACTGGCTTACACGCCCAACTGAAGTTTCTCGCCACATCCGGCAGCAGACCACCCAGTAGGGCGCCAGGCTGGGACTTCAGGCCGCCTCGCCCCGTGGCCCACGCCCCATGAGCACCTGTACGGCCTCACGGGCCTGCAAGCGACCATCCAGCAAGGCCACGACGGCTTCGGTGATGGGCATGTCCACCCCCAAGCTTTGTGCGCGCAGCCAAACGGTCCGGGCGCTGTACACCCCCTCGGCCACATGCCCGAGCGAGGCCACGGCTTGTTCAAGACTCAGGCCCTGGGCCAACAACAGCCCAACCTTGCGGTTGCGGCTTAAATCGCCTGTGGCCGTGAGCACCAGATCGCCCAGTCCCGAAAGGCCCATGAAGGTTTCGGGCTTGGCGCCCAGCGCCACGCCCAATCGGGTCATTTCGGCCAAACCGCGCGTGATGAGTGCGGCACGGGCGTTCAGGCCCAGGTCCAGGCCATCGCAAAGGCCAGTGGCAATGGCCAATACGTTTTTGACCGCGCCTCCCACCTCGACCCCGACGATGTCTTCGTTCGCATAAACACGCAGTGCCGAGCCATGAAAGGCCTTGACCAGCGCATCACGCACCGAGGCATGCGGGCTGGCAGCCACCAGCGCTGTGGGCTGGGCGCGGGCCACTTCTTGCGCGAAGCTGGGGCCGTTCAGCGCCCCGGCCAGCAGCGCGGGGGCCACCTGAGCCTGCACTTCGTGGGGCATCAGTCCGGTTTCGGCCTCAAAGCCCTTGCACAGCCAAGCCACCGAGGCGGTCGAACCCTGCAGCGCCTGCAAAGTGCCGCGCAACCCCGCCATCGGGGTGGCAATGATGAAAAGATCTTCAGGTCGGGATTTCGCAACCAGCTGATCCAACGGGCCTGAGGTGATGGTCAGGGCCGCAGGCAGCTCAATGCCGGGCAGATAGCGCTCGTTGCGGCGCTGCTGCTGCATGGCCTTGGCCTGGGCTGCGTCACGTGCATGCAGACTTACCCTGTGGTCCAGGGGCTGGCGGCTGGCGGCAATGGCCAGCGCTGTGCCCCACGCCCCTGCACCGATGATGGTGATCTGCATGCCGGGTGCGGGCTGTCTTTACTGCTGTGTGGCGGCAGCCTGGGCTTGCTGCTGCTCGTACATGGCCTGGAAGTTGATTTCAGCCAAGTGCACAGGCGGAAAGCCGGCACGGGTGATCAGGTCGGCCACACTGGCACGCAGGTAGGGGTAGACGATTTGCGGGCAAGCAATGCCCATGACCGGGCCCATCTGGTCTTCGGGCAGGTTGCGGATTTCAAAAATGCCGCCTTGCTTGCACTCCACCAGGAAGACTGTTTTGTCCCCGATCTTGGTATGCACCGTGGCGGTCACGCACACTTCAAACACACCTTCTGCAACGGGCGTGGCTTCTACGCCCAGTTGGATGTCCACGCTGGGCTGCTGCTGCTCGATCAGGATGGCAGGTGAGTTGGGTTGCTCGAGCGATGTCTCTTTGAGGTAAACGCGCTGAATCTGGAAAACAGGGGCCAGATTTTCAGTGTTGACGGCGTTGGCAGCGGTATCGGTCATGAATTTCTCTTCAGAAAGGAACACAGGCAGTCCGCAGGGAACCACCCAAGGATGTAAAAAGATGGATTATCGGGTATCGGCTCCAAGCTTCGGGTCGAAGCCGGCCGGCAAAAACCCCAAGATTGTTCAGGCCGCTTGCAGCAAAGGCACCAAACCGCCTTTGGCGTCGAGCGCCATCAGGTCATCGCAGCCCCCCACATGGGTGTCGCCCACATAAATTTGCGGCACGGTGCGGCGCCCGGTGATTTGCATCATGTGATCGCGCTGGACAGGGTCCAGGTCAATGCGGACTTCTTCAATTTGCTCAACACCCTTGGATTTGAGCAACTGCTTGGCTCTCACGCAATAAGGGCAAACAGCGGTGGTGTACATCTTGACGGCTTGCATGGCAGCTCCTTGGGTCATACTTTTTCGACGGGCATGCTGGCTGCTTGCCAGGCCTTCAGGCCGCCGGCGAGAGACTGCACATTTTCAAAACCGAGTTTGCGAGCGGTGGCCGCCGCACGGGCCGACCGGGCACCCACCTGGCAAACCATCACCACCTGGGACGTTTTGCTTTTGACGAGCTGGGCCAATTTGTCTTCCAGTTGGCCCAAAGGCAGGTTTTTGGAGCCGATCACATGCCCTTTGGCGAACTCATCGGGCTCGCACACATCGATGACGATGGCTTTTTCGCGGTTCATCAGCTGCACCATGTCCTGGGGGCTGAGGCCACTGCCTTTGTTCAGGGCAGGAAAGAGCAAAGCCACACCTGAAGCCAAAGCCACAGTGATGAGCATCCAGTTGTCGAGGAGAAATTTCACGAATCAGACCTTTTTAAGCCACAAAATACCGGTCCGTCAGCGGACCGCCAAGCCCCGATTCTAAAATGATGGTCTTGTCCTTTTGTTTTTCACAGCCTCTGCCGCTTTTTCACCATGTACAAAATTGTCCTGATCCGCCACGGCGAATCCATCTGGAACCTTGAAAACAGATTCACCGGCTGGACCGATGTGGACCTGACCCCCACCGGCGTGAGCCAGGCCATGTCGGCCGGCAAACTGCTCAAGGCCGAAGGCTGGGACTTTGACCTTTGCTACACCTCGGTGCTCAAGCGCGCCATTCACACCCTCTGGTACGCGCTGGACGAAATGGACCGCACCTGGCTGCCGGTGATCAAGGACTACCGCCTGAACGAGCGCCACTACGGCGCCCTGCAAGGCCTCAACAAAGCCGACATGGCCAAAAAATTTGGCGAAGAGCAGGTCATGGCCTGGCGCCGCAGCTACGACACCCCACCGCCCGCGCTGGAGGTCACCGACCCGCGCTGCGAACGTGGCGACCGCCGTTACGCTCAGATTGACCCGCAAGCTGTGCCGCTGACCGAATGCCTGAAAGACACCGTGGCGCGCGTATTGCCCGCCTGGAACGACAGCATTGCCCCCAGCATCCAAGCGGGCAAACGCTTGCTGATCGCAGCCCACGGCAACTCCATACGCGCCCTGATCAAGTACCTGGACGGCATTTCTGATGCGGACATTGTGGGCCTGAACATCCCCAACGGGATTCCACTGGTCTACGAACTGGATGAAAATCTGAAACCGATCCGTCACTATTACCTGGGCGATGCCGATGCGGTGGCCAAAGCCGCAGCGGCCGTGGCCAGCCAGGGCAAAGCCTGATGCCTGAAGGGCCCTGCCATGACAGGACTATTGCCCCCAATCTCACAAAACACGCTGCTGACGGGTGTATATTGACTCGCTTCTGATTGGGAAAATACAAGCATATGGGACAAAAACTCAAGATCGCGGGCTGGATCAGCGTGGGGGCCTTGGCAGGGGCATTGACCACTGTATCCCTGCAAACCGTGGCACGCGGCAACATAGGCCCCTTGCCACTCGAAGAGCTGCAGCAATTGGCCGCTGTCTTTGGCATGGTCAAGAGCGACTATGTCGAGCCCGTCGACGAAAAAAAGTTGATCACCGAAGCCATCTCCGGCATGGTCGCCAGCCTGGACCCCCACTCCCAGTATTTCGATAAAAAAAGCTTCAAGGAATTCTCTGAAGGCACCTCTGGCAAGTTTGTCGGTGTGGGCATCGAGATCAGCCAGGAAGATGGACTGGTCAAGATCGTCTCTCCGATTGAAGGCTCTCCAGCCGACCGGGCGGGCCTGAAACCCAATGACCTGATCACCAAGATCGATGACACCCCTGTCAAGGGCCTGTCTCTGAACGAAGCCGTCAAGCGCATGCGCGGCGAGCCCAAGACCAAGGTGTTGCTGACGATCTTCCGCAAATCCGAAAACCGCAGCTTCCCGGTGAACATCGTGCGCGAAGAGATCAAGACCCAATCGGTCAAGTCCAAGATCGTCGAGCCGGGTTACGGCTGGATTCGCGTGTCCCAGTTCCAGGAACGCACAGTGGACGACTTCGCCCGCAAGATCGAAGAAATGTACAAACAAGAGCCCCAGCTCAAAGGCCTGGTGCTTGACCTGCGCAACGACCCGGGCGGTCTGCTGGACGCGGCCGTGGCCTTGTCTGCTGCCTTCCTGCCTGAAAACGTCACCGTGGTCACCACCAATGGCCAGCTCGAAGAAAGCAAATTCACCTACAAAGCCACGCCCCAGTTCTGGCGTCGCAACAGCAGCAACGACCCCATTGCCCGCATGACTGCGGCCACGGGCGGCGCGCTGAAAAAAGTGCCTTTGGTGGTGCTGGTGAACGAAGGCTCGGCCTCGGCCAGCGAGATCGTCGCTGGCGCCTTGCAAGACTACAAGCGCGGCACCCTGATGGGCAGCCAGACCTTCGGCAAAGGCTCGGTCCAGACCGTGCGCCAGCTGGGGCCTGACACGGCGCTCAAGATCACCACCGCTCGCTACTACACGCCCAAAGGTCGGGCCATCCAGGCCAAGGGCATCGTGCCTGAAGTCATGTTGGACGAAACCGAAAACGGCAACGTCTTCTCTGCTTTACGCACCCGCGAAGCCGATCTGGAAAAACACCTGTCCAACGGCAAGGAAGCCGAAGACAAGAAAGACCCGGCCCGCGAAAAAGCCCGTGAAGACGCGATCAAAAAGCTGGAAGAAGAATCCAAAAAGCCCGTGGCTGAACGGCGCTTGCCCGAGTTTGGCTCGGACAAGGACTTCCAGTTGATCCAGGCCTTGAACCAACTCAAAGGCCTGCCCGTCAAGGCCAGCACCACGCTGGCCGAGCGCAAGGTCGAGAAGAAAGAAGACTGAGCGCCATGGGTGACGCGCATGGATGACGCACAGTTACTGCGCTATTCGCGGCACATCCTGCTCAACGAGTTGGGCATCGATGGCCAGGAAAAACTGCTCGCCTCTCATGCCCTGATCATCGGCGCGGGGGGTCTTGGCTCACCCGTGAGTCTGTATTTGGGCAGCGCGGGGGTGGGTCACATCACGGTGGTCGACCACGACCACGTGGATGCCACCAACTTGCAGCGCCAGATTGCCCACACCCTTGACCGCGTGGGTCAATTCAAAGCCGAATCGGTTCGCACCGCCATTGCCCAGATCAACCCCGACGTGAGCGTGACACCCATCACGCAACGCGCCGATGCGGCCACACTCGACACCCTGGTCGCCTGCGCCGATGTGGTGCTCGACTGCAGTGACAACTTCGAAACCCGTCAGGCCGTGAACCGGGCCTGCGTGCAACACCGCAAGCCGCTGGTCTCG
>CAIZSE010000088.1 GCA_903935585.1 uncultured Burkholderiales bacterium | reverse complement strand
ATCAAACCAGAAGAGCGGCTGAATGCGGACTTTAAGCAGGAGATGGGCAAACGCGTTCCAGTGCGAACCAATGCCAAATTACGAGAATCTGCCAACTAACATATGTCGATGTTGGAGAAAACACCCGAGCGGGTTATTGGTTACTTCCAGGACCGTCGGGTTCGCTATGCAGCTTAAACTTCAAAGGGCCGGAGCAATAGGTCTTACCCGGTCATCGACTTACCTGCGCGAAAAGCCGCGCATGCCAACCCCGGCAACACCTCCGCCAGCCAGCAGGCTCCGCCCTGTCACCCCCATGGCTCCCCTGGCCCTGAAATCCGGTTACCCTGCAAAACTTCTCAACACCCTTGACCTGTCAGGCCCAGTCCATGCCCAAGCTCACCCGCCTTTGGCCCCTTGCGGCCTTGTTGCTGTTGCAAGCCTGCAGCAGCCTGCCGACCGAAATTTATGCCCCCAAGCTGGGCCAAATGGGCAAGGACGTGATGTGGTTGCCCACGCGCGATGAGCTGGTCACGCAGATGCTGGCGGCGGCGCGGGTCACGCCCGAGGACGAGGTGGTGGACCTGGGTGCGGGCGACGGCAAGATCCCGATCGCGGCGGCGCGGCAGTTCGGGGCACGGGCCTGGGGCATTGAGTACAACAAGGACCTGGCCGCCCTGGCCCAGCGCAACGCGCAACGGGCGGGGGTGGCAGACCGTGTGCGCATCGTGCATGGCGACATCTTCAAGGAAGACTTCTCCAAAGCCAGCGTGGTCACCCTGTACCTGCTGGAAGAGTTGAACGCGCAGTTGCGCCCCACGATTTTGAAAATGCGTCCGGGCACGCGGGTGGTGTCCAACTCGTTTTCGATGGGTGATTGGGAGCCGGACCAGGTGATCCGCGTGGGCGGCCACACCGGCTATTTGTGGACCGTGCCTGCCGTGGCGGCTGGCCAGTGGGCGGTGCAAGGACTGGACCGCCGTGGCCCGGTGCTGCTCAATCTGACGCAGCGGCACCAGCGCTTGGGCGGCAGCCTGGCCTGGGGCTCGCAAGTGCAGCCCTTGCTGGGTGCGCGCATCGACGGCGCCCAGCTGCATTTCAGTTTCATCAACGCCGACGGCCAGTTGCAGGCCGCCAAGCTGCAGGTGCAGGGACAGACCCTGGCAGGCGAGCTGGTCGGACCTTACGGCATGATTGAGGTGCAGCCGGAGGTGGTGAAAGTCTCCGGCCAGCGAGTGGCTGATTGAAAGAACAGTCAATCCCATGACCCCCACCGCAGACTTTCTCATCGTTGGCGGCGGCATGGCCACTGCGTTGCCAAGGCATGGCGTTGCGCCACATGGCGATGGCGGCATCCAGAACTTGATGGCCATGCGCTCGCCCGCGCGTTGGGGCTGAACCCGGGAATCTTCACCATGCGTTTGTTTTCATACCGCGACCGCCCCGTTCACCTGGGGCCCTACCCGCTGGAGCGCTTGCGCCGCACAAGCGCCGCGCCTGACGACAGCGGCCTGCCGCCCATGCAGGCACTGCGCTTTGCGCACGATGACCCCGAATCCTTGTCGCACGCCATGGCGCGTTACATGGCCATGTTTGACCTGGTGCGCGATGGCGCAGTCAACCCGCAAATCGGGGAAATTCCTCAAGACACCAACGAACGCGCCCAGCACCTGAAGGCCGCTGGCTATTACTTTGACGCATCGATCATGGGCATCTGCACCCTGCCCGCCACAGCTTGGCTGGCCGATCCGATCCGCAACCCCGCCGTACCCGCGCTGGGTGAAGAGCTGGCGCAAAGCCAACCGGCCAGTTTTGCGGCGGGCATGGACATGATCCTGGCCGATGTGCTGGACTCGGCACGCACGGTGCATGGGCCGATAGCGCACCACGGGCAAGCCATCGTGATCCTGGTGGAATTTGCGCGTGACCCGAAACCTGGTGAGCCCGGTTGCGACTGGCTGGCGGGCACGCAAGCCCAGCGTGCTGCCGTGCTGGCCGCGCAAACTGCCGTGTTGCTGTCCAGTTATTTGCGCATGCTCGGGCATGAAGCCCGCGCGCACAGCGCCAGCTGCAGCGACCTGGATCTGGGGCGTCTGGCCCTGGCGGCCGGCCTGACAGATGCGGAGGGTCGAAACCCGTATGTCGGCGATCGATTTGCCTTGGCGGCGGTCAGCACCACCTTGGCGTTGGCACCCGACCAGGCCCTGTCGCCCCAGCAAAACCGCTGGCACACCCACGGCCCGGCCTGGTGGCTTGGCCGGGGCACCTTCAAGGGGGCCTTGCACCGGGACGGATTTGCCCAGCGCGAGTTTCGCCAAGGCGCGCACCCGTTTGAGACGCTCAAGCGTCGCGACACGCCCACCACCTTCATTGACCACGAGCGGGTGCCGCGCTTTCCCAAGCGTGCCGACTTTTTTGCGCGTGCCCTGTTTGGCGATTTGGGCAAGACCGTGCAAGACAGCGCCAAGAACGCGCACTACGTGATGAAAAGCCCCATCGGGGCCTGTGCACGCCGGGCGCTGGGGGCTTTGCTGCTCTTGCAATTTGGCCCGGCGCGTGGCCCGGTGGCGGCCAGCACCGCCGACCCGCTGCGCAATGCCGACAATCTGAAAGCCGCCTCGTATTACCTGGGGGTCGACGCGGTGGGCCTGTGCGCCGTGCCCGAGTGGGCCTATTACTCGCACGACGCGGGCGGCAACCCCATGCCGGCCTACCACGCCAACGCGCTGAACCTGCTGATCGACCAGGGACACGAGACCATGGAAGGCGCGAGTGGCGACGACTGGATTTCTGTGGCGCAAAGCATGCGGGCTTATCTGCGGTTTTCTCTCATGGGCGGCATCCTGGCCGAGCAGATCCGGCGTCTGGGTTATTCGGCCCGGGTGCATTCCGTGCTCGATGGCGATGTGCTTCAGCCCCCCTTGCTGTTGTTGTCAGGCCTTGGCGAGGTCAGCCGGATTGGCGAGGTGATCCTCAACCCGTTTTTGGGCCCGCGCCTGAAAAGTGGCAGCGTGACCACCGACATGCCCATGACGGCAGACCGGCCCATCGACTTTGGTTTGCAAAGCTTTTGCGAAAGCTGCAACAAGTGCGCCCGCGAGTGCCCGTCAGGGGCCATCACCGCAGGCCCCAAGCTGATGTACAACGGCTACGAAATCTGGAAAAGCGACGCCGAAAAATGCGCCCGTTACCGCATCACCAACGCCGCTGGCGGCATGTGCGGGCGCTGCATGAAAACCTGCCCCTGGAACCTCGAAGGCCTGCTGGCCGACAGCCTGTGGCGACAGGTGGCCATGAAGTTGCCAGCCGCTGCACCGGCCTTGGCCCGCCTGGATGACCTGATGGACCGGGGCAGCATCAACCCGGTCAAAAAATGGTGGTGGGACATCGAGCTGGACAAGCGCACCGGGCGCTATGTGCAGGCGCAGCAAACGCATCGCCGCGGCCTGCAAAAAGACCTGAAGCTGCGCTACGAAGACCAGACCCTGGCCGTCTACCCGGCCGACAAAATGCCGCCGCCTTACCCGGTGACCTACCCGGTCAACCGAGAAGAAGGCATTGCACGCTACCAGACCTTGCTCACACCAGTGCAATACCAGGCCCGGCTGGCGGCAGGCCAAACCGACGGCCTGGCCCCGGGGCCGCAGCCCTTGCAGGGCGAGCCGCCCGTGTTCCCGGTGGTGCTGCACCGCCGCGAAGAGATGGCCGAGGGCCTGGCGCGCTATGAGTTCAAGGCGCCCGATGGCAGTGCGCTGCCGCCTTTTGAGGCGGGGGGCCACATTGATGTGGTGATCGCGCCCGAATACCAGCGGCCCTATAGCCTGGCAGGTGACCCGGCCGACCGCAGCCGTTACGTGCTGGGCGTTTTGCGTGAGCCCCCGGAGCTTGGCGGGCGTGGCGGCTCGGCCCTGATGCACCGGGCCTTTCGCGAAGGGCGGCGGGTGTTTGTGTCGCGCCCCGTCAACCACTTTGCGCTGCACGAAGACGCTGCGCACAGCTGGCTGTTGGCAGGCGGCATTGGCGTGACGCCCATGATCGCCATGGCGCACCGGCTGCACGCTTTGGGCAAGCCCTTTGACTTTCATTACAGCGCAGGCAGCCGAAAGACGGCGGGCTTTCTGAAAGACCTGGCCAGCGCCCCATGGACTGAGCGGGTGCGGTTCCACTTCAAGGACGAAGGCCAGCGTGCCGACTTGATGCAATTGCTGCCTGCATATGAGCCGGGCAGGCACGTCTACACCTGCGGTGCGCCGCGTTTCATGGACGGCGTGTTCGAGGCCGCCACCGCGCACGGCTGGCCAGAAGAGTCCATGCACCGCGAATACTTCAGCGTGCCCGAGGCAGACGCCTGGGTGAACCAGCCTTTTGAGTTGCTGCTGCAAAAGTCAGGGCGCCGCCTGAGTGTGCCCGCCGACCGCAGCGCCACCGAAGTGCTGGCCGATGCAGGCGTGGCCATCGACGTGAAATGCAGCGACGGCCTGTGTGGCGTGTGTGCCCGGCACTACGACGCACAGGCGTCTGACGAGGTCGAGCACCGTGACTTTGTACTCGGGCAAAAGCAGCGACAACACAACATCATCCTGTGCTGCTCACGGGCCAAGCATGCCGGGGGTCTGATCGCCCTCGATCTTTAAAAAGGAAAGCGATTCATGGACACGGTCAAGCAAGTTTTCATCACCGGCGGCACCAGCGGCATTGGTGCCGCGATTGCCCGGGCATTTGCCGCTACGGGGGCCCGTGTCACGGCCACTGGGGCCACGTCGGCCGAGGTCGAGGCGGCGCAAGCCTGGCCTGCCAATCACCCCATTGCGTTTCGTGTGCTGGATGTGCGTCAGGGCGCAGATGTGCGCGCACTGGTGGGGGAGTTCCCGGCGCTGGATGTGCTGGTCAATTGCGCCGGGGTGATCCGGCGCGAGGCCGAACTCGACCCCGAGGTGTTCGCGCAGACGGTGGACATCAACTTGAACGGCACCATGCGCGTGTGCGCTGCTGCGCGCGAGGGGCTCAAGGCCCGCAAGGGGTGCATCATCAACACCGCCTCGATGCTCAGTTTTTTCGGGGGCGGACTGGTGCCAGGCTACAGCGCCAGCAAGGGCGGCGTGGCGCAACTGACCAAGTCGCTGGCCATCGCCTATGCGGCAGATGGCATCCGCGTGAACGCGGTGGCACCGGGCTGGATCGCCACGCCCTTGACCCAGGCCTTGCAGGACGATGCGACACGCACGGCCCAGATTCTGAGCCGCACGCCTTTGGGTCGTTGGGGTCAGCCTGAAGATGTGGCTGACCCGGTGCTGTTTCTGGCCAGCACGGCGGCGCGTTTCATCACGGGCGTGATTTTGCCCATCGATGGCGGCTACCTGATCCAGTGAACGGCCGAACCCGATGTTCAAGCCCGCACAGCTTCAGGGCTGGGGTCCCCAGGGCGCTGACAGCATGAGCTTGTTGTTTTGCTCGCGCATGAGCGGTCGGATTTTGGCTGCAAAGGCCATAAAGGCCGGGTCGGAAAAGACCCCGGCCCAAAAGGCCCGGCGGTCGGCGTCGTCGTCAAATTTCCACACATGGATCAGTTCGTTCAGCGCGCCCACGTCGCCCGTGAAATAGCCCACCAATTTCTGCGGGTGCTTGGACAGCGCAGGCCAGCCCTCCTGGCTGTAATGCGAGATGACTTCCGACATTTTTCCGACGATCACGCTGTAGGTGCGCAGTTCATAAATGGCCATGAAAACTCCAGGTAATGAGGTGGATGACCCGCCCACTTTAGGCGGGCACGGCCCGTGGGCATGTCGGCAAGGTGACGCCCTTCGCCCACTTGCACGGTGAGGCCCTGTAAGATCAATGCACGTCCTCACCCGCTCGAGGCCATTTTTGACGGAGCCCCTCATGAACGCCCCTCTTTCAAGCGCTGCCTTGGCCAATGTGCAGGCCGCCGATCTGGCCGCCCTGCCCCTGATCGAAAAATGGATTGCCTTTGCCACGGTTTCACGCGACAGCAACCTGGCTTTGCTGGACTGGACCGAGGCCTATTTGAATGATCTGGGCATCAGCTGCAGCCGAACGTATGACGACAGTGGCCAAAAGGCCAACCTGTGGGCCACGCTGCCTGCGCACGACGGCGAAACCAAAGTTGGCGGACTGGTCTTGTCGGGCCACACCGATGTGGTGCCGGTGGACGGCCAGCCCTGGGACACCGACCCGTTCAAGGTCGAGATCATGGGCGACAAGATGTTTGGCCGGGGCGTGACCGACATGAAGGGTTTTGGCGCCACCTGCCTGATGATGGTGCCCGAGTTGCTCAAGCGCCAGCTCAAGCGGCCGATCCATCTGGCCTTCAGCTACGACGAAGAGGTGGGCTGCATCGGCGTGCGCCGCATGATCGCCGACATGCAGGCCCAGGGCTTCAAGCCCGCTGGCTGCATCGTGGGCGAGCCCACCGGCATGCAGGTGGTGATCGCGCACAAAGGCAAGCACTCGTACAAAACCACCGTGCACGGTTTTGAGGCGCATTCCTCACTCACGCCCTTGGGCGTGAACGCGGTCGAGATCGCCTGCGAGTTTGTGGCGAACCTCAAAGCCATGCACCGCGAGTTGGTGCAAAACGGCCCGTTTGACCTGATTTACGATGTGCCGCACACCACCATCCACACCGGCGTCATCGCGGGGGGCACCGCGCTCAACATCATCCCGCGTCAGTGCGAAGTGACCTGGGAAATCCGCCACCACCACATGAACTCGCCCGAGGCCTTGTTTGCCCAGGCCCAGGCCTTTGGGCAGAGCCTGGTGCCTGCCATGCAAGCGGTGGCGCCCGACACGGGCATCACGCACGAACTCAAATCGGTGCTGCCGGGTTTTGCCACCGAGGCCGACAGCGAGATTGCCCAACTGTGCTTTGACTGCGCCGAGGTCGATCCGGCCAACGGGGCAGGCAAGGTCTCTTTTGGCACGGAAGCTGCATTGTTTCATCAGGCCGGCGTGCCCACCATCGTGTGCGGCCCGGGCCATATTGCGCAGGCGCACCAGCCCAACGAGTGGGTCACGATTGAACAACTGGCCTGGTGTGAGCGCTTCATGCGCCGCCTGGCCGACCGGGTGTGCGTGGCCTGATTTTTTAAATGTTTTTTAATCGCTCTTCAAGGAAACTCTCATGATTCAACGGCGTGAACTTTTGGCGTCCAGTCTGGGCACCGCTTTGCTGACAGCGGTGGGCATGGCCCAAGCCCAATCCACCAAACCGGTGCGCATTGTGGTCCCCTTCGCGGCCGGGGGCGTGCAAGACACGCTGGCCCGCGCCCTGACACAAGAGATGAGCGCGGCCTTGGGCCAAACGGTCATTGTGGAAAACCGCGCAGGCGCGGGCGGCACCATTGGTACAGGCTATGTGGCGCGTGCAGAAGCCGATGGCAGCGTGATGGTGGCGGCGGCGGCCAGCCACAACATTGCAGGATCGCTTTACACCAAGCTGGCCTACGACCCGCAAAAAGACTTTGCTCCCTTGGCGCACATTGGCAGCGCCAGTTATGTGCTGATGGTGCACCCCGACGTGCCGGCCAAAACGGCGGCCGAATTCATCCGTTACGCCAAGGCCAACCCCGGCAAGATGAACTACGCCAGCGCCGGCGTGGGCAGTGCCACCCACTTGGCCATGGCCTATTTCACGGGCCTGTCAGGCACGGACGTGGTGCATGTGCCCCTCAAGGCCACGGGCGAAGCCATCAACGAAGTGCTGTCGGGCCGTGCCCAGGCGGTGATCGCGGCCAGCATCGGTGCGCTGTCATTTGCCAAAGACAGCCGCATCCGTTTGCTGGGCGTGACCTCGCCCCAGCGCAGCAAATACCTGCCCGATTTGCCCACCATTGCCGAGAGTGGCTTGCCGGGTTATCAGTTTGATTCCTGGTTCGGCTTCCTTGGCCCTGCTGCCGTTCCGGCCGCAGAGGCCAACCGCATCAACGCGGCGGTGAGCAAGCTGCTCAAAGACCCGGCCGTGTTGGCCCGCCTGGACAAGCAAGGCATCGAGCCCCGCGACATGAGCAACGCCGATTTCAGCAAGCTGTTGGCGGCGGACTTCGTGCGCATGGCCCAGGTGGTGAAGGCCTCGGGCGCCAAAATCGACTGATCGCCGGCCCCAGGCCGCTCAGTCAAAACCCCGGACCATGAGCACGGGCACGGGGGCCATGCGCATGACTTGTTCTGCGCCACTGCCCAGCAAGACGCGGCCAATGCCGCGTCGGCCATGTGTGCCGAGCACGATCAAATCGGCACCCCAGTCGCCTGCTGCATTGGCCACCGATTCACCCAGGCGCTGCCCGGCCCGGTCGATCAGGTTTGTGTCGGCTTTGACGTTGGCCGCCTTGGCGACCGCCATGCCGTCTTGCAAAATTTTGTGACCCGTGTCCCGAGCCAGCTGGATGATTTCGCCAGAATACTCAGGGTTGACGAGCAATGACAGCTCGTCAATGCAATAGACGAGGCGCACCTCGGCTTTGTCGGCCTGTGCAATTTTGATCGCATAGTCCAGCGCTTTGTTGGACGTGCTGCTGCCATCGATTGGCACCAGAATTTTCTTGAACAAGGACATCGTGGTCTCCACAATTGTTTGCGACCACAGTCCCATGAAGGGGCGTGTTTCTGGGCGCATGGGTTGTTACCGGCTTCTATATGAAAGGAGCCCCCATGCTAAAAAAACAAATGGCAATTTGCCAGCTACCCAACGGTTAATTGGCCTCTGTCTGAAGGCCTACACCTTGAGGTGTAGGGCGCCCACACCCATGAAAAAGGCCACCCCGTTGTGACACGGGGTGGCCTTGCACCCAACGGCTGCAGCAGGGCTTAAGGCGCAATGGCCTCGATGGCGATGTCGATGCGCACTTCGTCACCCACGTAAGGCGCGTATTTGCCGGCGTTGAACTCTGTGCGCTTGACGGTCGTGAAAGCGTTGGCGCCCAAGGCCGGCTTTTTTGCCATGGGGTGGGCGGTTGCCACGAAATGGGTCACCGTGAGGGTGACCGGCTTGGTCACGCCTTTGAGGGTCAGGAGCCCTTCGATGGCCTTGGGCTTGTCGCCTTCAAACACCACCTGGGTCGACTTGAAGGTGGCGGTGGGGAATTTGGCGGTGTCCAGGAAATCTTCGCCCTGGATGTGGTTGTTGAAGTCGGCAAAGCCGGTGTTCACCGACTTCAGGTCGATCACGATCTCTACCGAGCCGGTTTTGGCAGCAGCGTCAAAGACGACTTTGCCGGTGGTGTTGCTGAAACTGCTGAGTTGGTTGGACAGGCCAAAGTGAGAATAAGAAAACCGTGGAAAGGTGTGCGAGCCATCCACGTTGTAGGTCACGGGGGCGGCCAGAGCCGAGCCTGTGGCCACCGATGCGAAGGCCAATGCGGCGGCGAGTTTTTTCAAAGATGTCATGGGAAAGCTCCTGTGTAAAAAAAGAGTGCGGGTGGAAAAAGTGAAGGGGCAGAAATGGGTTTGGGTTTTGGCTTTGGCTTGGAGGCTTATTTGCCCGGCGTGGTGGCCAGGGAAAAATGGACCTGGATGTCGTTGGCCACCACATCGAACTTGGCCCACATGCCTTCGCCGATGGTGTAGTCGGCGCGCTTCATGGTGAAGCCGCCGGTCAGCAGGCCGTCCTTGCCTTGTGCGGTGTGCTTCATGGGGAACTTCAGCTCGCGGGTCAGGCCCTTGATGCTGAGCGTGCCTTGCACTTCGTACTGGTTGGGGGCGGTTTGTTTGATTTGTTTGGCCACAAACTGGGCTTTGGGGAAGGCCGCAGCGTTGAACCACGACTTGGTCACCACCTCGTCGTCGGCCTCGCCCGAGCCGGTGTCCACGCTGGTCAGATCGACTTCAAAGCTGGCCTTGGCCTGCTCGGCTTTGGCCGGGTCAAAGCTCAGCTGCGCGGCAAACTTCTTGAAGCGGCCGTCCATGGCCACGCCCATTTGCTTGTAGCTGAAGCTGACGCTGCTCTTGGCCGGCACGATGGACTGGTAAGGCGCTGCCTGGGCTTGCCAAGTCAGTGCGCCGACCGACATGGCCAGCAGGGTTTTCAAAAGGGTGTTCATGGGGTTTCTCGTGGGTTGGCAGATGGACGGCCTGGCAGCATGCGGCGCAGCGTGTCGTCTTTGAGGAAAAAGTGGTGGAAAAACGCGGCCGCTGCATGGCCCGCGATCAGCAGCAGCAAGCCGATGTTCAGGGCTTCGTGCAGCTCGGCCAGGGTGCGGCCCAGTTCCTTGTCTCTGGCCAGCAGGTCGGGGATGGGCAGCACGCCGAACCAGACGGTTTGCACGCCCTTGGCCGAACTCATCAGCCAGCCGCTCAAGGGGATGGCGATCATCAGCGCATACAACAGGGCGTGACCGGCGTGCGCGGCCCATTGCATGTGGCGGGGCATGCTGCCTGGCAGTGCCGGTGGGCGGTGCGTGACGCGCCAAGCTAGGCGCAGCCAGACCAGGGCGAACACGCTCACGCCGGCCCATTTGTGCCATGCGTAGTACTGCAATTTATCGGGTGACAGCGGCAGGTCGCTCATGTAAAAGCCCAAAGCCAGCAGGCCAAAAATCATCAAGGCCATCAGCCAGTGCAGGCTTTTGGCGGTGTGGGTGTAGTGCAGGCTGGTGGGGGTGCTCATGCGGTGGTCCTTTGGCAAGGTTCAGTGGAAGGTGTAGCCGTCCATGGCGATCACATGGTCACTGATGCCCCGGAAAAATGCCTCCGGCTGCGCGCCATCGCCCGCAGCACCCAGGGCGGTGAACAGGGGCAACAGGTGTTCGTCGGTGGGGTGAGCGCGCTGGCCTTCGGCGGTCTGGCGGTAGGCCAGCAGGCCGGGCACGTCGCGCGCTGTCATGTGGGCGTGGATCCAGTCGGCAAATGCCTGCACATAAGTCGGGGTGCCGCCCCCTTGTGAGCTCACCAGCATGAAGTCGCGCAGGTTGTGCGTCACATTGCCCGAGGCCAGGATCAGGATGTTTTGCGCAGCCAGAGGTGCCAATGCCTGACCGATGCGGTAAGCGTGTTCTGGCCCCAGATGGCTTTGCACCGACAACGGCACCACCGGCACGTCCGCATCGGGGAACATCTGGCGCAGCGGAATCCAGGCGCCGTGGTCCAGCCCGCGCCCGGCGTCTTGCGCCACCGGCAAGCCCGCATTTTGCAAAGCGTTCACGACTTGGGCGGCGACTTCGGGACAACCGGTCGCGGGGTATTGCATGTCGTACAGGCGGGGGTCAAAGCCGCCAAAGTCGTGGAGGGTCTCGGGCCGGGTGGCAAAGCCGACGGTGGGCACGGCGGTTTCCCAGTGCGGGCTGACCACCACGATGGCGCGGGGCGTGCCCAGCTTTGCCGCGAGCTGGCTCATGGCCGCACCTGCCGCGCCGGGGCGCAGGGCAAACATGGGGGAGCCGTGGGGCACAAACAGGACGGGGCGAGTGGTAGACATGGTGGTTTCGTTTTCGATGGGAGGACTTTAGGGGCTTGACTCGATCAGAAAAAGTAGCAAATCTACAAATGTTTGTTGCACAATTGACAACAATGGACAAACTCGATGCAATGCAAATCTTTGTGCGTGTGGCCGAGGCGGGCACATTCACCGCCGTGGCAGACCAGCTGCAGGTGGCCCGCTCGGTGGTTACGCGCCAGATCGCCGCGCTCGAAAAGCACCTGCGCGTCAAGCTCATCACGCGCAGCACCCGCAGCCTGACCCTGACCCCGGCAGGCGCGGCGTATCTGGAAAAGTGCCGTGTCATCCTGAACCTGGTCGATGCCGCTGAGTCCAGTCTGGAGGAAGAAAAAGCCGTGCCGCGCGGGCGCATCCGGCTGGGCTTGCCCTTGATTTTTGGCTTGCAGCGCCTGATGCCCGCCCTGCTCGACTTTGCCAAGACACAGCCGCACATTGAGTTGTTGATGGACTTTTCTGATCAGCATGCCAACCTGATCGAGGAGGGCCTCGACCTGTCGATCCGCATCACGGCTGACTTGCAGCCCGGCGACATCGTGCGCACGCTGGGCCATTGCCGCCTTCTGACGCTGGCCTCGCCGGGCTACCTGTCCGAGCACGGCGAACCCACACACCCCGAGCAGCTGCGCCACCACGATTGCCTGGTCTATTCGATGACTGCCAAGAGCGCCACCTGGCCGTTCCAGATGGACGGGCAGGTGCAGGTTTTGCCGGTGCGCGGTCGCATCCAGGCCAACAACGGGCTGGCGCTGGTGCAGGCCGCAGCCCAGGGCATGGGCATCACAGTGCAGCCCGACTTCATTGCCGAGCCATTTTTGCAGCGCCACGAGGTGGTGGAAATACTGCAGCCGTTCCAGGCGCCGCCTTTGGGCATTTACGCGGTTTTGCCCAGCAACCGCTACATTCCGCACCGGGTGAATGTGCTGATGGACCACCTCGCCGGCTTCATGGGCAAAAGCTGAGCGGGGCCTTGGGTGTCCCGTTGTTGACCTTGCACGGGGCATGGCAAACTCCAAACCGAGCCACAATGGCCCACCTTTTTACCCACTGATCATCAGCCAGGACCTTGTCATGACTTATCCCCACACCCAACTTTTCATCAACGGCCAGTGGTGCGATGCCGAAGGTGGCCGCACCATGCCCGTGTTCAACCCGGCCAACGGCACCGAGATCGGTCGTCTCGCCCATGCGGATGTGCCTGATCTTGAGCGTGCTGCACAAGCAGCGCAAAAAGGCTTTGAGTTGTGGCGCGATGTGCCGGCCAACGAACGCAGCGCCATCATGCGCAAGGCGGCCGCCCTGATGCGCGAACGCGCACCGCAAATTGCAGAGTTGCTGACGCTAGAGCAGGGCAAGCCGCTGGCCGAAGCCAAGGTCGAGGTCATGTCGTCGGCCGACATCATCGAGTGGTTTGCCGAAGAGGGCCGACGCGTTTATGGCCGCATCGTGCCGCCGCGCAACATCAATGTGCAGCAAAACGTGCTGAAACAACCTGTGGGCCCGGTCGCTGCGTTCACGCCCTGGAATTTCCCGATCAACCAGGCCGTGCGCAAGATGGCGGCGGCCCTGGCTACCGGCTGCTCGATCATCGTCAAGGCCCCTGAAGAAACCCCCGCATCGCCTGCCGAATTGATCCGGGCCTTTCACGATGCGGGCGTGCCCGCAGGTGTGATTGGTTTGGTGTTTGGCACCCCGGCCGACATTTCCAGTTATTTGATCGCGCACCCGCTGATCCGCAAGATCACCTTCACTGGCTCCACGCCCGTGGGCAAACAACTGGCCGCCATGGCCGGGCTGCACATGAAGCGCGTGACCATGGAGCTCGGTGGCCACGCCCCGGTGATCGTGGCCGAAGATGGCGACATTGCCTTGGCCGTCAAGACGGCAGGCGCTGCCAAGTTCCGCAATGCGGGGCAGGTCTGCATTTCGCCCACCCGCTTTCTGGTGCACCACAAGATTGCCGATGAATTTGCCAGCTTGTTGGCTGCGCACGCCGACTCGCTGAAAGTCGGCGATGGCCTGGTCGCCGGCACCGGCATGGGCCCGCTGGCCAATGAGCGTCGTTTGCTGGCCATGCAGGCCATCATGCAGGACGCCCGCGCCAAAGGCGCCAAGGTGTTGTCCGGTGGTGAACGCATCGGCACGCAAGGCCACTTCTTTGCCCCCACGGTCTTGTCGCATGTGCCGCTCGATGCCGATGTGGTCAACCACGAGCCTTTTGGCCCCATCGCGGCGATTCGCAGCTTCGAGAAGATCGAAGACGCCATCGCCGAGGCCAACCGCCTGCCCTTTGGCCTGGCCGGCTACGCATTCACCCAATCGCTCAAGACCTCGCACCTGCTCAGCCAGCGCTTGGAAGTGGGCATGTTGTGGGTCAACCAGCCTGCGGCACCTTGGCCCGAGCTGCCTTTTGGCGGCATGAAGGATTCCGGTTACGGCTCTGAAGGCGGCCCTGAGGCGTTGGATGCGTACCTGAACACCAAGACGGTGTCGATCTTCAACGTCTGAGGCTTTCAAGCCGATGCGTGTCCTGGTCACCGGGTTCGAGCCTTTTGACGGGCAAAGCCTCAACCCGTCGTGGGAGGTGGCGCGCGCACTGCACGGTGTGGTGATGGCCGGGGCGCAGGTCACGGCGGTGCAATTGCCCTGCGTGTTTGCGCTGGCGCTGCCCGCTTTACAACAGGCCTTGGCATCGCATCGCCCCGACATCGTGCTGGCGTTGGGTCAGGCCGAGGGGCGCTGCGATTTTTCAGTCGAGCGCGTGGCCATCAACGTGCAAGACGCCCGCATTCCCGACAACGCCGGTGCGCAGCCAATTGACGTGCCGGTGGTGGCCGGCGGCCCGGCGGCTTATTTCAGCAGCTTGCCCATCAAGGCGCTGGTGGCGGGTTTGCGGGCAGCGGGGTTTCCAGCCTCGGTCTCGCAAACGGCGGGCACCTTTGTCTGCAACCAGGTTTTTTACGGCTTGCAGCATGCACTGGCCGGCCAGGGTGTGCACAGCGGTTTCATGCATTTGCCTTTGCTGCCCGAGCAGGCGGCGCACTGGAAAGGTGCCAGCTTGCCAAGCCTGCCTGCCAGCTTGTTGGTGGCGGGGGTGCAGCAGGCCCTGGCCTTGTTGGTGCTGCACCGGCAGCAGGGGCTGAGTGATGCGGTGCTGACGGGTGGCACGCTGAACTGAAATACCCTTTAACCGGTAGGCGGCGGTGCGGTATGCGGTAGTGGTTTTGCGTGGTTTTGGCGCGCAAACGCACAGACCCAAGCGGCTTGTTTTTCGATGATAGGACTCTTGGAAATCAACAGGAGACCTTATGAAAAACAATCCCATCAGCCAAGCGGTTGTCGCCAGCATTCTCAGCATCACGGCCACAGCCTGGGCGCAAACTTCGGTGGGCCTGGGCCGTGCCGACTACAGGGACAATTGCGCCAGTTGCCACGGAATGTCGGCCAAAGGCGATGGACCCGTGCAGTCTTTCCTGGTCAAGCCCCCTTCGGACCTGACCACCATTGCCCGACGCAACGGCGGCAAGTTCCCGCAGGAGTTGATGTGGGAGGTGATCGACGGCCGCTGGTCGGGCGACTCCGGGCCACATGGGTCGCGCGAAATGCCGGTGTGGGGCAACGAATTCAAGGCCCGGGCCATGACCCAGCCAAGCGACTCACCCCGCACCGCCGAGTGGTCGGCGCGCAACCGCATCGTGTCATTGCTCATGTACCTGGAGACGGTTCAGCTGCCGTGACGCCTTGGACCGAGCGCATGCGCTGCCGTGCCCGTGCAGCCACACCGGTGTCTGCGAAAGCCCAGGCCAGCGAGGCCCCCATGCCTTGCAAGGCGGCGCGCACAGCCGCTTGTTCCAGCGCGCAACTGCGAGGGCGTTCCAGCATGTCCAGCGCCCAGTCGGGCAGCATCTGAAAAGCGGCCCGCACAATCAGGCTGACCAGGGGGCGGTCCAACGGTTCGCAGGGGTAGTTTTCAACCAGATGGATGGTCTCGCGGGTGCGCTCGTCGACCCGCAGTTCGGGTCTAAAAGCCTGCAGTTGCGTCAGGGCCTGGTGCCGTGTCATGGGCAGGTCGTGGGCGCCCAGGCGCTGGCCCACTTGCGCCATTTCTGCCACATAGCGGTCTTGCCGTGCAGCGCTCAAAGGCTGCAGCGACAGGTCCTGGTAGGCCCGCAAAAAGCTGGTGGTCTCGCCCAGATGTACCCAGCGGATCAAATCGGGCTCGTTGGCGGTGTAAGGGCTGCCATCGGGCAGGGTGCCGCGAATGTGCGCGTGGATGCGGTTGACCCGTTCGATGGCGTGCAATGCGGCTTCTGTGCCGCCGTAGGTGGTGGTGGCCACAAACAAGGCGGTGCGTCCCAGGCGGGCCTGCAACTGGGTGCGAAAGCTGGAGTGGTCCCACACCGCAGCCAAGGCCCGAGGGTGCAGGGCTTGCAAGATCAGCGAGGACAAACCGCCGGTCATCATGGCCACAAAATCCGCGTGCACCTGCCACGCGGCCGAGTCGGGGCCAAACAGCCCGGGGTCTCCGGCGGGCAGCAAAAAGTCGCGTGCATCGCCGGTTGCCCCGGTCATGGACCGCACGCGTTCGCCCAGTTGCTTTTTGATCTGCCCAGCCAGACGCGCTTGGGTCTGCCAGGCCCAGGCGTTCAAGGTGGACAAAATGGGGGATGGGGTGAACATGGCCTGAAGAATTAAAAAAGAAGCCGCAGTTTGGGTCAGGGGGCTGTCCGGTGCAGGGGGCCTGGCAAAGGCCGTGAAATGCCTCGGTCTTTGGGCGCTGCAGTCCCCCACCCTGACACCCTCAAGGGCCTGACCGATTTCACGGCCAATAACCTGACAAACAACAGGCCCATTCTTCGCCAGAAGGGGTTGCGCCCAGCGTCATGCACGAACATCGAAGGCTAATTTGGAGACCTGTATGGCCTGGCTGGACTTTTTGAAAAACGGCAATGAATTGAGCGAACTGCTGATTGAGGGCGCTAACCCCTATGGCGCCAGCTTGCTCAAGCAAGCCGATGTGGACCAGATGCGCGACCACATCCAGCCCCAGGAACGTGTGCTGGCCTATGTGCTGGGTCGCGTGGTGTTGGCCGGTCGCGGCCTGTGGTTGCTGACCGATCAGCAGCTGCTGGTTTCAGAGCATGGCAGCGGCAACCTGGTGCACCATTTCGCATTGGGCGACATCACCGAGGCCGAGTGTGTCAAGGGCAAATACGGTTACACCTTGCGCGTGACCGCAGCGGGCCAGCAGCGAAGCGTGTACGGCGCATCGGCCCACATGGCGGCGGTGTTTTACCGGGCGCTGGGCCAAAAAGTCCGTTGCACACCGGTCTACAAACCCACCGCGCTGAATGCCGATGATGTGGCCGAGGTGGTGCACCACTTTTGTGATGCCGCTTTGCGCTTGCAGCCGGTGGCCATGGTCAATGCCGATGCCCGCGCCTTGATTGCCCAATTGGCGCAAGACGCCGCCAACCAAGGCTGGTTGATGGCCAGTGAGGCCACTCAGGTGCGCCAGGCCGAAGCGGCGCACTGAACACCACGGCGCCAGTTTTCAGGGGCGGCTGGGCTCGATCCGTTTCAGGTCAAAGCCCCAGCCCTCAAGCTTGCCCAGCAAGGCCTGGTAAGTAGCGGCTGGCATTTGCGGTGTGCGCGACAAAACCCACAGGTACTCGCGTTGCGGTTCGCTGACCACCACCCACTGGTAGTCCGCATCGAGCGCGATGATCCAGTAATCGCCCCACACCAGCGGAATGAAAGACAGCCACTCGGGTGCAAAGCGCACCTTGAGTTGCGCAGAGGTCGGGCCACCGATCTGCCGGGCCGCGCCCAGCGCTTCGCTCCACTCGCCTTTGTCGGTTTTGCAGCGGTTGAGCACCTGTACCTGTCCATCAGTCTTCAGGCTGTAAGTGGCTTGCGTGCTGCTGAAGCATTTCTTTTGAAACCAGTTGGGGTATTTGGCGATCTCATGCCAGGTGCCCATGTAACGCGGCACATCCACCGAGGGCACGGTGACCAAGGGCGCCAAGGGGGTCTGGGCCTGGCAGGCCGCGCCCCATGTGCCCAGGCAGACCAGTGCAGCCAGCCCAAGTTGTCGCAGGCTGGTCAGGGGTGGAAGCCTGCTCAAACCACGATGGGGTTGAGGGCCCCGTCCATGCTCATGCAAATGCCGGTGATGTAGCTGGCCTTGGACGAGGCCAAAAACAGCACCGCGTTGGCAATTTCTTCGGGCTCGGCCATGCGGCCCAGGGGAATTTTGGCAACCGATTGCGCCATGACTTCATCGGGGCTGAGGCCCTTGACGCGGGCATCGGCTGCAAAGCCTTCGTGCAGCCGGTCGGTCAGGGTCAGGCCGGGGTTGACCGCATTCACACGGATGCCTTGCGGGCCGTAGGCCGCGGCCAGGCCGGCACTCACCAGCATCAGCGCCGCATTGGCCGCGCCACCGGGCAGGTGAATCGGGCTGGCCACTTTGCCGCCATTGCCCACCACGTTGACCACAGTACCCTGACCGCGCGCGGCCATGCGGTGGATGGTTGGTGTGATCATGTGGATGTAAGTGAAGTACTTGGCCTGCATGGCGTTGACAAATGCCGCTGGTGTCAACTCGGGGGCGGGCGTGCGCTTGGCGGCGCCTGCAGAGTTGACCAAGACGTCCACCGGGCCGAATGCCGCTTCGGATGAATCCAGCGCAGCCAGGGCCGCGCCGGCATCGCGCAAGTCGGCGGCAACGGTGTGGATGCGTGCACCCGGACAGGCGGCCAGCAGTTGCTGCTGTGCACGGGTCAGGTTGGCCGCATCGCGCGAGACCAGCGTCACGCGGGCGCCCTCGTCCAAAAAGCCCTGGGCGCAGGCCAGGCCAATGCCTTTGCTGCCGCCGGTGATCAGGATGTGCTTGTCGCTCAGGTGAAGGTTCATGGGGGTCTCTTGTGCTGAAATGAAAAATTCCAATCTTGCCGATTTAATCACTCTTGCCCAAAGCTTGCCCATGAACACCCATACCTCTGCCTTGCGTGCGCGTTTGAACCAGCCCGGACTGGTGGTGGCCCCTGGTGTGTTCGACATGGTGTCCCTGCGCCTGGCCGACAGCTTCGGTTTTGATGCGCTGTACATGACCGGTTATGGCACGGTGGCCTCGCACATGGGCTTGCCCGACGCGGGCCTGGCCACCTACAGCGACATGGTGGGCCGCGTCACGGCCATGGCGGGCATGGCGCGCACGCCCTTGATCGCCGATGCCGACACGGGCTATGGCGGTTTGCTCAATATGCGCCACACCATTCGCGGCTATGAGGCGGCGGGTGCGGCGGCCATTCAGCTCGAAGACCAGGAGTTCCCCAAAAAATGCGGCCACACACCGGGCCGCCGGGTGATTCCGGTCGCCGACATGGTGCGCAAAATCCGTGTGGCGGTGGATTCGCGTGCATCCAAAGACTTTTTGATCATTGCGCGCACCGACGCCCGCACCACGCTGGGCCTGGACGAAGCCTTGCGCCGCGCCGAAGCCTATGCCAAGGCGGGGGCCGACATCCTGTTTGTCGAGTCCCCCGAGTCCGAAGAGGAAATGCGGCGCATCGGCCAAAGCTTTGACGTGCCTTTGGTGGCCAACATGGTCGAGAAAGGCCGAACCCCGGTGCTGACGCGGCCCGAGCTGGAGGCGCTGGGTTACAAGATCGCCATCTTCCCGGTCACCGCCTTACTGGCTGGGGTGCAGGCCATGACGCAGGTCTACCAGCAGTTCAAGGACACGGGCTCTTCGGCGCAGGGCAGCACGCCCTTGTACGACTTTGCCGACCTCACGCGCCTGATGGGGTTTGAGGATGTGTGGGCTTTTGAGAAGCGCTACGCTGAAACCGAATGACAAACGCCTGAATGCCGGAAACGGCGCCATGCGGCCCCCGTACATGACGAAAACCACAAGGAGACAAGCATGAAAAACCTCACCACCACACATCGCCGCCACTGGCTGCAAAACCTGTTGACCACCAGCCTGACGGCGGGTGTGTGCGCTGCCCTGGCGCTTGGCGCCAGCACGGCCGCCGCGCAAACAGCCTACCCGGCCAAACCGATTCGCCTGGTGGTGCCCTTTGCGCCCGGCGGCGTGACCGACACCAGCGGCCGACTGATCGCCGAGCAGCTGTCCAAACGCCTGGGCCAGCAGGTGATTGTGGACAACAAACCGGGGGCCTCGGGCAGCATCGGCACGCAAATGGTGAGCGCGGCCGAGCCCGATGGTTACACCTTGCTGCTGGGCTTTGACGGCACCCTGGTCATCAACCCGCACGTCTTTCCCAAAGTGGGTTTTGACACCGCCAAAGACTTTGCCCCGATTGGCAAGATCGGTGATGCCATCCTGATTCTGGTCTCGCACCCGGGCGTGCCGGCCAAGACACTCAAGGAAGTGATCGCCCTGTCCAAAACCCAGTCGGGTGGCCTGTCGTATGGCACGTCCGGCACGGGCGGCACGCCGCACATTGCGGGCGAATTGCTCAAGCAGCGCACCGGCGCCAACCTGACGCACATCCCCTACAAAGGCGGTGGCCAGGCCATGGTTGATGTGATGGGTGGCTCTATCCCGCTGGTGTACACCGCCGTGGCGGGAGCGATCCAGCACGTCAAGTCGGGCAAGTTGCATGCCGTGGCGGTGTCCAGCGCGCAGCGTGCGCCATCCTTGCCCGATGTGCCCACCTTCATTGAAAACGGTGTGGCCGACTTCGACATCAACTCCTGGGTGGGCTTGCTGGCCCCGGCCAAAACGCCCCGCGCGATTGTGGACAAGCTCAACACCGAGCTGAACGCGGTGCTGAACGACCCGGCGGTGCGCGAGCGCCTGAACACCCTGGGCATCACCGCCAGTCCTGGCGGCCCTGAGAAATTTGGCCGCGACATGGCGCGTGACCTCTCGCGCTACGCAGCGGTGGTCAAGGCGGCCAACATCAAGGCGGAGTGATTCAACCCCGCAGCCCTTTGACCAAGGGTTGCGCCAGGCGCTCGCCTTCTTGCAACCAGAAGGCCGGGTCTGCACTCTGGATGCGGGTGATGGCGTTGCCCATGTGCGTGGCCGCTGCTTGCCTGGCCCCTTCGGCGTCACCGGCTTCAACGGCCTTCAAAATGGCTTGGTGCTCGCGTTGCACTTCGGCGGCAAAGTCCACCCGGCGTGCTTCGTTGGCCCGGGTCACTTGCGTGGCCCCGTGCAAAAACTGGCCCAGGTATTCCAGGGTCTGAATCAGAAAGGGGTTGCGCGCAGCGTCCGCAATGGCCCGGTGAAACTTCACGTCTTCGGCCACGCCATTGCCGCCTGATTTCACAGCGGTATCCAGCGCCGTCACTGCTTGCCGAATGGCGCCAATGTCATGGGTGTTGCGCCGCTTGGCCGCCAGCGCGGCCACCTCGGCTTCCAGCGCCCGGCGCACCTCGACCATCTGGACCACGGCCTCTTGAGAGGCGGCATGGCGGGCTTCAAAGTTGAGAGGTGCGAACGGCAGCTTCTGGCTCACAAACACCCCGCTGCCCTGACGCGAGTCGACCAGCCCCAAGGATTTGAGACGCGACACCGCTTCGCGCACCACCGTGCGGCTGACTTCAAATTGCTCGACCAGGCGGGCCTCGGTGGGCAGCTTGTCGCCGGGCATGAGGCGCCCCTGCTTGATTTCAGTCGCCAGCTGCTCGGCGACCTGGTCGGACAGGCGTGCGCCACTGGAGACGGGGGTGAAGTTTTGGGTCATGAAGTTGTCATACAAAAGACAAGACCCGAGCATAGCCTGAGATGTGGATTTGAGCTGAATAATTGCGCGGAGGGCGTTGTTGAAGTGAATTTGCATTGCACATGCAATACAATTAACCCATGAAAACAGCCACACTGCCCCCCATCCGTGTTGCCCCGGACTTCCGGCTTGAGCTTGAAGGCGTGCTGGAACAAGGTGAATCCTTGTCGCAATTCGTAGAAAACGCGGTTCGTACCACGGTTGCCAAGCGCAAGAATCAGGCTGAGTTCATTCGGCGGGGCATTGTCGCCATCGAAGCCACCAAGCGCGACGGCAGCGGTGTTCCCGCTGATCAGGTGGTTGCCAAGCTTGAAGCCAAGTTGGCGGATGCCAGGCAGGTCTTGGCGCAGCGCAAGGGATGAAATATTCAGTCGTGTTCAGCCAAGCTGCAGCGGAAGATTTGGCGCAATTGTTTGACTTTGCGCTGCAACGTGAATTGGACAGTGAAACCGGCGACCTCGACATCCCGGACAGCGCAGTGCAGGCCATCAAGAACGGCATCGCATTTTTGACATCTTCGCCGTTTGCCTGTCGCAAGGTGGGGAGTAGTTCCTTTATTCGTGAGTTGATCATTCCGTTTGGTCACACCGGCTATGTTGCGCTGTTCGAGATTGTGGACAGCAAGACCGTCATCATCGGAGCCGTTCGCCATCAACGTGAAGACGATGACCACTGAAGTGGACCCCCACCCATCAAATTCCCAGCACCTGAACGAGCAAGCTGGCTTCACGTCGGATGACGTCGGATGACGGCCAGTAAACCGGCGGCCAGCCGCCCCTTCCAACAAAACCCCTGCAACTTAGTCAATTACGGATAGGTAAATTCATTTATCTATAGTAAATTACAGCCTGTCGCACCCGAGAGGTGCATTTCTCATGGCCGGAGAGCAAGCATGGGCGCTTATACCAACCCGATTTACCCCTACAAAGGGGCTGCCGACCTGATGTCGACACCCCCACAGCGCAAGCCTCTGATCGTCATTGGGGCAGGGCCTGTGGGTCTGGCTGCGGCCATCGATGCCCGTCTGCAGGGGCTGGAGGTGTTGGTGCTCGATGACGACAAGACCGTGTCGGTTGGCTCGCGGGCTGTTTGCTATGCCAAGCGCTCGCTCGAAATCCTGGACCGGCTGGGCATTGCCGATCAAGCTTGCGACATGGGTGTGAGCTGGAACATTGGCCGCACCTTCCTGGAGCAAGAGGAGGTGTACCAGTTCAACCTGGTGCCCGATGCGGGCCACAAGCGCCCCGGCATGATCAATTTGCAGCAGTACCACATTGAGGAAATGCTGATCGCCCGGGCCCTGGAGCTGGGCGCAGACATTCGTTGGCAGCACAAGGTCACCGCCGTCACCCCTGCCGCCGAGCACGCCACGCTGACGGTGGAAACGCCCGATGGCTGCTTTGACATCGAGGCCGACTGGCTGGTGGTGGCCGATGGCGCGCGCAGCCCGGTGCGCCGCCATTTGGGGCTGGACATCGAAGGCCGCGTCTTCCAGGACCGTTTCCTGATCGCCGATGTGATCATGAAGGCCGACTACCCGGCAGAGCGCTGGTTCTGGTTCGACCCCCCCTTTCACCCCAACCAAAGCGTGCTGCTGCACAAGCAAAGCAACAACGTCTGGCGCATTGATTTTCAGCTCGGATGGGACGCCGATCCTGAAGAAGAAAAGAAGCCTGAAAAAGTCATTCCGCGTCTGCAGGCCATGCTCGGCGATGAACGCCCGTTCGAGCTGGAGTGGGTCAGCATCTACACCTTCCAGTGCCGCCGCATGACCGACTTTCGCCACGGCCGCGTGCTGTTCGCGGGCGACGCGGCGCACCAGGTCTCGCCCTTTGGTGCGCGTGGCGCCAACTCTGGCTTTCAGGATGCCGATGACCTGATGTGGAAGCTGGGCCTGGTGATCAAAGGCCAGGCGTCCGAGCGCTTGCTCGACACCTATGCGCACGACCGCCAGTTTGCCGCCGACGAGAACATCATGAACTCGACACGCTCGACCGACTTCATCACCCCCAAGAGCCGCACCAGCAAGACTTTCCGCAACCAGGTGCTGGCGCTGGCCAAGCATCACCCGTTTGCACGCAAGCTGGTCAACTCGGGCCGCTTGTCGGTGCCCTCGTTCCTGACGGGCTCGGCGCTCAACACGCCCGATGCCGATGCCTTTGAAGGCAATATGGTGCCCGGCGCGCCCATGGACGACGCCCCCGTGCAGGTCGAGGGGCAGGACGCCTGGCTGCTCGACCAAGTGGGCAAGGGCTTTCAGGCTTTGTACTTTGTGGATGCGGCGCCCGTTGGCAAAGACTTGGCCGCACTGCAGGCCCTCCAGCAAGGCGCAGTGCCTGTCGAGGCCCTGATCGTGGCCCGCCAGGCGCTCGATGTGCCCGGCTTTCAGGTGCTGGTGGACCACCAAGGCTGGATGGCCAAGCGCTATGACGCCCAAGCTGGCACTGCTTATCTGTTGCGCCCCGACCAGCATGTGGTGGGCCGCTGGCGCCAACTGGACATTGCCAAGGTGCAGGCAGCATTGGCCCGCGCCATCGGCCAGGCCTGAACGCCTCCCGCACCCCTCTCAAACCCAGACACCCGTGAGGACCGACATGAACAGCGCATTGAAAACAGACCCGAATTTCCACGAAGCCGGTCGCCGGTTTTTCCGTGACTTTTCGCCCGGCGACGAGTTTTATGAAAAACTGATCGATGCCCACAACGGCTTGAGCGACGAACAAAGCGAAGCGCTGAATGCCCGCTTGATCTTGCTGCTGGCCAACCACATAGGCGATTTGCAAGTGCTGCGTGAAGCCCTGCAAGCCGCCCAACAGAGCGCTTGCACGCTGGGCCATTTCGCGGATTGGCCACCGCGTCCAAAGGGCAAGCTGCTGCCCTGAACACACTTCTTACCTGGAGAAACCGCCATGAAGCTGAACAAAATCCACCACGTTGCCTACCGCTGCAAAGACGCCAAGCAAACGGTTGATTGGTACGTCAAAAACCTGAACATGGACTTTGTGCTGGCAATTGCCGAAGACCTGGTGCCTTCGACCAAAGCGCCCGACCCGTACATGCACGTCTTTTTGGACGCTGGCGGCGGCAATGTGCTGGCCTTTTTCGAGTTGCCCAACTCGCCCGACATGGGTCGTGACACCAACACCCCCGAGTGGGTGCAGCACATCGCCTTCAAGGTCGACAACCTGCAAGTGCTGGAAGAAGCCAAGGCCCGCTTGCAGGCCAATGGCGTGGAGGTGCTGGGGCCCACCAACCACACCATCTTCAAGAGCATTTACTTTTTTGACCCGAGCGGTCACCGCCTAGAATTGGCCGCTGACGTGGGCACCCCCGAGATGTACGCCAAGCTGGATGCCTGCAAGTGGGACATGCTCAACGAATGGGCCCAGACCAAACGCGCGCCCAAGCACGCCGCCTGGATGCACGAACAAGAACTCCAGCACTGAGTACTTGCTGGAGCAGCCCGGAACTACAAGGGTCGCAAGGCTTGCGCCAGCAACGACGCCAAGGCCACCACATTGCTCGGATGCACCACGCTGTCGGTGCTCCAGAATTCACCCACCCCGGCATGGTGGATGCGCTGCAGCGCATCGCCTGCCAAGAGGGCATGCGTCACGGCCACGTCCACGCTGGCGGCACCTGCGGCCAGGGCCAATGCGGCGGCGGTGGCCAGGGTGTGGCCACTGCTGGCCACGTCGTCCAGCAGCACCACCGCTTGACCGCGCAGATCGCATGCGGGCAGCGTGATGCGCACAGCACGGTCGCCGTGGCGCACTTTGTTGCACACCGCGTGCGGCAGGCCGTGGGCAGCAGCCGCTTGCCTGACCCATTGCGCCGATTCGCTGTCGGGCCCGAGCAGGAAAGCGCCGGGGCGGTGTTGTGCAATCCACTCGCCCAGCAACGGTGCTGCGCTCAGCGAGGTGACCTGACGGGCGGGCACGGCCTCGGCCAAGGTGGCCACCCGGTGCAAATGCGGGTCCACGGTGATGACCGCATCGAACAGCGACGCCAACCAATGGCCCACGATGCGCTGGCTGACCGCCTGGCCGGGCGCAAACGCCGTGTCTTGGCGCATGTAGGCCAGGTAAGGGGCCACCAGGCTCAGATGCCGCGCACCCAACTCACGCGCTGTGGGGGCCGCCAGCAAAAGCTCGGTCAGTTTGTCGTTGGGGTGGTGCAGGCTGCGCAGCAACACCACGCGCGGCGGCAAGAGCGCAGGCAGTGTCAGCCGGATTTCGCCGTCTGGAAAACGGTGGCGCTGGATCTGTTGTGGCACCAGGCCCGCGGCAACGGCCAGGCGCAGCGCGGCGGGCGTCTCGTCTTCAAAGTACAGCAGGGCGGCGGTATCTGACATCGGCGCTTGACTCTCAGAACTCCACAAACACATGCGGTACTTCATGGGCCTGGCCCAGGGTGTAGCCGCTCGATTTGCGGCACAGCTGCGAGGCAAAATCCAGGTCGCTGGGGTAGGCCGCATGTACCCGGTACAAAGGCTCGCCTTGGGTCACGCTGTCGCCCAGTTTGTGCAGCAGGTCGACGCCTGCGCTTTGCACCTTGGGGGCGCCGGCCAGGCGAGCCACGCGGGCGATCTGCAGGTTGTCGATGCCCGTCACCACCCCATCGGTGATGGCACACACCTCCAGGGTCAGCGCCCCCAGGGGTGGGTGGTTGTGGTCAAAGGGGCGTGCGCCTTGCGCCGCGATGATGGCCTGCATGCGGGTCAGGGCGCGCCCTGAATCCAGGATGTCGCGCGCTACGGCAAAGCCATCGCCGCCGCGCACATCGGGGTCAGCTTCGATCAGCCGCCCGGCCAGGCGCAAGGCCTTTTGCCGCAAGTCCATGGGCGCACGCGGGTCGTTTTCAAGGACCCGCATCACATCGCGGGCTTCCAGCATCGGGCCCACGCCCTGGCCCACTGGCTGGCGGCCATCGGTGATGACCACTTCAAGTGACAAATGCATGCGCGCGGCCACGTACTCAAAAAGACGCCGCAGGCGCTGTGCGTCCGGCATGGAGCGCACCTTGGCGGTGGGGCCGATCGGGATGTCCAGCACCAAGTGGGTGGCGCCCGCCGCAATTTTTTTGGACAGGATGGACGCGACCATTTGCGCGGGCGAGTCCAGCGACAGGGGCCGCTCCACCGCGATCAGCACATCGTCGGCCGGTGACAAATCGGCCGAGCTGCCCCAGGCCAGACAGCCCCGGTGGGTGCGCACGATCTCGGACAATTTTTCAAACGGCAACTCCACGTTGGCCAACACCTCCATCGTGTCGGCGGTGCCCGCAGGAGAGGTGATGGCACGCGAAGAGGTTTTGGGGCACAAGATGCCGTAAGCCGCCAGGATGGGCACCACCAGCATCGAGGTGCGGTTGCCGGGAATGCCACCGATGCAGTGCTTGTCGACCACCAGGGATTCGCGCCAGTCCAGCCGGCGGCCCGCTGCGACCATGGCTTCGGTGAGAAAGTAGACTTCTTCGCGGTCCATCTCGCCCCTGTTGGTGGCCACCACAAAAGCCGTGAGCTCGATTTTGGAATAGTGGTGCCCCGCAATGTCCTGCACGATGGCGTGAAAGTCGTCCTTGTCCAGACGCTCGCCATGGATCTTGCGAAACAGCGCCTCCATGGAGGCTGGCGGCTCGGCTTGTGCAACCGAGGCGGCGTGTCCATCGGGTATGCCCAAATGCCGAAAGGCGTCTTCGGACAAACCCACTTCACCACAGGCAACGATGCTGTCATCGTCCACCACATTGAGCGTGGCCAGCACATGCCGGCCGTTGGCCCGCACTTCGATTTTGGACAGCGCCTGAAAGCCTTCGGCGCGGTACACGGCGCAATTGCGGTTCAGGTAAGCCACGTTTTCACGGTAGCTGTCGATGGCCACCCTGCGCAGCGACAGGGCAGATGGCCGACCTGGCACGTTGGCGGGTGATGCTGTGGCGGGCGGTGCATCAGGGGTCAATGCATCGGGGGTCGGTAGGGGTTCGGTGAGCATTGCACCAAGCCTACAGTGCCATCATGGCTTGTGGTGCGCCTGCGGCGTGTCAGGCCTTGCTGTCGATCAACGTTTGTGCAGAAAAAATTGGGCGCCTGCTGCGACCAGTGCAAAGGCCAGCATCATCCAGCCCAGGTTGACTGCGCCTTCGTGCGGCACCAAGCCCACCAGGTAGCCCCCTGTGGCCCCGGTGAGTTGTTGCATCAGGCCTGCGACAGCAGCAGCCGACCCGGCCAGTGCGGGCAATACGCCCACAGTGCCCGCCAGCGCAGGCGGGTTGATCAAGCCATGGCCGAAACCCAGCAGCATCAGCGGCATCGCCACCGCCAATGCGTTCTGGAAACCCGCTAAACCCAGGGCGAGCATCAGGACCAGACCGGTCAGGGTCAGGACCTGGCCCCAGGCCATCACGCGGGCTTCGCCCATTCGCTGGATCAGCCGTGAGGTCATGAAGTTGCCCAAGATGTAAGACAGCGGCACCGCCATGATGAACCAGCCGATCCGGTCGGGTCCGATGCCGTAAGCCTTGAGCACGATCGGTGCGCCCCCCAGAAACACATAAAACGTGGCGGTGCTGCCCGCCAGAATTACCACATAAAGCACAAAGCGTGTCTCGCGTGCCAGGCGCGCGTAGGCGCTCAGCATGGCGTGCAGCCAGTGGCTGTCACTTTGCGCCGGTTGGGGTGAGCGGGGCAGGCCCCACCAAGCGGCCAGCAACAGCAGCAAGGCCAGCACCGCCAGCAATACAAAGTTGACCTGCCAGCCCCAACGCACATGGATCTGGCCGCCGATCAGTGTGGCCAGTGGTGGGCACATGCCCAGCGCCATGCCGATGTAGGCCATGACCCGTGTGCGCTTCGGCCCGGTGAAGAGGTCTTGCACCATCGAGCGGCTGACCACCATGCTCGCTGCGCTGCCGGCGCCTTGCAACACGCGCGCAACGGTCAGTGTGGTGATGTCGCTGGCCATCGCGGCCATGATGGAGGCCAGCCCGGCCACCGCCAGCCCCAGCATCAGGATCGGCTTGCGCCCATGCCGGTCTGACAAGGGGCCATAGACCAGCTGCAAGACCCCATAGGCGACCAAGTAGCCGCTGAAAGTCAGCTGCACATCGGCCTGGCTGGTGTCAAAGATGGTGCCCCATTCCTGCATGGACGGCAGACACAGTGTCATGGCCAGCAGGCCAAAGGAAATCTGGGCCAGCAAGTTGGCGATCAGCCAGCGGCCGTGTTCGGGGTGCGGATTCACCCCGGCGAGTTGTTGCGGCATGTCAGCCGCGCTGCAACTTGTAGACCGCAGTGCCCGCCATCAGGTTGGGCAGCAGGCGCACTTCCTGGCCGTTTTGCAAACCGAAAGCGTCCACGACTTGCAACTGGTTTTTGCGGGCCAGATCGCCAAAGTCGGCAAAGGTGCCCACGCGGATGTTGGGGGTGTCGTACCACTGGTAGGGCAGACGCCGGGTCACCGGCATGCGGCCTTGCAGCACGCTCAGGCGGTTGAACCAGTGCGCAAAATTGGGGAAGGCCAGGATGCCGACACGGCCCACGCGCACCGTCTCGCGCAACATGGTCTCGGCGTTGCGCAGGTGTTGCAGCGTGTCGATTTGCAGCACCACGTCAAACGACTGGTCGTCAAACAGGCTCAGGCCTTCGTCCAGGTTCAGCTGGATCACGTTCACGCCGCGTTGCACGCAGGCGTGCACATTGGCATCGTCGAGTTCCACGCCGTAGCCGGTGCAAGCCTTGTGCTTTTGCAGGTAGGCCAGCAAGGCGCCATCGCCGCAGCCCAGGTCAAGCACGCGGGCGCCTTGCGGCACCAGGCGGGCAATGGCTTGCATGGTCAGGGCGTCGCTCATGCTGCACCCCTTTGGCCCAAGGCACTGGCCACGTTGTCAAAGTAAGAGCGCACCACGTTCATGTAGCGCGCATCGTCCAGCAAGAAGGCATCGTGACCATGCGGCGCATCGATCTCGGCATAGCTCACGTCACGGCGGTTGTCCAGCAGGGCCTTGACCATTTCCCGGCTGCGGGACGGCGAAAAGCGCCAGTCGGTGGTGAAGCTGATCAGCAAAAATTGGCAGGTGGCGCGGGCCAGCGCGGCAGACAAGTCGCCACCGTGCTGGCGTGCCGGATCGAAGTAATCAAGCGCCCGGGTGATCAGCAAATAGGTGTTGGCGTCAAAATATTCGCTGAACTTGTCGCCCTGGTAACGCAGGTAACTCTCGATCTGGAACTCGACTTCTTGCGTGGAGTATTTGTAGCCGGTGGCGTTGTCGGTCACGGCCTGGCGCAACTGGCGACCGAACTTTTCGTTCATCACATCGTCGCTCAGGTAAGTGATGTGGCCGATCATGCGGGCAATGCGCAGGCCGCGCTTGGGCACCACGCCGTGTTCGTAAAAGTGGCCATCGTGGAAGTCCGGGTCGGTCACGATGGCGCGGCGCGCCACTTCGTTGAAGGCGATGTTCTCGGCGTTCAGGTTGGGTGCGCTGGCCACCACCACGGCGTGCTGAATGCGCTCGGGGTATTGCAGCGTCCACGAGAGCGCCTGCATGCCGCCGAGGCTGCCGCCCATAACGGCGGCCAATTTTTCGATGCCCAATGCATCGAGCAAGCGGGCTTGGGCGTTGACCCAGTCTTCGACGGTGATGACCGGAAAGTCGGCGCCGTAAACGCGACCGGTGTCAGGGTGGGTGTTCATGGGGCCGGTCGAGCCAAAGCACGACCCCAGGTTGTTCACGCCGATCACAAAGAATTTTTCGGTGTCCAGGGATTTGCCGGGGCCAATCATGTTGTCCCACCAACCCACGTTGCCGGCTTGGTCGGCATAGACGCCCGCGACATGGTGCGAGGCGTTCAGGGCGTGGCAGATCAGCACGGCATTCGACTTGTCGGCGTTGAGCGTGCCGTAGGTTTCGTAGCTCAGTGAATAAGCGCGAATGGAGGCGCCGCTTTGCAAAGGCAAAGGGGCTTCAAACAACATGCTTTTGGACTCGGCGATCAGCATCGAAAGTGTTCAGGTGTCAAAAAAAAACCGGCTTCGCAGTCAGCTTGGCCGGGCTTCAGTGAGTTGAAACACACGCCATTTAGCTGAATTTCGGAACCCTTCGGGTCCCGGCGCCCGCAATCGGGTTCAAATCGGCGCATCGGGCAAGTATAAGACGAAGAGATTGAACCCATTTCAGGAGCACCCATGTCAGACCTTTATGGCTCGGACGCCTACAGTCCCGTTGAAATTGCCCGCCGCATCGAGTCGGTGGGTGAGGTCAAGGCCCGCATGGCCACACTGCCGCTGGCTTTGCTGGGTGTGCTGGCCGGGGCATTCATTGGTTTGGGGGCCATGCTCTTCGTGCTCGTCAAGTCCGATCCGACGCTGGGGTTTGCCACCAGCGCGCTGCTGGGCGGTCTGGTGTTCGCCATGGGTTTGCTCATGGTGGTGGTGGCCGGGGCCGAGCTGTTCACCGGCAACAACCTGATCGTCATGGCCTGGGCCGATGGGCGGGTCAGCACGGGGCAGGTGCTGCGTAACTGGGGCATCGTGTGCTTGGCCAATTTTGTGGGGGCCGCCGGGGTGGCGGTGCTGGTGTTTGCCAGTGGCCATGCGGGGCTCAACGGGGGTGCCATTGGCCAACAGGTGGTCAAGATCGCCGTGGCCAAGCAAGAGCTGCCTTTTGTCACCGCCTTGCTGCGCGGGGTGTTGTGCAATGTGCTGGTCTGCATGGCCGTGTGGATGGCCATGGCCGGGCGCAGCGTGGTCGACAAGGCGGTGGCCGTGATGCTGCCGGTGATGGCTTTTGTGGCGGCCGGCTTTGAGCACAGCATCGCCAACATGTACCTCATGCCTTTGGCCATGTTGTTGCAAAACGGGGGCTTGGCAGGTTTTCCGGCCGTCACCTGGAGCGGCATGTTGGGCAATCTGCTGCCCGTGATCCTGGGCAATATTTTGGGTGGGGCGGTGTTGGTGGCAGGGATTTACCACGTCATTTACCGCCGCATGCCGAAGGCTTGAACCTGCTGTGCAGGCTTGAAGCTGCCGTGCCGGCGCGATCCCGGCGCGATCCCGGCGCGCAGTCGCAAGCGGTCTTTAACTGCCCCAGCCTGACAGGGCGATCACGCCCAAAATGGCAAAAATCACGGCCGACACCATGTGCACCATGCGCAGCGGCACGCGTTTGGTGATGGCGTCGCCCAGCCACACCACCGGCGCGTTGGCCAGCATCATGCCCAGCGTGGTGCCCGCCACAACGGCAAACCAGGCGTTGTACTGGGCCGCCAGCATCACGGTCGCGATCTGGGTCTTGTCGCCCATTTCGGCCAGAAAGAAGGCCACCACGGTGGTCAGGAACACGCCCATGCGCGGGGCGCTGTCACCGTCTTCGTCGTCGAACTTGTCGGGGATCAGCATCCACACCGCCATGGCGATGAAAGAAGCGCCCAGCACCCAGCGCAACGCTGTCGGCCCCATCATGGTGGTGACCCAGCTGCCGACCGCGCCTGCCAGCCCGTGGTTGGCCAGTGTGGCCACCAAAATGCCCAGCACGATGGGCCAGGGCTTGCGAAAACGGGCTGCCAGCACCAAAGACAAAAGTTGGGTTTTGTCGCCCATTTCGGCCAGCGCCACGATGCCTGTAGAGACGAGGAAAGCTTCCATACAGGACAAACAGCGGGCGACCAGCCCACTTAAAAATCAAAAGATCCTGATTTTACGGGAGGGCTGCGTCCCCCCTGCCTGTTGGGCTCCATCTCTGACGGGACATGGCCCCATGGGTTTAGGAGGGGTGCAGGCCAGGCGGCGTGGGGTGCCAGCGGGCCATGCACAACACATCGCTGTATTGGCCGTTGCGCAAGGCATAACCCTTGTGCCGTCCTTCATGTTCAAAGCCAAAGCGCTCATACAGCGCAATGGCCCGGGCATTGTCGGCAAACACCGTCAGCTCGATGCGCAGGATGTGTCCCCATTGGTCGGCGTAATCCGTCAATCCACGCATCAGGGCGGTGCCAACCCCCTGGCCTTGAGCGTGTTTGGCGACCGCTATGGCCAGACCGACAGCATGGCTACGGCGCACACGCCCCATGTCGTGCAGGTTGGCCAGCCCCACGACCTGCTCGGCTTGTATTGCGACCAGTCTCAAACTGCTGCCTGTTTGAGGTGTGCTCAGCCGTTTGGCCCAGTCCTCTTCATTGGCATAAGGACCTGACAGCGAGTTACCAAAGACCTCGGGGTCGGCCATTAATGTGGCGATGGCAGCGGCGTCTTGCAGCTGAACGCTTCGGAGGGTGATCGGGGACGCGGTCATGAAAGGCTCCTATGGGTGGTGGATTGCACAAACAAAAAGGCCCGCTGGGTGAGCGGGCCTTGGAGGATTGGCGGTGGGTCACTGCCGGGGTGTCACAAGGGCCGCCATCGTCGGCTGCACAGGGTCAGCGCGCACATAGATGTGCCCATTTGCAGCAGTTGTGCAAAGTGATGTGTGAGTGCGGCTTTTGTGAACACGAAATAATTATTAATGCTGTTTCTTCAGCTGTCAACATTTTCTCAATGTCGAGCCGAATTGTTTTTTCACTGGCAGGCTCGATCAATCCTGTTTGACGACCCTTTTTTCGGCGACTTGCAAACAACGCACAGTCCCCCCCTGTCGGCAGTGGGTGCTCAACACGGATTGGGCTTGCTCAATGCTGACTTCAAAAACAAGATGCCTCACTGTGCAAGCGGTCCTGACTGTCCAAAGTGTATGACGCGCATCAATTTGGGCCTGCATCTTGCTTATGTTTGGTGCACTGGGATGAACTGACCCCTAAATGCACCAAATCAATTCAAAAATCCTCAAAGGACGATCGTGGAAGCACTAAAACAGGGCGCAGATGCGCTTTTTATTTTGTTGGGCGGCATCATGGTTTTGGCCATGCACGCCGGGTTTGCTTTTCTGGAACTGGGCACGGTTCGCAAAAAGAACCAGGTCAATGCCCTGGTCAAGATCCTGGTCGACTTTTCCGTGTCCACGGTGGTGTATTTTGGGGTGGGTTACAGCGTGGCTTACGGCACCACTTTCTTTGTGGGCGCCGAGCAATTGGCGGCGAAAAATGGCTATGACCTGGTCAAGTTTTTCTTCTTGCTGACTTTTGCAGCGGCCATTCCCGCCATCATTTCGGGGGGCATTGCAGAGCGGGCCAAGTTCTGGCCTCAACTCATCGCCACGGCCGTGATCGTGGGTTTTGTTTACCCCTTTTTTGAGGGCATCGCCTGGAACCAGCATTTTGGTGTGCAGGCCTGGATCAAGGCGGCCACGGGCGACGAATTTCATGATTTTGCAGGCTCGGTCGTGGTCCACGCCATGGGCGGCTGGATCGCATTGCCGGCGGTGGTGCTTCTGGGTGCCCGCTACAACCGCTATCGCAAAGACGGCGTGGTCTCGGCCCACCCGCCATCCAGCATTCCTTTTTTGGCACTGGGCTCCTGGATTTTGATTGTGGGCTGGTTCGGCTTCAACGTGATGAGCGCCCAGACGCTCGACAAAATCTCGGGCCTGGTCGCAGTCAATTCCCTGATGGCCATGGTGGGCGGCACATTGGTGGCTTTGGTGCTGGGCAAAAATGATCCGGGGTTTGTGCACAACGGCCCTTTGGCTGGCTTGGTCGCGGTGTGCGCCGGATCGGACTTGATGCACCCATTTGGCGCATTGGTGGTCGGCGCTGTGGCGGGTGGTTTGTTTGTGGTCATGTTCACTTTGACCCAGAACAAATGGAAGATTGACGATGTGCTCGGTGTTTGGCCCCTGCATGGTATTTGCGGTGCGTGGGGCGGGATTGCAGCAGGTCTGTTTGGCACCCAGGCGCTGGGGGGATTGGGTGGGGTGAATTTGTCGGCGCAATTGATCGGCACCGCCTTGGGCGTGAGCTGGGCCCTGCTGAACGGGGTGGTGGTCTATGGCATCCTGAAATGGACTATGGGCTTGAAGATGAGCCCTGAAGAAGAGTTCGATGGTGCCGATTTAAGCATTCATAAAATCAGCGCCACGCCCGACCGTGAAGTGAGTTGGTAAAACAACAGATGTGTGCTGCAGGCCACATTCAGAGGGGTTTTGGGGGAATCCCCCTTGAACTTTTTTCGACTTTTTCCCGCATAATTATTTAACTTCATTGTCAGAAGCAACGAAGTCATGTTTGCGGTGACCAGATCAGTTTCGCTTTCCTTCCGATGTTTTCAGGTTTGTTGAATGCGTTTTCGGAGCTCCATCGCTTTTATCTTTGTGTTTTGAGGAGTCCCCTTCATGGGCAACAAACTTTACGTCGGCAACCTGCCATATTCAGTTCGCGACGGCGATCTCGAGCAAGCTTTCGGTGAATTCGGTGTGGTCACCAGCGCCAAGGTCATGATGGAACGTGACACGGGCCGCTCCAAAGGCTTCGGCTTTGTGGAAATGGGCAACGATGATCAAGCCCAAGCCGCCGTCCATGGCATGAATGGCCAGCCTTTGGGCGGCCGCAATGTGGTGGTCAATGAAGCCCGCCCCATGGAAGCCCGCCCACCCAGAACTGGCGGTGGCGGTTTCGGAGGCGGAGGTGGCTATGGTGGCGGTGGCGAGCGTCGTGAAGGTGGTGGCGGCGGCTACGGGGGTGGAGGCGGCGGCGGTGGGGGAGGCTATGGCGGCGGCGGGGGTCGTCGCGAAGGTGGCGGTGGCGGTGGCGGCGAAGGTGGCGGTTTCCGCAGTCCCTACGGTGCTGGACCCCGCGGCGGTGGCGGTCGCCGGGAAGGTGGTGGTGGTGGTCGCCGTGAAGGCGGCGGCGGTGGTGGTGGT
>CAIZSE010000087.1 GCA_903935585.1 uncultured Burkholderiales bacterium | reverse complement strand
TGGAGTGAACCCTTTGCCCAAAGTTGGCCGGTGGACGCCATCGTGGCGGAAAACGGTGCGGTCGGCTTGACCCACACCCACGCGCAGGGCCTGCGCAAGCGGTACCAACAAGACGCGGCCACACGCAGCGCCAACTTCACCCGCATGCAATCGGTGCTGGCGCAAATTGAACGCACTGTGCCCGGCGCGCACCGATCACAAGACAGCGCAGGCCGTGAAACAGACATTGCGATTGACCACAGCGAATTCACACACTTGCCGCAGTCGTCCATCGACAGCGTGGTGCGCATGTTGCAAAGCGAGGGCATGACGGCCACCGTGAGCAGCATCCACATCAATGGCTGGCTGGGCGAGCACAGCAAACTCACGGGTGCCCGCTGGATCGTGCGTGAACTGTGGGGCCGCAATCTGGACGCTGAAATCGACCACTGGGTTTATGTGGGAGACTCCACCAACGACCAGGTGATGTTTGAGCATTTTCCGCACAGTGTGGGGGTGGCCAATATCCGGCGCTTCGCGGCGCAACTGACGCACCCGCCCCGCTACATCACCCCCAGCGAACGGGGCGCAGGCTTTGCCGAACTGGCCCGGCATCTGCTGGCCAACCTGGCCTGAAAAGCTGCTGATCAAAACAACCCTTCGCGGCAAGCCGCGCGAAACACCAACCCCGACTGGACCTGCGCATGAACGCCCCCACCCTTTTGAACTGGCTTGAAAAAGGCAGCCCACGCTCTGCCCTCTGGCGATCGGACCAGGTGTTGCCCAAGCATGTGGTGCTGGCCGACGACACCATGACCGCTGACACCGCCTACCGGCTGGCCTGCGCCGGCACGGGCTTGCTGTGGCGCAGTGATTTTCAAAACGCCCGGCAACTGCTCCAGGCACTGGCTCGGCGCATCGACAAACCCAAAAAAGTCCGCATCAAAAAGCAAGACCCTGCTGCCCCCGTGATCCCCGGTGCAGTATTTCATGCTCACCGCCAGGCGCAAGCCCAGCGCACCCGCATCCTGAGCCAAGTCCTGATTGAGCTGAATGCCGATTACGGCACGGACCTGCGGCGCGCCCCGGATGCCAAACAAGCCTGCCTGCAGGCCTTTGGCCCTTCCAATGGACAAGCATCGGTGGTTTCCCTGCGCAGCTTGCAAGGGGCCATTGGCGCGTTTGAGTGGCGCAAAAAAGGCGTTGAAGTGCCGGCCATGGGCGAGGCTTTGTGCATCTACCCGCACTACGGCGTGTTCTCGCCGGTGCGCGGCGAATATGTGGCCTTGGTGGCCAACGCCCCATGGCCCGAAGCCCTCAAGACGCACCCCGTGGCTTTTGACATCGGTGTGGGCACGGGCGTGTTGTCCGCCGTGCTGGCCCGGCGTGGTGCCAGCCAGGTGATCGGCACCGACATGTCAGACCGCGCCTTGGCCTGCGCCCTGGACAACCTGCAACGCCTGGGCTTGCAAAACCAGGTGCAGCTTCTTCAGACCGATTTATTCCCTGAGGGCCAAGCGGCCTTGGTGGTGTGCAACCCACCTTGGCTGCCTGCACGCCCGACCACGCTGCTGGAGCAAGCGGTGTATGACGAAGGCAGCCAGATGCTCAAGGGCTTTCTGACGGGTTTGGCTGCACACCTGTGCGAAGGCGGCGAAGGCTGGCTGATCTTGTCAGACCTGGCCGAGCACCTGGGCCTGCGCACCCGCGAAGCGCTGCTGGGCTGGATCGCCGAAGCAGGTTTGCAGGTGGTGGACCGCATGGATGTGAAGCCAGTGCACGCCAAAAGCCAGGATGCAACGGACCCGCTGCATGCAGCACGCTCGGCAGAAGTCACATCACTTTGGCGCCTGACGGCAGCCAACTGATCACACCCGCGCCAACACCGGCCCCAAGGCCACGCCGGTGTGCGTGCCCATTCGAACCACCTCTTCAGGGGTGGCTGCAGCCACGATACGGCCACCGGCGTTACCGCCTTCAGGTCCCAGGTCGATGACCCAGTCGGCTTCGGCGATCACATCCAGATCGTGTTCGATCACGATCACGCTGTGCCCGGCGTTCACCAGCCTGTGCAGCACGCTGATGAGTTTGTCCACATCGGCCATGTGCAGGCCCACGGTGGGCTCGTCCAACACATACAAGGTGTGGGGCGCCTTGTTGCCGCGCTTGCCCACCTCGTCACGCACCTTGGTCAGTTCGGTCACCAGTTTGATGCGCTGCGCTTCTCCACCACTCAAGGTGGGTGAAGGCTGACCCAACGTGAGGTAGCCCAGCCCCACATCTTTCAGCAACTGCAGCGGGTGCGCGATGCTGGGCATGCTGGCAAAAAAGTCCACGGCTTCATCGATTTCCATTTGCAGCACATCGCCAATGCTTTTGCCACGCCAGCTGACGGCCAAAGTCTCGGGGCTGAAGCGGGCACCGCGACAGGTCTCGCAAGGCACTTTCACATCGGGCAAGAAGCTCATCTCGATGGTGCGCATGCCCTGCCCTTCACAACCCGGGCAGCGGCCTTCCCCCGTGTTGAAGCTGAAGCGGCCTGCGGCATAACCTCGCGCCTTGGCCTCCAGGGTTTCGGCAAACAGTTTGCGGATCGTGTCCCAAAAACCAATGTAGGTGGCGGGGCAAGAGCGGGGCGTTTTGCCAATCGGGGTCTGGTCGACTTCGAGCACGCGGTCAATCGTTTCAAAGCCCTGCACATCGGCACACGCGGTCAAAGCCACGCGCTGGCCTGCGTCTTGTGCGGTGCGGCCCGCAAAGGTAGAACGCTGACCCACCAACGCCTGCACATTGGTCAGCAGAACATCGCGGGCCAGCGTGGATTTGCCGGAACCACTGACACCCGTGACCGCGACCAGCCGTTTGAGCGGCACTTGCACATCCACCTGACGCAGGTTGTGCAAGTTGGCGCCCGTGAGGGTGAGCCATTGCAAAGAAGCATCCACCAAGCGACGCAACTGCATCGGATGCTTCATCGCATGCAACAGATAGCGTCCGGTTTGCGAATCGGCTGATGCCGTGATGTCGGCCACCGTGCCTTGCGCCACCAAGCGGCCGCCACGTTTGCCGGCACTCGGGCCGATGTCGATGATGTGGTCGGCACGGCGGATGGTGTCTTCGTCGTGTTCCACCACCACCAGCGTGTTGCCCTTGTCGCTCAGGCTTTTCAGGGCGTTCAGCAAAATCTGGTTATCGCGGGCGTGCAAACCGATGGTGGGCTCGTCCAGCACATAGCACACACCTTGCAGGTTGCTGCCCAGTTGTGCGGCCAACCGGATGCGTTGCGCTTCACCACCCGACAGCGTGGGCGCACCCCGGTCGAGCGTGAGGTAGCCCAAGCCCACCTCTTCCAGAAACGCCAGACGGCTCTTGATCTCGGGCACCAGATCGCGGGCAATGTCCGCATCGCGGCCTGTCAATTGCAACTGCTCAACCCAATGCCGAACTTCGATGACCGAGAGACTGGCAATGTCGGTGATGCGCCAGCCCTGACCAGGCATCGACCCCAGACGCACGGCACGTGCTGTGGCGTTCAGGCGGGTGCCTTCGCAAGTCGGGCAAGCCACGTTTGCCAAGTCTTCGATTTCAGGCTCTGCAAAAGTCTGCTCGCGGCCTTTTTGCTTGTCGTCCTGCACCGAGTCATCGAAAACCTGGCGCTCGTCACGGCTCAGCTTGACGCCTGTGCCCACGCAATCGGGGCACCAGCCGTGCTTGCTGTTGTAAGAGAACAGGCGCGGGTCCAGTTCGGCATACGAGGTGGCGCACTGCGGGCAAGCCCGCAAGGTCGAGAACACGCGGTGCTGGCCGATGCGGGCGGTGGACTCGCCACTGAACATGGCTTCGCGCAAGCCGTCCAGATCGCTCAGCACATGCACCACACCTTTGCCATGCTCCAGGGTTTTGCTCAAAGCCTGGCGCAGCGCCGTTTCATTCGATGGCAAAACATCGAGACTGGCAACGGGCAACTCGATGCTGTGCTCTTTGAAGCGGTCGATGCGCGGAAAACCTTGCGTGGGCAAAAAGTCGCCATCGACACGCAAGTGGGTGTAGCCCCGCGGACGTGCCCAGTCGGCCAATTCGGTGTAAACACCTTTCCGGTTGGTGACCAATGGCGCCAGGAGGCCAATGTGCTGGCCACGAAAGCGGGTCATGAGTTGGGCCACGATGCTGTCGGGTGTTTGCGGCTGCACAGGGGTACCGTCATGCATGCAGTGCTGGATGCCCAGCTTGACATACAGCAGCCGCAAGAAATGCCAAACCTCGGTGGTGGTGCCCACGGTGGATTTGCGGCCACCCCGGGACAGGCGTTGCTCGATCGCCACGGTCGGTGGGATGCCGTAGACCGCATCCACCTCGGGGCGCCCAGCGGGTTGCACGATGGCGCGGGCGTAGGCGTTCAGGCTCTCCAGATACCGGCGCTGGCCTTCGTTGAACAGGATGTCAAAGGCCAGCGTGGATTTGCCGGAACCACTGACACCGGTGACCACGTTGAACTTGCCGCGAGGAATGTCCACGCTCAGGTTTTTGAGGTTGTGTTCTTTGGCGTTGACGATCTGGATGTTGTTGTTGGGCACCACTTTGCGGACGATGGCTGGCGCGCTTGCCACGGATTTGCTGGCCGCCACATAAGACACTGCGCCCTCTTGTGCACCATGCACCTCACCCATGGACTCGGCGTATTCACGCAAGGCCTTGCCGGTGTGCGATGTGGCGTGCTGCCGCACCTCTTCAGGTGTGCCTTGGGCCACGATGAGGCCACCGGCATAACCGCCTTCAGGGCCCAAATCAATCAACCAGTCGCTGGCGCGAACCACGTCCAGGTTGTGCTCGATGATGATCAGCGAATGACCGGCTTCGAGCAACTTGCGCAAGGCGCGCATCAGTTTGGCAATGTCGTCAAAGTGCAGGCCCGTGGTGGGCTCATCGAACAAAAACAACGTGCCTTTGCGTGCCAACTTCTGGCGGCTGCTGGAGGCACTTTTGGCGGCCTCTGCCAAAAAGCCTGCAAGCTTGAGGCGCTGCGATTCCCCGCCCGACAAAGTCGGCACGGGCTGGCCGAGCTTGACGTATTCCAGCCCGACATCCACGATGGGCTGCAAGGCGCGGATCACATCGCGGTCTTGCGCAAACAAGGCAGCGGCTTCGCTCACCGTGAGGGCCAGCACATCGGCCACGTTGAGGTGCCTCGCTTGCGCCTGACCCATGGCTTGGCGCTCTACGGTGATCTCGAGAATCTCGGGGCGGTAGCGCTTGCCATCGCAATCGGGGCAGCGCAAATACACATCGGACAAAAATTGCATCTCCACGTGCTCGAAGCCCGAGCCACCGCAGGTGGGGCAACGGCCATCACCGCTGTTGAAGCTGAATTTGCTGGCGGTGTAACCACGTTGGCGCGACAAAGGCGCGGTCGCAAAAATCTCGCGCACCGCATCCCAGGCCCCCACATAGCTGGCAGGATTGGAGCGCGCCGTTTTGCCAATGGGCGACTGGTCAACAAACACCACATCGCTCAGGTGGTCAGCCCCCATCAGGCGGTCGTGTGCGCCTGGGGTCTCGGTGGCTTTGCCAAAGTGACGCATCAACGCGGGTGCCAGCACATCCTGTATCAGGCTGGACTTGCCCGAGCCGCTCACACCTGTGATGGTCACCAGGCGCTGCAGCGGAAAATCCACATCGATGTTTTGCAGGTTGTGCTCGCGAGCACCTTCCAGAATCAGACGCGGCGTGCTGTCGGTCACCATGCGCTTGAAGCCCAGGCCCACCTGCTTGCGCCCGCCCAGGTAGGCACCTGTGAGCGTGTCGGCGTTGCGCAGGTCGGCGGTCGAACCGTCAAACACAATTTGTCCGCCACGCTCGCCGGGGCCGGGGCCCATGTCGATCATGCGGTCGGCCGCCAGCATCACGGCCGGGTCGTGCTCCACCACCACCAGTGTGTTGCCCGCGTCGCGCAGGCGGTGCATGGCTTGGGTGATGCGGCTCATGTCACGCGGATGAAGACCGATGCTGGGCTCATCGAGCACAAACAAGGTGTTCACCAGCGAGGTGCCCAAGGCCGTGGTCAGGTTGATGCGCTGCACCTCGCCCCCGCTGAGGGTGCGGCTTTGGCGGTTGAGCGTGAGGTAGCCGATGCCCACATCGCACAGGTATTTCAGGCGCGTGGTGATTTCTTCGAGCAGCAACTTCAGCGCTTGCGCCTCGGCGTCTGCCGAAGCCAGCGCCACCGCGCTGGCGCTCATGCGGTCAAAAAATCGGCGCAACTGGTCAATCGGCATGATCATCATGTCGTGCAGGCTCAAGCCCGGCAGCGCTTCCAACTGCGCTCGTGACCATTTCACACCTGCAGGCATGAAACGCTGCGCCACTGGCAGCACGCCATCGGCATCGCTGTGGCTGCCAATGCGCCAGAGCAGGCTTTCTGTTTTGAGGCGGGCACCGATGCAACTGGGGCATTCGGTGTAGCTGCGGTATTTGGACAAGAGCACGCGGATGTGCATCTTGTAGGCCTTGGTCTCGAGGTATTCAAAAAAACGCTTGATGCCATACCACTGATGCTTCCACTTGCCCTTCCATTCCGGCGAACCGTTGATCACCCAGTCCTTTTGGCCCTGGGTCAGCTTGTCCCAGGCCGTGTCTCGCGGAATGCCTGCCGTCTCGGCGTGGCGCATCAAGTCGTCCTGGCACTCCTTCCAGGCCGGTGTCTGGATGGTCTTGATCGCGCCCGCCCGCAGCGTGAGCTTGGCGTTGGGAATGACCAGGCCGTAGTCCACACCGATCACGCGGCCAAAGCCCCGGCAGGTTTCGCACGCGCCCACAGCCGAGTTGAAGGAAAACATCGACGGGATCGGGTCGGTGTAACGCAGGTCGCTGTCGGGGCAATGCAGACCTGTAGAGAAACGCCAGAGGTCAAAGGCAGACCCTGCTTCAGCAGCAGCGCCTGAGCCCGAAGGGTTTTCAACATACACATTGAGGCGGCCACCCCGTTTGAGGGCGACTTCGATCGCCTCGATCACGCGGGCCTTGTCCGCGGTGCCCAAACGAAACCGATCGGCGATCACATCCAACACCTTGCGTGGACCTGTGGGCGTGGCCACCTCGCGCTCGGCCTGCACTTTGGTGAAGCCGCTGGCCGACAGCCATTGCGACACCTGCTCGGCACTGGTGTTGGCAGGCAACTCGACAGGGAAGGTCAGGTACAGGCGCGGGTCTTGCGCTTGCGCTGCGCGCTGCGCCAGTTCGGCATAAATGGTTTCGGGCGTGTCATGGCGCACGGGCTGGGCCGTGTCCTTGTCAAACAACTGCCCCAGACGGGCAAACAACAACTTGAGGTGGTCGTTCAGCTCGGTCATGGTGCCCACCGTAGAGCGTGAACTGCGCACCGGGTTGGTCTGGTCAATCGCAATGGCCGGGGGCACGCCTTCGACCTTGTCGACAGCCGGTTTGTCCATGCGGTCCAGAAACTGGCGGGCGTAGGCGCTGAAGGTCTCCACATATCGCCGCTGGCCTTCGGCATACAGCGTGTCAAACACCAGACTCGACTTGCCTGAACCACTGGGCCCAGTGACCACAGTCAATTCGCCCGTGCGGATGTCCAGATCGAGGTTTTTGAGGTTGTGCTGACGGGCACCACGGATGCGGATGAGACCTTGGGACATGCTGGGCTTTTTGGGGTGAAGGCCAAACATTCTAGGACGGAGAGCATGACAATTCTGACGCGCAAAAGAAAAGCCACGCAAGGGCGTGGCTTTCGGGTGAGGCTTTGAGCCTAGGCAACCGACCCGAGGTCAGTCACCCATGGACAACACAAGCACTTACTTGGCAGCGCTGGCTTCAGCAGCGGGTGCAGCAGGTGCACCGTCTTTGGCGGGCTCAACATGCACAGCGTCAGCGCCATGCTTTTCACCACTCATGTCCAACTTGTCACCGCCCTTGCTGATCACATAAATACCCAAGGCAGCAAAGATCGCAAATCCAACAGCAATTTTCCACATAGTTCTACTCCAATAATGAAAAAGGCCCTCCACAGAGGAAGGCCCAAAATGTAGCACCCGAGTCACCCCGGGATGCTGACAGGATCAATCAGTCGTCGGCGTAGATGTCGACGTCTTTGGTTTCCTTGATGAACAAGCCACCGATCACGACGGTTGCACCGGCGATGATGATGGGGTACCACAAGCCGTTGTACATGTTGCCGGTCTGGGCCACGATGGCAAACGCCGTGGTGGGCAGCAAGCCACCGAACCAGCCGTTACCAATGTGGTAGGGCAAGGACATGGAGGTGTAGCGGATGCGTGTGGGGAACATTTCCACCAGCATGGCCGCGATGGGACCGTACACCATGGTCACCAACAACACCAGGTAAGACAGGATGATGATGACGGTGACCTTGTCGAACTTGGCCATGTCGGCTTTGACAGGGTAGTTTGCACCTTTCAGTGCTGCACCCAGGTTCGAAGCCAACAAGGTGGTGCCAGCGGTCTTCTCGTTGCTCAGGTCTTTGACAGACTTGGTAGCAGCTTCGATGGCCTTGGCGTCTTTGGGTTCGGCAGCATTCAGAGCAGCCAGCTTTTCCTCGGCCTTGGCCTTGGCAGCAGCAACATCTTCAGCCGAGTACTTGACATTCACCACGGTGTCGCCCACCTTGATGATGGCGGGTGTACCAGCAGCTGCCACTTCGTTGGAGTAGCTCACCGAAGCGCCAGCCAAACGCTGCTTGGCGATGTCGCAAGACGATGTGAACTTCTTGGTGCCTGTGGGGTTGAACTGGAACGAGCACTCGGCTGGATCAGCGATCACCACCACTTGCGATGCGGCTTGAGCAGCATACAGGTCTGGGTTAGCAGCCTTGGTCAGTGCCTTGAACACGGGGAAGTAGGTCAAAGCGGCCAACAAGCAACCGGCCAAGATGATGGGCTTGCGGCCAATCTTGTCAGACAGGGCACCGAAGACAACGAAGAACGGTGTGCCGATGATCAAGGAGATCGCCACCATGATGTTGGCGGTTGCACCGTCCACCTTCAGGGCTTGCGTCAAGAAGAACAAAGCGTAGAACTGACCCGAGTACCAGACCACAGCTTGACCAGCGGTCAAACCAATCAGGGCCAAGATCACGATTTTCAGGTTTTTCCACTGGCCAAATGACTCGGCCAAAGGCGCCTTGGAGGTCTTGCCTTCGGCTTTCATTTTCACGAAAGCAGGCGATTCGTTCATGCTCAAGCGAATGTAGACCGAGATGATCAACATGATGATGGAGACGAGGAACGGAACGCGCCAGCCCCAGTCGGCGAAAGCTTCTTCACCGATGATGGTCCGTGTGCCCAGAATCACCATCAACGACAGGAACAAGCCCAAGGTCGCAGTGGTCTGGATCCAGGCGGTGTAAGCACCGCGTTTGCCGTGAGGTGAGTGCTCGGCCACATAAGTGGCAGCACCACCGTACTCACCACCCAATGCCAGACCTTGCAACAAGCGAAGGCAGATCAGGATGACGGGGGCAGCAACGCCAATGCTGGCGTAGTTGGGCAAGATGCCCACAATGAATGTCGATGCACCCATGATCAGGATCGTGACCAGGAAGGTGTATTTACGACCGATCATGTCGCCCAGACGGCCGAAGAAGATCGCGCCGAAAGGACGCACGATGAAACCGGCAGCAAAGGCCAACAGCGCGAAAATGAAGGCCGAGCCTTCATCCAGGCCGCTGAAAAATTGCTTGGCAATGATGGCGGCCAATGAGCCGTACAGATAAAAGTCATACCATTCGAACACGGTACCCAGAGAAGAGGCAAAAATCACCTTCTTCTCTTCCGCCGACATCGGGCGGGGTTCAGTTGTGGCCATAGCGCTGTCTCCAAAAAAGAGTCTCCAACATGGAAACTTAGCGCGATTCTTGGACGTGGCACTTGCCCTGGTCTGACGGGGAACCAACAAATACTTACACACCGAGTGGAAACCCTTGGTTTTCCTCCCTTAATGTGAAATATGCGCACAACTCACGGGTAATCCCTAACCTCTCAGAACGCCATAATGAATTGCAAATCACCACATCCAGCAGCTCCATGCACGTGACAAACCCCAAAACAGCGCTGATTCGCCGAAAAATTCGTGTGTTCACGGGCTTGTTGCTGATGGCCTGGGCCGTGGCTGCTTTTGGCTGGGTCTGGTTTGCCCGAGACCTGAACTTCAAAATCGGGGAGTGGACGGTCAACTTCTGGATGGCCGCGCAAGGCAGCTTGCTGGTTTTTTTGCTGCTCACCGTTTTGAATGCCCTTTGCATCAACCGCTGGGAAAAAGAGCTGCGCGATGAAGAGGCGAAAGCGCCCCCTTCCTCACATTGAGGCCCTTCAGGTTTCGATTTCTGCAAGCCGCTCAAAAGGCAGGCTCTGTTTGACCAGAATCACCGTGCAGGGCGCCTGCATGGCCACCTTGATCGGGACCGTGGCCAACACGCGCTGCATTTGCAAGCCATGCGTTGCCGCCCCCAGGATGAGCATGTTCACCTGATTGCCCTGCGCATAGCGCAGCAAGGCATCCGCCACATCACCCGACTCGAGCACATGAAAGGATGTCTGGTGCCCGGCCAAGTCCAGCGGCTGCGCCCATTGCTGCAGCCGGCTCAAGTGCCATCGGTGCACCTGGGTCTCGCCCTTGTCGGCCTCGGTGCTGCTGGTCAGTCCCGACGAAATCACCGTCACACAGGCCAGCCGGGCACCCGGGCGAATGCCCAGCGATCGGGCCACGGCTTCGCGCAATGAATACAAGGTGGCATCGCTCACATCCTGGTGCGGCACAGCCACCATGATGATCGGCACTTGTTCAATTTGCTGCACAGGCACAGGGCTCGGGCTGTACGCCATGCCGCTGGCACGGACCCAGCGCTTGAAATGCGTCCAAAATCCTGTGCCCTTGGTTTTTTTGCCCCGCTCTGTCACTTTGACCTGGTCCGGGTGGGTCAGATCAAAGGCCAGATGTGAGGCTGAAGGGTAGCGGTCTGCGGCCACAGGCTCCAGACAACGCAAGATCACCTCTTGCAGCCATTCGGGCAAATCAGGGCGGTATTTGCGTGGCGGCGGCGGGTCCATCCACAAGCGCTGGCGCATGCCTGCGGCAGTTGCGGGCTGCCCAAAAGGCAGCTCACCGGTGGCCAACTCGTACAACATCACACCGATCGCAAAAATATCACTGCGGGGATCGCCCCGCACCCCCACCACCTGCTCGGGCGAGATCCAGACGGGCGAGCCAACCGCTTTGCGCAACTCCTCGGCCAGCAAATCTGGGTATTGCGCGTGGCACGACAAGCCAAAGTCCAGCATGACCGCCGATCCGTCGTGGCGGATCAGCACATTGGCGGGTTTCAAGTCGAGGTGACAGACATTTTGCTGGTGCAGGCTGTGCGCCGCACGCGCCATGGCAGCGCCCAAGGCCGCCATTTCGGGCACAGTCAGGCTTTCGCGGTGATCCAGCCAGTGCTGCAAGGTCTTGCCGTCGATGTACTCCATGACCAGGTAAGGCACCCTGGACAAATCACCAGCGGCCACAAAACGCGGCACGTGCGGGCCTTTGAGGTCGGCCAATATTTGCAGCTCGACCTCAAAACTGACAATGTTTTCAGCGCCGTCCGATGTCGTCATGCGCGGAATCTTCATGGCCATTGGAAATTCGGCCGCTCGGCGGTTGCCATCATCAGAAGGGGCGTAAACCACTTTGTAAATGTGGGCCATGCCACCGGCATGCAAGCAGGCTTCGACCTCAAAGCCATCGATCAGGTGTCCGGGGTTCAGGAGTTTCACCGTCCAAGTTCCAGTCGTTGTGCAAAAAATTCCGGCAAGCCGGCTGAACGAATGGCCGCAGCCGCTTCGGCGTGGTTGTAAGGCACCCGGTGAAACGTCATCTTTTGCGCCGTGTGGTCGCAGATGGCATACATCGCCCGGGGATCGCCATCACGCGGCTGACCACATGAGCCGACACAAGCCACCATGGGCCTGTGCGCTGGAGTGGGCACCGGCAAGCCCGGTTTCGGATCGAAGCTCATCAAGTTGCGCCCGGCCCCCCGGTAGTACAGGGTTTGGTGGTGCACATGCCCCACCAGCACATGCGGCCCCTGCCGCTGGGCCAAGGCCTGGTCCAGACACCGCCCTGCAGCGCCCTCACCGTCCACATAGCGCCAAGCCTCAGGCCGGTCTGCACTGGCATGAACGAGCAACATGTGGTCGTGGGTCAAGGTGAGCGGCAATTCGGTCAAGAATGCGCGGTGACGGGCCGTCAACTGATCGTGGGTCCAATGCGCGCCTTGCGACCCCATGCTGACGTCCGCACCTTTTAAAGCTGGCGGGTTCAAAGCCATCTCGTCGTGGTTGCCCCGCAAGACCAGCGCGCCCTGAGACGCCAAGTCCATGATTTCATCCAGCACAGCAACCGGGTCTGCGCCGTAGCCCACCAGATCCCCCAAGAAGGCAAACCGGTCAGCCCCTTGCTGGCGCGCATGGGCCAGACAAGCCTGCAAAGCCTGGCGGTTGGCGTGAATGTCTGAAATCAGGGCCAGTTTCATGGGAATCTCCGCGGTCATGATGCCAGTTCAAACATCCACTGGAATTGCCTCAGATCAAGCTGAAAGCATTGACCGTTCCCTGTCCAGCAGAACGGCCTGGGTAAGCACAGCTTCAAAGCTTGCGCTGAATGCCCACGGGCAGTTGCGCCACGCTGGTCCATTCGGGCGACTGGAACCAGGGGTCACCCTGCAAATAAGCCCGCAGCATGGGCATGGCATCGTTGCCCCAGAACACCTGCCCGTCCACCACAAAACTGGGCACGCCAAACAAGTTCAGTGCCAAGGCTTCATCGGTGTTGTTCTTCAAGAGCTTCTTGACTTCGTCGCTGCCGACATCCGCACTCGGTGCCAGATCGGCGCTTAAAGCGGCCAGGCGCTCGGTGTCTGCCGCTTCCAGGCCGCTGCACCAGACATGCCGAAAAATCTTCTCGCACACAAACCGGTTGGGCTCACCTGCTGCATCGCAAGCCGTGGCCAGACGCAACAAGCCCAGCGAATTGAAAGGGTGGCTGGCGGGCAACTGCAAGGGCGTGCCCTGCGCACGGGCTTGCCATTGCGCCTGGCGGTAAGTCCAGTCGCGTTTGGCGGGAATCTCTGCCGGACCCAACTGCCCATGGTGTTTGAGCATGGCGCCGAGCACCACTGGCTTGTGCACCACGCGGTAACTGATGCCCTGCAAGGCTTGGGGCAAGGCGTCGAATGCCATCCAGGCATAAGGCGAGATGAAGTCCAGGTAAAAGTGGATGGTTTTCATGGGTCTCCAGGCCGGGGGCTAAAAGTGGTGGGACTCAACGGTCGGTCGCCTGGCGCTTCAACAAGCGCTCAGGAATCTGCGACCACACCAGACGCTTTTCCTCGTCGCTGGCGCGGCTCCAGCCACCGATTTCAGGCAGGGTGCGCAAACAACCATCACACCAGCCTGCGCCGGGGTGCATCAGGCACAGCGAGACACAAGGTGATGGCACTGAATTGGGCGCTGGCGGCACCGGCTGGGCCAGCACCTGGGCAGCACGCTCAGCCAGTTTTTTCCAGTAGTGCTCGCTCATGCAACCACCTCTGACGTGGCCTGAACCACATCCACCACCGGTGCACCGGTCAGGCGCTTTAGGTCCTCCGGCTGCAACTGAAAAACGCCATGCGGGTGACCTGCCGCGGCCCAGACCACTGCAAAGCGCCACAGGTCTTGGTCGAGCAAGGTGACAGGCGGGTTGAGGTGCGCCACCGGGGAGACACCACCAATCGAAAAGCCGGTATGGGCCTTGACGAAATCGGCATCAGCACGGCCCACCTTGCCCACCAGCGTCGACACTTTTTTCTCGTCGACCCGCCGGTCGCCCGAGGTGACCACCAGCACGGCCACGCCATCTTGCTTGCGTTTGAAGATCACACTCTTGGCAATCTGACCCAGCATCACACCCAGCCCATCCGCCGCCTCTTGTGCGGTGCGGGCAGCACCATCCAACATGACCGGCGCATGGGGGTGACCTGCTTCTTGCAGTGCGCGCGACACACGTTGCACCCCTTCAGGCAGCGCATGCAGTTCTGAGCCGCACATGCGTCAACCCGCCCGTTTGTTGAGAACGGCCGTTGCCACGCGCGAATTGGATTTTCGGCCCAAAAAGTCGCTGATGAAAGCGCCCGCATCGACCAACTTGTCAAGGTCAATGCCCGTTTCGATGCCCATGCCAAGCAGCATGTAAACCACCTCTTCGGTGGCCACATTGCCCGTCGCACCCTTGGCGTAGGGGCAACCGCCCAGGCCGGCGACCGACGACTGGAAGTTCCACACGCCGACTTGCAACGCGGCCAAGGTGTTGGCCAGCGCCTGCCCATAGGTGTCGTGGAAGTGGCCGCAGATGTTCGCCACATCAAAGTGTTTCAGCGTGGCTTCGATCGCCCTTTGAACCTTGAGCGGTGTGCCCGTGCCAATCGTGTCGGCCACGTCCACACGCTGCACGCCGATCTGCTTCATCAGGCCGGCCAGATACGCCACACTCTCAGGCGACACATCGCCCTCGTAGGGGCAACCCACCGTGCAACTCATGGCACCCCGCACCGCGATGCCCGCATCGCGGGCAGCCTGCACCACCGGGGCAAAGCGCTCGATGCTTTCTTCAATTGAGCAATTGATGTTTTTCTGGCTGAAAGCCTGGCTGGCCGCCGCGAACACCACAATCTCGTCGGGCCGGGAAGCCACCGCCGCTTGGAAGCCCTGCATGTTGGGGGTGAGCACCGAGTAACGCACGTCCGAAGCGCGCTGAATGCCCGCCATGACTTCGGCGTTGTCGGCCATTTGGGGCACCCACTTGGGGCTGACAAAGCTGGTGACTTCGATCTCTTTCAGGCCTGCCGCCTGCAGGCGGTGCACCAACTCAATCTTGACGCTGGCCGGCACAGGCTGCTTTTCGTTTTGCAGACCGTCACGGGGGCCGACGTCGATGATTTGAACGCGTGAAGGAATCGACATGAAGGTTCTCTTTCTTTTCAATAGCCGCGCTGAGGGTCCACGACACCGTTGATCGCCTCCCCTCGCTGCAAAGCCTGAATTTTGCCCACTATCTGGGCAATGCTCTCTTCGCGCAAAGTGCGGGCGGAGGTGTGGGGGGTCACCGTGATTTTCGGGTGCTGCCAAAAAGGGTGCTCTTTGGGCAGTGGCTCGGTGCGAAACACATCCAGGGTAGCGCCTGCCAGATGTCCTGTGTCGATCAGGGCGATCAGGTCGTCTTCGACCAGGTGCTTGCCCCGGGCCACATTGATGACGTAGCCGCCCTTTTGCAATTGCGACAGCGTGGTCTGGTTGAGCATGTTTTCGGTTTGATGCGTGAGCGGCATCAGGTTGACGAGCACCCGGGTGGCCTGCAGGAATTGGGGCAAGGACTGCGTTCCGCTGAAGCACCGGATGCCCGGCAGGTCTTTGGGGCTGCGGCTGTAACCATTGACCGGGAACTCGAACACCTGCAAGGCTTTGGCCACCCGCTCACCCAGCACACCCAGGCCCATCACGCCCACGGCAAAGTCAGATCGGTTGCGCGGCTTGAGGTAAGACCACTTGCCCATCTGCGTATCGGCGTCGTAGGCGTCGAATTCACGGAAATGCCGGATCACCGCGTGGCAAACGTATTCGGCCATCTGGACCGACATGCCGGCATCGTCCAGGCGCACCACCTTGAGCGCAGGTGGCAGCTTGAGCTGCAGCAAGGCATCCACGCCTGCACCGATGTTGAACAGGGTTTTCAGACCTGACTGCTCGTCGATGAATTGCTGGGATGGTGCCCAAACGATGGCGTGATCGGCTTGCGGGGCACCCGGGACCCATGGCGACACTTGTGCCCCAGGCAAAGCTTGTTGCAAGGCCTGCACCCAAGGCTCGGGTGCGAGGCTGGCAAAACAGATGGTGATGTTCATGCCATGATTGTGTCAGCTGAGCTTGAGCAGCTCTGCCCCGTCGGCGACCTGGTCGCCGGGCGCATAGAGCAACTCGGCCACCACACCATCTTTCGGTGCGCTGATCGTGTGCTCCATTTTCATGGCCTCCATCACGGCCAGCGGCTGGCCGGCCTTGACTTTGTCACCGGCCTTGACGGCAAACGACACCACCTTGCCCGGCATGGGCGCGGTCAGGCGACCACCTTCTTGCACGGCTTCGCCCGCATGGGCCAGTGGGTCGAGCACGGTGATGCGGGTCGCGCCCTGGGGCGTGAAAAGGTGCGCGGTTTCGCCTTGCCAATCGAGCTGGCTGAACAAACGCGGGGCATCGCCCCACTGAACCCACAAGCCGGCGCCATCGGCCACAAAACTCAGCAAACCAGCCACGGGGGCATCACCTTCCAGCGACAAGCTCAAGGCGCCGTCGTGCAAGCAATTCAGGCGGGCAGAACGCGGCTGGTCTTGCCAAAGAAATTCAAAGCGACGCTGCGTCACGCCATGCGACTGCCAGCCATCGCGGCGGCTGAACGGGTCGTGCCCCTGCAAGGCTTGCTCGGCGTGCAAAGTGTGCGCCACCACGGCGGCCACGGCCGCTGGCAAGCCCACAGTTTCCTGCTTGAAAAGCACCGCAGCTTCACGCTGAATGAGTGCGGTGTCGAGTTGCGCCTGGACAAATGCCGATGAGCGCACCACATGCCGCAAGAACTGCACATTGGTGTTCAGGCCCACGATGTGGGTTTGCGCCAACGCGATGTCGAGCCGTGCCAGCGCCTGCTCACGCGTGTCACCATGCACAATCAGTTTGGCCACCATGGAGTCGTAAAACGGGCTGATGGTGTCGCCCTCGCGCACGCCGTCGTCGACACGCACGTGACCGCGTTCAAAACTGGTCGCTTGTGGCTTGCGGTAAACCTGCAAAGTCCCGGTGGCGGGCAAAAAGTTGTTGTCCGGGTTCTCGGCACAGATGCGCGCCTCGATGGCATGGCCTTGGATGCGCAACTGGTCCTGCCGCAATGGCAGTGGCTCGCCACTGGCCACACGCAATTGCCACTCCACCAGATCCAGCCCGGTGATGGCCTCGGTCACGGGATGCTCCACCTGCAGGCGGGTGTTCATTTCCATGAAGAAGAACTTCATCGATTCGGGTTGGTCGTAGGCCGTTTGCTCGACGATGAACTCCACTGTCCCCGCGCCCACGTAGTTCACGGCCTTGGCCGCCGCCACAGCGGCTGCGCCCATTTGCGCGCGCAGGGTTTCGGTCATGCCAGGCGCCGGCGCTTCTTCCAGCACCTTCTGGTGGCGGCGCTGCACCGAGCAGTCGCGCTCGAACAAATACACGCAATTGCCTTGCGTGTCGCCAAACACCTGAATCTCGATGTGACGAGGGCGCTGCACATACTTTTCAATCAGCACCGCATCGCTGCCAAAGCTGTTGATGGCCTCGCGCTGGCAACTGGCCAATGCCGCCGCAAAGTCTTCCGACTTTTCAACCACGCGCATGCCCTTGCCGCCGCCGCCTGCACTGGCCTTGATGAGTGCCGGGTAACCGATGTTGTCGGCTTCGCGTTGCAGCAGCGCCGGGTCCTGGTCGACCCCGTGGTAACCGGGCACGAGTGGCACGCCGGCCGACGCCATCAGGCGCTTGGACTCGGCCTTCAGGCCCATCGCCAGAATGGCCGATGCGGGCGGGCCAATGAACACCAGACCAGCTTCCGCGCAGGCCTTGGCAAAGTCTTCGTTTTCGCTCAAGAAACCATAGCCGGGGTGCACAGCCTCGGCACCCGTGGCTTTCGCCGCCTCCAGAATTCGCTCCCAGCGCAAATAGCTGTCTTTGGGGGCGCTGCCGCCCACATGCACCGCTTCATCGCAAGCCTGAACATGCTTGGCCCCTGCATCGGCGTCTGAGTAAACAGCCACCGTTTGGATGCCCAGACGGCGGGCAGTGGCCGCAACGCGGCAAGCGATTTCGCCACGGTTGGCGATGAGTATTTTTTTGAACATGTTTGCTTCCTCAAGCCACCCAATAGGGTTTTCTTTTTTGCAAAAAGGACTGCACGCCCTCCTTGCCCTCGCTGCTGGCACGGATGTCGGCGATGCCGGCCACCGTCTGCGCCACCAGTGCGTCGTTGATGTCGCGCTCGGCCACGTCTTGCAATAATTTTTTGCAGGCACGCACGGCATGGGGGCTGGCATTTACCAATGCCTGCGTCAGTTCGGCCACTTTGGCATCCAGCGCATCCACGGCAACCACTTCGTGTACCAGGCCGATGCGGTGCGCCTCGGCAGCACCAAAGCGCTCGGCCGTTAAAAAGTAGCGGTGCGCCGCACGCGCGCCCATGGCCCGAATCACATACGGGCTGATGGTCGCCGGGATCAGGCCCAGCTTGACCTCGCTCAAACAGTAGTTGGCCGTGTCAACGCTCACCGCCATGTCACACGCGGCCACCAGGCCCATGCCGCCAGCGTACACATCGCCCTGCACACGGGCGATGGTCGGCTGCGGGCATTGGTAGATGGCACGCAGCATGGCGGCCAACTCGCCTGCATCGGCCAGGTTTTCTTCGCGGGTGTAGTCGGCCATCCGTCGCATCCAGTTCAGGTCTGCGCCAGCACAAAAGGCAGGGCCCACGGCAGCCAGCACGACGCAGCGCACAGCGCTGTCTTGCGCCACCGCCATGAAAGCGTTTTTCAGCTCGGCAATCACTTCGTCGTTGAAGGCGTTGCGCACATCGGGGCGCGACAGCGTGATGGTCTGCACGCCGCTCTGGGTGGAAATATTGAGGGCTGTACTCATGCTTTGGGACTCTGCTGTTCTTGAAGGAAGAAAACCATATCGAGCGCCGGGCACTCATGGCCCAGGTGCGTCAGGGCTGCCGTGATCTGGCCACGGTGGTGCGTGGCATGGTTGAACACATGCGCCAAGGTGGGTGCAAATGGCAAAGACTGCGGCTCACCCTGGCTGGTCCGGTAAGCCAGATGGCCCTCAAAAAGCGTGACGGGCCAGGTGCTGATGAGCTGCGACCAGTTGGCCGAGCCACCGTTGAGTGCCTGCGCCAGGCGTTCGCGGTCAGGTTCAATCTCGCTATCCAGCGCCAGCACCGGCGATGCGCCTTTTGAAAAACGCGCATACCAAAGCAGGTGCTCGGCCACCAGCAGATGGTTCAGCGTGCCATGGATACTTTTGAAGAACAGGCCCACATCGCGCTTGTAGTCTTCTGCGGACACGCGCGAGACCGCCTCAAGCAGTCGGTGCGTGGCCCAGACGTGGTATCGCGCTTGCTGGTCGAAGTGGGTATGAAAAGGGCTCAGTGATGGTTTCAATGTGGCCATGTGTCAAGCCCTCCGAGAGTTTTGAGTGATTCAAAGTCAGCATCGCGGTGCAGCAGCGCGTGGCTGTGGGTCATGCAGTAGCTGGCCAGCAGCACGTCAATGGGGCTGTGCACGGTGCGGCCCTGGCTGCGCAATTGCCGGTAACGCTCTGCCGCCCTCAACACAGGCGCTGTCCCCCCGATTTCCACCTGCGGCAATGCGCTCATGAGTGTTTGGGCTTCGCGCATCAAGCCCCCTTCGCGAAACCCACGCATGACCTCGAACAGCACCAGATCGGCCATGCCGACCTCCACACTGGAATCGCCCAAGCAACGGGCCAAGGTCTGACTTTGCGTGCTTCGCCCTTCACGGAAGAAGTCGATCCAGACACTGGCGTCCACCAAGATCATTTGGCCTTGCTCCGTTTTGCCGCGACCGGTTTTTTGGCTTTTGCCGAGCGTCCGGTCGTGGTTGCAGGCTTGGGCTTCACGCCGTACGCGCCCTGAGGCTCTTGGGCGGCCATGACTGAAGCCTCTGGCGTGTGGGCTTGCGCCCAAGCGGCGTCTGAGTCGTCCCATTGCAACTTGCCACGCAAGGCCAGCAAACCGTTGTAGACCTGACGCCGACGCACCAGGCGCAAGCCCTCTTCGACCGCTTCCTTTTTGGTCTTGAAGCCGCCCGCCGCCATGGCGGCGGCCATCAAGTCGTCGTCGATTTCGATGTTGGTTCGCATGTTTTCAGCCCCTGAATGTGTATGAATTTACAAAATCATACACATCACATGCGGAAAAGTCCAAATTTCGTTTCAGGGATCGGCGCATTGAGGGAGGCCGACAGGCCCAGCGCCAGCACGCGGCGCGTGTCGGCCGGGTCGATGATGCCGTCATCCCAGATGCGGGCGGTGGCGTAGTAAGGGTGCCCCTGATCTTCGTATTGCTGCTTGATCGGTGCCTTGAAGGCTTCTTCTTCTTCCATGCTCCACTGCCCGCCCTTGCCTTCAATGCCATCGCGCTTGACGGTGGCCAGCACGCTCGCGGCCTGCTCGCCGCCCATGACGCTGATGCGGGCGTTGGGCCACATCCACAAAAAACGCGGGCTGTAAGCGCGGCCGCACATGCCGTAGTTGCCCGCGCCAAAGCTGCCGCCAATGATGATGGTGAATTTGGGCACCGCAGCGGTGGCCACGGCGGTGACCATCTTGGCGCCGTTGCGGGCGATGCCTTCGTTTTCGTATTTGCGCCCCACCATGAAGCCGGTGATGTTTTGCAAAAACACCAGCGGGATCTTGCGCTGGCAGCACAGCTCGATGAAGTGCGCACCTTTCAGCGCCGACTCACTGAACAAAATGCCGTTGTTGGCAATGATGCCCACCGGCATGCCTTCGATGCGCGCAAAGCCGCAAATCAAGGTGGTGCCAAAGCGCGATTTGAATTCATCAAACTCGGAGCCATCCACGATGCGGGCGATGATCTCGCGCACATCAAAGGGCTTGCGCGTGTCTGTGGGAATCACGCCATACAGCTCTTTCGCATCGAACTTGGGAGGCACGGGGGCATGCGTTGCGATGTTCGGCGCCTTTTGGGCGTTCAGATTTTTCACAGCCTGGCGCGCCAGGGCCAAGGCGTGCACATCGTTTTGCGCCAGGTGATCGGCCACTCCGGACAAGCGTGTGTGCACGTCGCCGCCGCCCAAGTCTTCTGCAGTGACCACCTCGCCCGTGGCCGCCTTGACCAACGGTGGGCCGCCCAGAAAGATGGTGCCCTGGTTTTTGACGATGATGGTTTCGTCGCTCATGGCGGGCACATACGCGCCGCCCGCTGTGCAGCTGCCCATGACCACCGCAATTTGCGCGATGCCCTGCGCACTCATGTTGGCCTGGTTAAAAAAGATGCGGCCGAAGTGGTCGCGGTCCGGAAAAACCTCGTCTTGGTTGGGCAGGTTGGCGCCGCCCGAATCGACCAGGTAAATGCAGGGCAATTGGTTTTGCTGCGCGATTTCCTGCGCGCGCAAATGCTTTTTGACCGTCATGGGGTAATAGGTGCCCCCCTTCACGGTGGCGTCGTTGCACACAATCATGCAGTCCACCCCGCTCACACGGCCAATGCCCACGATCACGCCCGAGCTGGGCGCATCGTTGTTGTACATGTTGAGCGCAGCCAAGGGTGCGACTTCGAGGAAAGGCGTGCCGGGGTCGAGCAGCATTTGCACGCGGTCTCTTGGCAGCAGCTTGCCACGGGCCGTGTGCTTGGCGCGGGGGGCATCGCCACCGCCCAAAGCCACGCGTTCAAGATGGGTGCGCAGGTCATCGACCAGACCACGCATGGCGGCAGCGTTGTGCTGGAAATCGGCTGAGCGCGGGTTCAGTTGGGAGTGCAAAACAGTCATGGGGCTTCCTTGTCGGTGCACCACCTGGTTTGGCCAAACCGGGTATTTAAAGTGCAATGGCCATCAGCTTAGGCCTGTTTGCGGCTTGCAGGGTGTCAAATGGGTTGCAAATCGTGCCACAATTTACACCATCATGAGCCCCAACGATACGGACATCCCCAACCTGAGCCCCACCGGCCGAACAGAAACACCCATGGCTTTTGTGCAGGCCATTGCGACCGCCTACGCTCAACGCGGCATGGACCCTTTGCCCGCGCTGACCCAAGCACAAATTGCGCCAAACTTACTTAAAAATGCCGAGGCGCGCATCACCGCCTTGCAAATGGAGTGGTTGTCTGCCACCGCCATGAAGGCGCTGGACGACGAAGCCCTGGGCTGGTTCAGCCGCCGCCTGCCCTGGGGCAGTTACGGCATGCTGGTGCGCGCATCGCTGACGGCCCCCAACCTGGGCGTGGCGCTGCAACGCTGGTGCCGCCACCACGGCCTGTTGACCGACGACATCCATTTGAAAATTTCCCAAGACCGTGGCGTCGCCAGCCTGGAATTGCACGTAGGCCGCGATTTGGGCCAATTTCAGGAATTTTGCGTGGTATCGGTGCTGCGCAACGCTTTAGGCGTGGCCTGCTGGCTGACCGACTCGCGCATTCCTTTGCTGCACACCACCTTGCGATTTGCACCCCCCGCGCATGCCGACAGCTACCAAGTGCTGTTTGACGGGCCCACGCAATTCAATGCCCCCATGCACAGCCTGCAGTTCGACGCGGGCTACCTGAGCCTGCCGGTGCGCCGCGACGAAGCCGCATTGCAACGCATGCTGCAACGCGCCTTGTTGCTCACGGTGCGGCCCTACCGACGCGACCGCTTGCTGGTGGAAAAAGTCCGCCAGACCCTGGCCGAACACCCCGAACACAGCCGCAACGCCAGCGACCTGGCCGCATGGCTGAACCTGTCGGCACGCACGCTGCACCGGCAACTGAAAGACGAAGGCGCCAGCCTGCAGCAACTCAAAGACGCCGTGCGCCGTGACCTGTCCATGGACTTGCTGCTGCGCACACAGCGTCCGATCAAGCAGATCGCCTCGGAAGTGGGCTTTCAGAATGAAAAAAGTTTCATGCGGGCGTTCAAGGGCTGGACAGGCCAGACGCCCGATGGGTTCAGAGGGGCTCAGCCAGGCTGAGCAGCTGGCGGTCAGCCCAGCCGCAATTCGTGCATGCCTGTGAAGACCCGCTGCGCGCCCGACTGCAGCAGCGGTGCATGCTCGGCCGGTGGTGCGGCATAGGCCCACACGGTGGCACCTGCTGCCACACCTGCGGTGATGCCCACCGTGGTGTCTTCGATCACCAGACAACGCGCCGGGTCGATTTGCAAATGAGCAGCCGCCGCCAGGTACACATCGGGGTGCGGTTTGCTGCGCGGCATTTCGTGCCCACTGAAAATGCGGCCTTCAAAAAAGGCCATCAACCCCACTTGCTTGAGCATCATCTCGACCTTGAAGCGGTCAGCCCCAGAAGCCACGGCGATGCGGCCCTGGCAGTGGTCGTGCAGGTGCGCCACCGCATCGTGCACGCCCTCGATGGCGGTGATGCTTTGCGTCAGACGCTCGTTGCGCAGGGCAAAAAACTGTTCCAGCCAGGCGTCGGTGAGGGGCTGACCGGTGTTTTCTTCAATGAAGGCGCGCTGGCTTTTGACCGTATGGCCCACAAAGCGCTGCATGCATTCGGCCAGCGTCATGCGCCAGCCTTGCTGCTCAAACATGTCACGCAACACGCCGCAGGTGATGGCTTCGCTGTCGACCAGCACGCCGTCGCAGTCAAACAAAATGGCTTCAAAGTTCATGCAGGTGATCATAAGGTTTCAGAGCACATCACCGTCCACATAAAACCAGCGCCCCTCTTCTTGCACAAAACGGCTGCGTTCATGCTGGCGCACGGCCTTGCCGCCAACTCGAAAGCGGGCGACGAATTCGACCTCAGCGGTTTCAGGGCCTGTGGTGCGGTGCTGTTTGATCTCCAGTCCCAACCATTTGGAACCCGCGTCGAGTTCGATCGTTGCAGGGCGTCTGCTGGCGTGCCAGGTCGTCAGCAAATACGCCACATCGCCCCGCACAAAGGCGCTGTAGCGCGAGCGCATGAGGCGTTCGGCATCGGGTGCAGCCTGGCCTGAGTGCAAAGGGCCGCAGCAATGGTCCAAGTCAAAGGTTTGGCCTTTGGCCGTGCGGCGTCCACAGGGGCAAGCTTGCAAATTCACTCCCGCCAAGGGCTTGGTTTTTCAGAGGGGGGAACGAGTGTCAAGGTACTTTGCGCGAAGCGCTTTCAGCCTTGTGCTGCTCCAGCGTGACCATGGGTGCAAAGGCTTTTTTCCAGGCGCTGTAGCCACCGTCGATGTGGGCCACATTGGTCATGCCCATGTCTTGCAAGGTTTTGGTGGCCAAGGCGCTGCGCCAGCCAGCGCCGCAAAACAAAATGAACTCTTTGCTTTCATCTGCAAACACCGGCTTGAAATAAGGCGAGGCGGGGTCAACCCAAAACTCCAGCATGCCCCGCGGGGCCAGCAAGGCACCCGAAACCGTGCCTTCACGTTCCAGCTCTCGCGGGTCGCGGATGTCCACGATCTGCACCTTCGGGTCGTTCAGGCGGGCTTTGACCTGTTCAACACTGTAGGTCGTGACTTGGCCCATGGCCTCGTCGACGAGTGCCTGGAATCCTTTGGTGATCGGCATGGGAGTCTCCTTCTTGTTTGTTAAAGGGCGCGCTGGATGATGATTTTTTGCACGTCGCTCGTGCCTTCGTAAATTTGGCAGACGCGCACATCGCGGTAAATGCGCTCAACCGGAAAGTCGCTCACATAGCCGTAGCCTCCAAGGGTCTGGATGGCAGCCGAGCAGACCATTTCGGCAGCCTCGCTGGCAAACAGCTTGGCCATGGCGGCTTCTTTCAGACAAGGCCTGCCCGCGTCGCGCAGGCTGGCAGCGTGCCAGATCAGCTGGCGCGCCGCTTCGAGTTGCGTGGCGCAGTCGGCCAGGCGAAAACCCACCGCCTGGTGGTTGAAGATGCTCGTGCCAAAGCTCTCACGCTGCTTGGCGTAGTCGATCGCCACATCCAGCGCGCTGCGGGCCATGCCCAAGCTTTGTGCGGCGATGCCGATGCGGCCACCTTCGAGCGATGACAAGGCGATTTTGTAGCCCTCGCCCTCTTGCCCAATCAGATTTTCGGCCGGGATGCGGCAGTTGTCGAAGTTGATCTGTGCCGTGTCACTGGAATGCTGGCCCAGCTTGTCTTCGAGGCGTGCCACCACATAACCGGGCGCGCTGGTGGGCACCAAAAAGGCGCTCATGCCTTTCTTGCCCGCGCCCTTGTCGGTCACAGCGATCACAACCGCCACATCGCCGTGCTTGCCACTGGTGATGAACTGCTTGACGCCGTTGATCACGTACGCGTCGCCGTCTTTCACAGCGGTGGTGCGCAAGGCCGAAGCGTCCGAGCCCACATGTGGCTCGGTCAGGCAAAACGCGCCGAGCATTTGCCCTTGGGCCAAAGGTGTGAGCCACTGCGATTTTTGTGCGGCGTTGCCATACATCATGAGGATGGCATTCACCGGGCAGTTGGTCACGCTGATGGTGGTGCTGACGCCGCCATCACCGGCAGCGATTTCTTCAAGCACCAGCGCCAGCGACACATAGTCCAGACCCGCGCCACCCAGCTCTTCAGGCACGCAGATGCCATACGCCCCCAGCGCGGCCAGGCCCTTGTGCACGTCTTTGGGGAAGTGGTGCTTTTTGTCCCACTCTGCAGCGTGGGGCCACAGCTCGCGCTGCGCAAAATCGCGCACGGCTTCGCGGATCATTTCCTGGTCGGGGGTCAGCAGCATGGGTGTCTTTCGGTCAAACCAGTTCGAGGGCAATCGCCGTGCCTTCACCGCCGCCGATGCACAGCGTGGCCAGACCCTTTTTGAGGCCACGCGCCTTCAGGGCGTGGATCAGCGTGACCATGATGCGCGCACCCGATGCGCCAATGGGGTGCCCCAGTGCGCAAGCGCCGCCATTCACATTCACCTTGTCGTGCGACACATTCAGCTCTTTCATGAGCGCCATGGGCACCACGGCAAAGGCTTCGTTGACTTCCCACAGGTCCACATCTTGCACCGTCCAACCCGCTTTGGCCAAGGCCTTTTGAGTCGCGCCCACGGGGGCGGTGGCAAACCACTCGGGCTCTTGGGCGTGGGTGGCGTGGCTCACGATGCGGGCCAGGGGTTTGCAGCCCAGCTTGGCGGCCGTGCTTTCGCGCATCAGCACCATGGCGGCCGCGCCGTCGTTGATGGACGAGCTGCTGGCGGCGGTGATGGTGCCGTCTTTCTTGAAGGCGGGTTTGAGCGATGTGATCTTGTCGAGCTTGACTTTGCCCGGGCCTTCGTCGATGGACACCACGCGCTCACCGCTGCGGTCTTTCACGGTGACCGGCGTGATCTCGGTGGCAAAGGCGCCCGACTCGGTGGCGGCCTTGGCACGCTGCACACTGGTGGTGGCAAAGTGGTCTTGCTCAGCGCGGGTGAAGTTGTATTTGGCAGCGCAGTCTTCGCCAAAGGTGCCCATGCTGCGGCCAGGTTCGTAAGCGTCCTCCAGGCCATCGAGCATCATGTGGTCAAAGATGCGGTCATGGCCCATGCGGTAACCGCCGCGCCCCTTGAGCAACAGGTAAGGTGCATTGGTCATGCTTTCCATGCCACCGGCCACCAGCACGTCGTGCGTGCCGGCCACCAGCGCGTCGTGCGCAAACATGGCCGCGCGCATGCCCGAGCCGCACATTTTTGACAAAGTGACCGCGCCTGCGCTCTTGGGCAAGCCGCCCTTGAAGGCAGCCTGACGCGCCGGGGCCTGGCCCTGACCAGCCATCAGGCAGTTGCCAAACAAAACCTCGGTGACCAGTTCGGGGCTGATGCCAGCCCGCTCGACGGCGGCCTTGATGGCGGCACCCCCGAGGTCGTGCGCGGCCAGACTGGCGAAGTCGCTTTGGAAACTGCCCATGGGGGTGCGGGCAGCACTGACGATGACGATGGGATCGGACATGGTGTTCTCCAACAATTCAAAAAGAAATCAACTTTCGTTGTTTTGCACAGCGTACGGAAGACATCTGAAGATGTACAACACGCACGTCCGTCACCCGCGTCACATGCCGCCGCGTGGGTAACGCTTGAAGGCGCGACGGAACACGTCAACCACCTCACTGGCGCCGGTCATGCTGACACCCAGGTCTTTCACCAGGCCATCGTCCAGACCGTAAATCCAGCCGTGCACGGTGACATTCTGGCCACGGCTCCATGCGTCTTGCATGACGTTGGACAAGGCCACGTTGCCCACCTGTTCAATCACGTTCATCTCGCACATGGCGGATTCGAGTTCGGCTTGCGGCAAATGGTTCAGGCGCTGACGGTGGCGCAAGCGCACGTCTTGTACGTGGCGCAGCCAGTTGTCGGCCAGACCCACCCGCGTGCCCCGCGTGGCAGCCAATACGCCGCCGCAGCCGTAATGACCGACCACCATGATGTGCTCGACCTTCAAGGCATCGACCGCGTACTGAATGACCGACAAGGCATTCAAGTCGGAATGCACCACCACGTTGGCCACGTTGCGGTGCACAAAGACCTCGCCAGGGTCAAGTCCGGTGATCTGGTTGGCCGGTACGCGGCTGTCAGAGCAGCCGATCCACAAGTACTTGGGGGTTTGCTGGTTGGCCAGGCGTGAAAAATACGCAGGGTTCTCGCGCACCATGCGCGCGGCCCATTCACGGTTGTTGTCAAAAAGGTGTTGCAGTGATGTGCTCATGCGGTGATTGTCGCAGTCCAGGAAAAGCCTTCAACAAGTCTCGGCAAACAATTCGCGGCCAATCAGCATGCGGCGGATTTCGCTGGTGCCCGCGCCGATCTCGTACAACTTGGCATCGCGCCACAAACGGCCCAGCGGGTATTCGTTGATGTAGCCATTGCCACCAAAAATCTGCACGCCCTCGCCCGCCATCCAGGTGGCTTTTTCGGCGGTCCACAAAATCACGCTGGCGCAGTCCTTGCGCACCTGGCGCACATGCTCGGCACCCAGCAGGTCCAGGTTTTTGGCCACGGTGTAGGCAAACGAGCGTCCGGCTTGCAGCACGGTGTACATGTCCGCCACTTTGCCCTGAATCAGTTGAAACTCGCCAATGCTTTGGCCGAACTGCTTGCGGTCATGGATGTAGGGGATCACGTTGTCCATGACCGATTGCATGATGCCCAGCGGGCCGCCGGACAGCACGGCGCGTTCGTAGTCCAGGCCACTCATCAGCACTTTGGCACCGTTGTTCAGCCCCCCCAGGATGTTTTCCGCAGGCACTTCGACGTTGTTGAAGACCAACTCGCCCGTGTGGCTGCCGCGCATGCCCAGCTTGTCGAGCTTTTGCGCCACCGAAAAGCCCTTCATGCCTTTTTCGATCAGGAAAGCGGACACGCCACGCGCACCCAACTCAGGTTCGCTTTTGGCATAAACAACCAGGGTATCGGCGTCAGGACCGTTGGTGATCCACATCTTGGAGCCGTTGAGCAGGTAGTAACCACCTTTGTCTTCGGCCTTGAGCTTCATGCTGAGGACATCCGAACCGGCGCCAGGCTCGGACATGGCCAAAGCCCCCACGTGCTCGCCTGAAATCAGCTGGGGCAGGTACTTGGCGCGCTGGGCTTCGTTGCCGTTGCGCTTGATCTGGTTCACGCACAGGTTGCTGTGCGCGCCATAGCTCAGGCCCACGCTGGCCGAGGCGCGGGAGATCTCCTCCATGGCGATCATGTGCGCCAGGTAGCCCATGTTGGCGCCACCGTATTCCTCGCCCACCGTGATGCCCAGCACGCCCAGGTCACCCATCTTGCGCCACAGGTCCATCGGGAACTGGTCGTTTTTGTCGATCTCGGCGGCGCGCGGTGCGATTTCGGCTTGCGCAAAGTCGCGCACGGCATCGCGCAATGCATCGATGTCTTCACCGAGTTGAAAATTAAGGCCTGGCAAGTTGTTCATAAGGGTTTCCTGTCGTTTTGGAATAAGGGCGCTTGACCTGCTGGGTCAATAGGTTTTGGGTATGGGGGTCAGGGTTTGCTGCATCACGGCACAAGGGGTGCTTTTGCCCTGGCTGTCGATGTGCACCACCTCGGCCGAAGTGACGATGACGCGTCGACCGGCTTTGATCACCTTGCCGGTGGCGCGGATTTCGCCGCCTTGCAAGCTGTTCAGAAAATTGATTTTGTATTCAATGGTGACCACTTCCATGCCCTCAGGTGCGACCGTCAGGGCGGCGTAACCGCCGGCAATGTCGGCCAGTGCGCCAATGGCGCCACCATGGAAGCCGCCTTGTTGCTGCGTCACCTTGTCGCTGTAAGGCAAGGCCAATTCGACCTGGCCTGCCGTGGCCGACAACAAACGCACACCAAGGTGGTTCATCATGCCCTGCCGGGCCAGGCTGGCGACGACGCGCTCGTGGGCTGAAAGGGCAGTACTCACATCAAATCCAGTGGTTTTGGGAAACCCTGACTTTAATTGACGTTTACGTCAACGTCAATTAAAAACCGCATCCATCCTTGCCTTGTGTTCAGGCAAGCTGTGCGGCTTTGGTCGCCTTGGTCAACAGCGTCCGGGTTTCTTTTTCGTGGGTTTTGACCTCGTCCAGCGTGGCCTCCAGGTCGGCCAGCTGCGACTCCAGTTGCTGGCGGTGTTCGGCCAGCACCACCAGAAACTTCTTGAGCTGGGGCACCGTGTCGCGCGGACTGTCGTACATATCGATCAGGTCTTTGGCCTCGGTGAGGGACAAACCCAGGCGTTTGGCCCGCAGCGTCAGCTTGAGGCGGGTGCGGTCACGCGATGAATACACGCGGTTGCGCCCACCAGGGCCGGATCGCTCAGGCTCAAGCAAGCCCATGTCTTCGTAAAAACGGATGGCGCGCGTGGTCAGGTCAAATTCCTGGGCCAGATCGCTGATCGTGTATGTGTTCGCCATGGCGTGGTTCCTCACCGTGCTTGCGCAGCGGGGACAGCCCTGTGACAAGCCGCCCCCTAAAATACAAATTCATGTTTACGTTGACGTTAACGTCAATGACCCGAATGCTAACCCAAACCACCTGACGCATGTCCACATTGCCCACAGCCCCCGTGATGCAACAGCCAGACGCCCGCGTCCCGCCCCACACCCCGAGTCATCCGCTGAGCTTCCCCTTGGCAGACCAACTGCCCGACACGGGCTCAGCCATCGAGGTCGCGCCTGGCATTTTCTGGTTGCGCATGGCCCTGCCCTTTGCCCTGAACCACATCAACCTGTGGCTGCTGCGTGACCGCCTGCCGCACCCCACGCAAGGGGGCGAGATGCAAGAAGGCTGGACGGTGGTGGACTGCGGCATCGACAACCCCGCGACCCGAGAAGCCTGGTTGCAAGTGGAACAGCAAATGCTGCAGGGCTTGCCCGTCTTGCGTGTGCTGGTCACCCACATGCACCCGGACCACATGGGTCTGGCCCATTGGCTGTGTGAGCGCTGGCAGGCCCCTTTGTGGATGAGTACCAGCGAATACCAATCGGCCTTGTTGGCCAGCAGCGGGGTGTCCAACTTTGGCGGTGCGCCCACCATGGCCTTTTTTGCAGCGCACGGCTGGCGCCAGCCCGAGGAACTGGCCCAGGTCAAAGCCCGTGTCGGCTACTACCCGAGCATGGTGCCTCAAATTCCTGGCGCCTACGTTCGCCTGATGGCGGGGGCGCCTGTGCAGATCGGCGACCGGGTCTGGCAATGCATCAGTGGTTACGGCCACTCACCAGAACACATGGCACTGCATGACGCCAAAAACCAGTTGTTGATCAGCGGCGACATGCTGCTGCCAGCCATTTCCACCAACGTCAGCGTGTACGCCATGGAGCCGGACAGCAACCCGCTTCAGCTGTTTCTGGATTCTCTGGAAAAAATGGCGCACCTGCCGGACCACACCCTGATCCTGCCCTCGCACGGCCGCCCGTTTCGGGGCGCAGCATCGCGCATTGAACAGCTTTGTGTGCACCATGCAGACCGCTTGGCCGAACTGCTGCAAGCCTGCCGCGATCAAGCCAAGTGCGCCCACGAATTGCTGCCCATATTGTTCAAGCGCCCACTCGACATGCACCAGACCACCTTTGCCTTGGGCGAAGCGGTGGCCCATTTGAACCTGCTGTGGCTGTCCGGCCAGATGCTGCGCCAGCGCGATGGCGATGGCATTATTCGCTTCAGAACCGCTCAGTCTTGATTGAGACCTGACGGGGCCTGACGCAAGGCTTTGCGCCGCTGAGCGTAATCGGGCATGACCTCGCCCACTGTTTCCCAAAAGCGAGGGCCGTGGTTCATCTCGCGCAAATGGGCCAACTCGTGCACCACCACGTAATCGATCTGGCTGATGGGCAAATGGATGAGTCGCCAATTCAGGCGGATGTGGCCATCGGTGCGGGCGCTCCCCCAACGCGTGCTGGCGCTCGACAGGCTGAGTTTTTGCCAGCGCACACCCAGCAAGGGTGCAAAGTGGTTCAGGCGCTGCTCAAACAAACCCTTGGCCTGCTTCTTGAGCCACACCTGCGCCGCATCGCGCACCTGGGTCACGGTGGCGCCGGGTGGCACCGTCACAGGCAACACTTGCTCAGCAGGAATGTCTTGGCCGAGCACGCGGCCTACGCCACGCTCCAGCACGCACAGTTGCACCATGCGTCCCAGATAGGGCACCTCAGCGCCATGACGCCACTCAATGGCTTGTTGAAATTGTTCGGTCTGCTGCTCTTTGAACTGCTGCAACTTGGCCACGATCCAGGCGCCTTTTTCCTGCACGGAAGTGTCCACTTCGCGCAAAGTCACCCAACTCGGTGCACGCACCACCAGACCGTCGGCCCCGACCATGAAGCCGATGCTTTTGCGGCGTGAGCGCTCAAAACGAAAAGACACCGTGACGCCCTGCAACTGCGCATGCCGGTTGGCCGCAGGGTGGGTGAACCCCAGACCGTCGACATGGGGCAGCGCCACAGAACTGACCAACTCAGGGGCTGGAGGTACCTGCGAAGACGCCGGGAATGCCGGAGAGGTCGGCTGTGTTTTCACGGGCAAGACCGGATCGCCCCCCGTGAAAAAGTCCAACACAAACTGCAAAGGCGCGCGCATGGTTTGCCCGTTTCGTCTCAGTGCCCGATGGCGGCAGGGTAAGCCTCGGGGTCCAGGCGGTGCATTTCAGACTCGATCCAGGCCTCGACCTCCAGCATCAGTTCGTCAGCACTTCGCCCTTCACTCGGAATCGCTTTGCCAATCGAGATGTCGACCACGCCCGGTTTTTTGACAAACGCCCGGGTCGGCCAGCAACGCGCCGAAGTCACGGCAATCGGAATCACCGGCACACCCGCGGCAATCGCCAGCCGCGCACCACCGCTTTTGTACTCGCCCTTTTGACCACGCGGGATGCGGGTGCCCTCGGGAAACATGATCACCCAGACGCCTTCCTGCATCAGGCGACGGCCCTGCTGGACCACTTTGGCAAAGGCGCGCGAGCGCTCTTTGCGGTCGATGTGGATCATGTCCATGCGGCCCATGGCCCAACCGAAAAACGGCACGCTGAGCAGCTCTTTCTTGAACACATAAGCCAGCGGGTGCGGCATGATCGCGGGCATCACAAAAGTCTCCCAGGTCGACTGGTGCTTGACCAGCAAGACGGCCGGGTCTTTGCGGCCCTGCGGCAGGTTTTCCATGCCTTGAATGCGGTTTTCGATGCCCAGAATCCAGGTGCCGCTGTTCACGGCCAAGCGCAGCCAGCCGGCGCAAATCCAGTACAGGCGGGTACTGCTGATGAAGTACGACACGCCCACCACAAACAAGGCCCACGGCACGACGGTGATGGCCATCCACAAAACATGGGCAAGAGAGCGGATGAAATTCATGCAGTGTGAGGACTCAGGTGGGAATATCAGGTGGGAATATCAAGTGGTCTTGTCAGGTGGTCTTGTCGCGGTCGGTCGCGTCGCCAAGCAGGTGGTCGACAAAAGCCCCCAGATCGGCATGAACTTGTGTGTCGGGGGGAAAGCCAATGGGAAAGGACGGAGCCTGCAGATCAGGATGTCGCCCGGTCAACACCATGTGCGGCGCGCAGCCAGCCGCTTGGGCCGCCTGCATGTCGCGCAGGCTGTCACCGACATAGGGCACCCCCTTCAGGTCGATGCCGTAGCGCTCTTGAATTTGTTGCAACAAGCCCGGTGCAGGCTTGCGGCAGGCGCAGCCTTCGCCAGGCGCATGGGGGCAGTAAAAAATCGCATCGATCCGGCCACCTGCAGCGGCCAAGGACTTGAGCATATGGGCATGCACCGCGTTGAGCGCAGCCATGTCAAACAGGCCACGCCCCAAACCCGACTGGTTGGTGGCCAGCACCACGTGAAACCCGGCGTGGTTCAGGCGACTGATGCCCTCAAGCGCTCCGGGCAAAGGGTGCCATTCTTCGGGTGATTTGACGAACTCGTCACTGGCCCGGTTGATCGTGCCGTCGCGGTCCAGAATCACGAGTTTGATTTGCATGGCTGTTGCGCGATCAGGCCGCCAGCCTCGACAAATCGGCCACACGGTTCATGGCCACATGCAAGGATTTGAGCAAGCCCTGACGGTTCAGGCGCAGGTCCATGGCTTCGGCGTTGACCATCACGTCGTCAAAGAAAGCGTCGACTGGTCCACGCAGCGCCGCCAAAGTCTGCAGGCTGGCCGTGTAATCACCGGCCTTGAACTGCGCCTCGGACTCAGGCAACAACCTTTGCATCATGGCGTGCAGGCTTTTTTCGGCATCTTCCTGCAGCAGCGCGACATTCACATGGGCATCCACTTCACCGGCTTTCTTCAGGATGTTGCCAATGCGCTTGTTGGCCGCAGCCAGTGCAGGGCTTTCGGGCAAGGCCGCAAAAGCACGAACCGCCGACAGGAACTCGCCGACCTGGCCCAAGCGGGCGGGGCGCAATGCCATCACGGCATCCACCTCTTGCGGGCTGTAAGCTTGCTCGCGCAGGCTGCCTGACAAGCGGTCGTAGATGAAATCGATCAAGAGCGCGGAAGGATCGGTGATCTTGTCGCCAAAAACGGGCACAGACAGCGCCAGCAATTCGGGCAGCCCCAGCGTCATGTCTTTCTCGATCAGCATGCGGATCACACCCAAGGCATGGCGGCGCAGAGCGAACGGGTCTTTGTCGCCCGTGGGCACATTGCCAATACCGAACATGCCCACAAGCGTTTCGAGTTTGTCGGCCAAGGCCACAACCAAACCGACACCGTTGCGGGGCAAGTCGTCGCCCGCAAAGCGCGGTTTGTAATGGTCTTCGATGGCCTCGGCCACCTCGGCGCTCAAACCATCGTGGCGCGCATAGTAGCCACCCATGATGCCTTGCAACTCGGGAAACTCGCCCACCATGTCGGTCAGCAAATCCGTCTTGGCCAGGCGTGCCGCTTGTTCGGCTTGCCGGGCCAGCAAATCACCACCCACTTGCTGGCCAATCGCCTTGGCCATGGCACAGACCCGTGTCATGCGCTCGCCTTGTGTGCCCAGCTTGTTGTGATAAACCACTTTGGACAGGCCCTCAACGCGAGATTCGAGTGTTCTTTTGCGGTCCTGGTCGAAGAAGAATTTGGCATCGGCCAGGCGCGGGCGCACCACGCGCTCATTGCCGCCGATCACCGCACTGGCGTCATCCGGGCTGATGTTGCTCACCACCAAAAACCGGTGGGTCAACTTGCCTGCAGCATCAAGCAGCGGGAAGTATTTCTGGTTGGCCTTCATCGTGAGGATCAGGCACTCTTGCGGCACATCAAGAAACTCGGTCTCGAACTGGCAAGTCAGCACGTTCGGCCGCTCAACCAGGGCGGTCACTTCATCCAGCAGGGCGTCGTCTTCGATCGGCCGGACACCCCCTGCGACTTTCGCAGCAGCCGCCTGCAACTGGCGCACGATGTCGGCGCGTCGTTCGGCAAAGCTGGCAATCACTGCACCGTCTTTTCTCAGCACCTCGGCGTACTGGTCGGCATGGGCCAACACCAGAGGCGAGACATGGGCTTCAAAGCGGTGACCTTGCGTGCTGTTGCCGGCTGTCAGGCCCAGCGCCTTGACGGGCACCACCACGCTGCCATGCAAGGCGATCAGGCTGTGCGCCGGGCGCACAAAGTTCACACTGCTCCAGCCGGGCAATTCGCAATCGGTCTCCTGCTGGTATTGCATGACTTTGGGGATCGGCAACTTGGCCAGCGCTTCTTCCAGCGCTTTTTGCAGCCCAACCACCAGGGTTGAGCCTGTGACGACGCTGTCATAAAACAAGGCTTCGCCCTTGCCGTCAGGGGCGCGCTTGAGCGCGGCCACAGCAGCAACCGGGTCACTCACGTCAGCGCCCAGTGCCTGCAATTTTTTAAGCAAGGCGGGGCTGGCGTTGCCGCTCGCGTCCAGGCCCACCGCCACGGGCATCAGCTTTTGCTGCACCGCCTTGTTGGCGGCTTGCGCAGACACCGCCGTGACATGGGCGGCCAGACGGCGGGGCGAGGCAAAAGCCGTCACTTGCGAATCGGCCGCAGCCAGGCCTTGGGCGCGCAATTGCTCCACCAAGGTGGCGGCAAAGGATTCACCCAGCTTCTTGAGCGCCTTGGGCGGCAACTCTTCCACAAACAGTTCAACCAGCAAATTTTGTGTCGTCATGTCGTACTTCCTCACGCGGCTTTCTTGGGCATCTGAGCAACCCATTCGCGCGGGGCCATCGGGAAGTCCAGACGTTCGCGGCTTTCGTAATAACTCTGGGCCACGCTGCGGGCCAGATTGCGGATGCGGCCGATGTAGGCGGCACGCTCGGTGACGCTGATCGCGCCACGGGCATCCAACAGGTTGAAGGTGTGGGCCGCCTTGAGCACTTGCTCGTACGCTGGCAGTGCCAGTTGCTTGGCGATCAGGTTTTGCGCCTGCTGCTCGTGCGCGCTGAACGCGACGAACAAAAAGTCAGCGTCCGAGTGTTCGAAGTTGTAGGCGGACTGTTCCTGCTCGTTTTGCAGGTAGACATCCCCATAGCTCATGGTGTCGGTCCACTTCAGGTTGTAGACGTTGTCCACGCCTTGCAAATACATGGCCAGGCGCTCGAGGCCATAGGTGATCTCGCCGGTGATGGGCTTGCAGTCGATGCCACCGACTTGCTGGAAATAAGTGAACTGCGTGACTTCCATGCCGTTCAGCCAGACTTCCCAACCCAGGCCCCAGGCACCCAGCGTCGGGTTCTCCCAGTCGTCTTCCACAAATCGGATGTCGTTTTGCTTCAGGTCAAAACCCAGCGCCTCGAGCGAGCCGAGGTACAGCTCCAGAATGTTGCTGGGTGCCGGCTTCAGCACGACCTGGAACTGGTAATAGTGCTGCAAACGGTTGGGGTTTTTGCCATAGCGGCCGTCTTTGGGTCGGCGGCTGGGCTGCACGTAGGCGGCCTTCCAGGGCTCGGGACCGATGGCACGCAAAAAGGTGGCGGTGTGGCTGGTGCCCGCACCAACTTCCATGTCGTAGGGCTGGAGCAAGGCGCAGCCCTGGGCATCCCAGTATTGCTGCAGTTTCAAAATGATTTGCTGAAAGGTCAACATGGCCTGAGCAGGCCAGCAGCGAGCTGGCGAGGGTTAGATGGGCGCAGTCGATGCGCGAACCCTTGATTTTACGGTCATTGTCGGCGTTGCCACGACCTGATGACAGCCCAGGCCACCAGCGCGCAACACAAGGCCCAAAGCGGCCACAAACCCCAAGCCGAAGCCCAGCGAGCAAACGGCGTCATCCCGTTGCGACCTTCATAGGCACCTGTCAGGCTGCCCCGGGTAAAGCGCGGCAGCTGATGGGTCACGCGGCCCTGGTGGTCAATGATGGCCGTGGCCCCTGTATTGGTTGCACGCAGCATGGGTCGCCCCAGTTCAATGGCACGCATGCGCGAGATGCTCAGGTGCTGGTCAACGGCCAGCGTATCGCCAAACCAGGCGATGTTGCTCACGTTCACCATCACAGTGGGCGCCTGCGCCGGGTCTTTGAACCGAATGGCGAGCTCTTCGCCAAACAGGTCTTCGTAGCAAACATTCGGGGCCAGTCGCTGGCCTTGCCAATGCACAGAAGGCTGCGCCCACCCCCCGGATCGGAAATCGCCCAATGGAATGTTCATCATTTGCACGAACCAGACAAATCCGGGCGGCATGAATTCGCCAAAGGGCACCAGGTGCGACTTGTCGTATCGGTAATCCGGGGAACCGGTGGGGCCCAGCGCGACCACCGAGTTGGTGTAACCCTCGGCCTGGCTGCCCAATGGCAGCCCCACCAGCGCCATCGGACGACCCGTTGCAGCGAAATGCTGCTGCAAACCAGACCAATAGCCCTCGGGCAAATGCCGTGGCAGCAAAGGCACGGCGGTCTCGGGTGCCACCACCAAGGCCTGCTGGCTGCCACGCAGTTTCGCGTCGTACCACTGCAGCGCATCCCGAACGCCACTGGCCGCATCAAATTTGGCACTTTGTGAAATGTTGGCCTGCAGCAACTCAACCTGCCCCATCCCGGCCGAAGTGGTGAAAGTGGGGCCCCATGCCTGCAGCCCCCAGGACACCAAGCCCACACCGATCAATGGCTTGAGCGCGCGCAAACCCCAACCTGTCAGAGCCAGGCGCATGGCCAGCCAGGCAGCCAGGGCGCCAATACCGTACACCCCGATCCAGGGCGCCCAGACAGACAACACGCCATCCACATGCGCATAACCGCCAGCACCCCAAGGAAAACCGGTCAGCCAGCGTCCACGCATGAGTTCGGCCAGGGTCCACAAGGCGGCAAATAGCGCGCTGGCCCAACCTGGCCGATGCGCCATGCCGCCTCTGGCCAGGACCACCCAAGCTGCCGAGGCCGCAGCGTAATACAGCGCCAAAGCCGCCGCCAAAGCACCCACTGCCAGAGCAGCCAAGGGGGCAGGCAAACCACCCACATCGTGCATGGACACAAACAACCACCAAAAGCAGCCCGTGAGCCAGGCGGTGGCAAACACACCACCCGCCCAAGCGGCCTGCCTGGCCGAAGAACGGGCCGGTTGGTCGTCGCGCACTGTTCGCACCAGGCCAGCGGCCAGCAAGGACAAACTCAAAACCTGTAGCCACCCTTGCGCCTGGCCATTGCCGGGCATGGCCATGGACGCGGCCTGCGCTGCACCCGCCAAAGCGGGCCACACGGTTTGCAGACCGCGCACTCGCGCCGGGCGAAAATTCATGCCTTGGGCTCGGGGGGGGGAACCGTGGAAACAGGCGACACCTTGAACCAGCGCACCGCACCGGCACGGGTGTGCAAGACGACGAACTGCAGGCCCGCCAGAACGTGTCGTTCGCCCCGACGCGGCACATGGCCCATTTCGTGGGCAATCAGGCCACCGACGGTGTCAAAGTCAGGGCCCTCACTGTCTTCGCGCGCTTCTTGCAAGTTGACGCCAAAGGCTTCGCTGACACGGTCAAGCGAGGTGTCACCACTGACACGGAAACTCCGGTCCGGCAAACCAAAAATGTCGCCCTCGTCATCGGCGATGTCGAATTCGTCCTCGATCTCGCCCACAATTTGTTCCAGCACATCCTCAATGGTGATGAGGCCAGCGGTACGCCCGAACTCATCGATGACGATGGCCAGGTGGTTGCGGTTGTCTCGGAACTGCCGCAGCAAGTCATTCAGGCCTTTGCTCTCAGGCACAAAGACCGCCGGACGCAGCAAGGCGCGAATGTTCAACTCGGGGGCACGCTGCAGCTTGAGCAGGTCTTTGGCGAGCAAGATGCCAATGATGTTTTCTTTTTCACCCTCAAAGACCGGAAAACGCGAGTGCGCAGTCTCGATCACGTGGTTCAGCAACTGGTCAACCGAGTCTTCAATGTCCAGCAAGTCCATCCGGGGCGCGGCCACCATCACATCGCCCGCCGTCATGTCGGCCATGCGGATCACGCCCTCGAGCATCAGGCGGCTCTCTGTATTGATGATGTGGTTGTCTTCGGCCTCGGCGAGGGTTTCGATCAACTCGTCGGTCGAGTCGGGGCCGGGATGGATGAATTCGGCAAGCTTTTGCAGAAAACTGCGCTTGTCTTCGCGTTCAAGGTAACGCGCGGGGTGAGGGTCGGACACAGTCAGAAAGTGCAGGACATGCTGTTATGGGCAAGTCACAAGGATAGCGGATTCAGATGACAAGCCGACAAATCAGGGCTTGTGTGATGCGTGGCGGGCATCGCGCACCCCTTGGCGAATCTCTTGCATGGTGGCCAGCCATTCGCGAAATTGCTGCGCCTGGTTTTTCAACTGGTAGTCCAATTCGGCCATTTGCTCTTGCATGAGCCCGCTCAACTGGCTGTCCAGCGTCGCCTCACGCAAGGTCAAATAGGCCTCGGATTCGCTGCCATCACGCTGGACTTTGGCGCCAGCATGGCGCGCAATTTTGAGCATGGCGACGTTTTCACTCAACGCGTGGATGAACAGCATGCTCACACCCTGGTTGCGGGCGTGCATGGCGGCGTGGTTGAAAAGGCGGACTCCCAAGCCTTTGGCGCGCTGATGGGAAGCGACCGACACACCGAACTCAGCGCAAGTGGCCCACTGTGGATCGACCGAATACGCCAAATGCGCCATGGCCACCAGTTCAAGGCGGCGGTTGAACACCCCAAAAATCTCATCGCGCTCAAAGTTCAAGCCCAAGACGTAGCGCTCAATCTGCTCATCGGTCGCTTGGTACCCAAAACGCAAGTAACGGTCCTGCACATCCAGGGACAACAAATGCTTGAGGATGCGCGGCTTGTGGCGCGGCGACAAAGACCGAATGGGAATCCACCCGCCACTTGCGCGGACGGGGGGCCTCTCCGCAGCCCAGCCCAACACGCCACCCACAACCCAGCGCTGCCAGAAATGGCGCCAAAATCCAGGACGGTGGTTGGTGTTCAAGGTCATATATATTCAAGGGTTTTCCCTAACTCTACACCCAATGGCCCGGCCTTGTCTGTTCCGGTTATTTGTCGCCTGTGAGACCTTGCCGGACACGACCGAGGTTTTGCCCGATCACACTTTGGCAAACAGTTGGCCACAATCAAGGCAATCAGGAGAACAAGTGATGGAACGTATTTGGCTGAAAAACTACCCACCCGGCGTCCCGCACGACATCGACCCGAACCAATACACCAGTCTGACCGACTTGATGGAGAGGGCTTTCAGTGAGCACAGCAACAGCCCGTTTTCGGTCTGCATGGACCGCTGGATGAGCTACAAGGAACTCGACGAACTGTCCAGAGCCCTGGGCGCCTGGCTTCAGGACAAAGGCTTGGCGCCCGGCAGCCGGGTGGCCATCATGCTGCCCAACCTGCCCCAATTTGCCGTGACCATGGCCGCCATCTTGCGCGCCGGTTACACCTGCGTGAACGTGAACCCGCTCTACACCGCCCGCGAACTGGAACACCAACTCAAGGACTCCGGTGCCACGGCCATCGTCATTCTGGAAAATTTTGCAGCCACCTTGCAAAATGTGCAGGGCCACACGGCCGTTCAACATGTGGTGCTGGCTTCAATCGGCGACTTGCTGGGCCCCTGGTACGGCCGCTGGATGACATTTGCCGTGCGGCACCTGGCCAAAATGGTGCCTGAATTCGAGCTGTCGCTGGATGGCGGGCGCACGGTCACCTCGTTCAAGAAAGCCATTGCACAAGGCCGCAACCTGAGCCTGAAACCAACGCACCAAACGCTGGATGACATGGCATTTTTGCAATACACCGGCGGGACGACCGGCCTGTCCAAAGGCGCGGTATTGACGCATCGCAACGTGGTGGCGGCCATTTTGCAAGCCGAAGGCTGGTTCACCCCGGCCTTGGCCAGCATTGGCGATTTGCGCAAAGTCAACAGCATTGCGGCCTTGCCGCTGTATCACATCTTTGCCTTGACACTGTGTTTGCTGGCGATCCGTCAAGGCTCACACCTGACGCTGGTGCCCAACCCACGTGACTTTGCCAAGTTCATCGGGGTGCTCAAACAGCGGGCTTTTCACATGCTGCCCGGGGTCAACACCTTGTTCAACGCCTTGATGCAACACCCCATGTTCAAGACCATCGACTTTTCGTCGCTGCGACTGACTCAGGCAGGGGGCATGGCCGCATCCGAAGGCACTGCACGACACTGGCAAGCAGCCACCGGCAGCGCCATGATCGAAGGCTGGGGCATGAGCGAGACCTGCGCCATTGGCACCAACAACCCGGTCACACAAACCCACTTCAGCGGCAACATCGGTCTGCCGCTGCCCAGCATCGACATCGCCATCAAAGACGATGAAGGCGAAAGCTTGCCCATCGGCAGCTCGGGCGAAATTTGTATTCGTGGCCCCAATGTGATGACCGGCTATTTCAACCAGCCCGAAGAAAACGCCAAGACCTTCACACCCGACGGCTTCATGCGCACGGGCGATGTGGGCATCATGGACCACGAAGGCTACACACGCATCGTCGATCGCAAGAAAGACATGATCATCGTGAGCGGCTTCAACGTCTTTCCAAGCGAGTTGGAAAACGTCATCTCGACTTGCCCTGGCGTGGTGGAGTGCGCCGTTGTGGGCATCCCAGATGCCATGCAAGGCGAAACCATCAAGGCCTTTGTGGTGCGCAACGACCCACTGCTGACCGAAGAGGCGGTAGCCCAGTTCTGTCATGAAAATCTGACGGGCTACAAACGCCCCAAATACATCGAGTTCCGGGACGAGTTGCCCAAATCCAACGTTGGCAAAATTTTGCGCCGGGAACTGCGCAGCAACAAATAAAGCCCCCGTTGTCCAGCATGAACTCAAGCATTTATTTGCCCGAGGGCGTCACCGTCCTTGAGCGTGGCTGGCTTTCGGCCAACAATGTGCTGCTTTGCGATGCGGACAGCGCCACGCTGGTGGACAGTGGCTATGTCACGCACCAGGCGCAAACACTGGCCTTGGTCGAGCAAGCTTTGCAAGGCCGCACGCTGGACCAATTGGCCAACACCCACTTGCACAGCGACCACTGCGGCGGCAACCAGGCCCTGCAAGCCCGCTACCCGGCTTTGCAAACCTGGATACCCCCCGGATTGGCGGCTGACGTACAAGCCTGGTCTGAAGATGCGTTGAGCTACAAACCCACCGGGCAAAATTGCCCCCCCTTCACCTTCACCGGTTTGCTCCAACCTGGAACCAACCGCCGCTGGGCCAATACGGACTGGGAAGTCCATGCCGCCCCCGGCCATGATCCGCACTCGGTGATTTTGTTCGCGCCAGAACACCGGCTGCTGATGTCAGCCGATGCCCTGTGGCAAAACGGATTCGGGGTGGTGTTTCCTGAACTGGTGGGCATTGACGCTTTTGACGAGGTCGGGCAAACGCTCGACCTGATCGAGCAACTCAAGCCCACCACCATCATCCCGGGGCATGGCGCCGTCTTCACCGAAGTGGCCCCCGCACTGGCTCTGGCACGCAGCAAACTGGAAGCCTTTGCCCGAAACCCGGAGCGCCACGCACGCTATGGCACCAAGGTGCTGCTCAAATTCAAATTGCTGGAATGGGGTCGCATCTCCAAAACCGAATTCAGCGACTGGGCCATGCGGGTGCCCTATTTGAACGACCTGCACCACCGCTTTGGCCTCGACCACGACTGGCCCACCTGGCTGGACATGATGCTGTCCGAACTGGAACGCAGCGGTGCCCTCGAAGTGCGTGATGGCTTCTTGCACGACGCATGAAACTCAAGCCTCCCCCCGCTTGGCTGGGTACAGCAAAATTTATAAGAATACAATCGGCTTTGATTTGAATAGATTTATTGCGGATTTCAGACGTTTTTTTAACATTCCGGCTCGCCCTCAATTGACCTCGAGCCCCCAGGGTCTGGACATGACCCACGATGCCTCACTGACTTGACCCGCGACGGGTTGCAAGTTCCAAGCTCAACCCAACAAATGTGCAGACGCCGTCAGGCGATGCACTTTTCCCGGCGGGATCTTCCAAGAAACCGCCATTTCCTGTGTGCAGGGTTTGTTTCAAAATCTGCATGCCACCTCTCTGAAAGGCTCAACCATGAGCAGCAAATTTTACGTGGGCAACTTGCCTTACACCATCGACGACGCCAGCTTGCGTCAAAACTTCTCGGAGTTTGGCGGCGTCCTGTCGGCCAAAGTCATGATGGACCGCGACACAGGTCGCTCCAAAGGCTTCGCATTTGTCGAAATGTCCAGCGCTGAAGAAGCCCAAGCCGCGATCACGGGCCTCAATGGCATGTCGGTCAGCGGTCGCTCCATCGTGGTGAACATCTCCAAGCCGAAAGAGCCAAGCACCGGCTACGGCAGCGGTTACCGCGACACACGCAACTGATCTTTTTCAGCTTGCTCCAAAAACCCGTCCATGTGACGGGTTTTTTTATGGCTGATCGGTGATGCTCTAGGTCGTTTGCAGTTGCCTTTTAAACGGGTCCATTGGTGGTGAAAGAAGCGCTTATATTCTTCACACAAACAAACTATCCTCTGCCGTGGCCAACAAAGAGTTGCCCTTCATTTTGAAAGTAAAAACATGGCCATTGACTCTGATCTCATCGATGCACTGGCGCCCACTGGCGTTTTGCGCGCAGCCATCAATTTGGGCAATCCGATTCTTGCTTATCGCCACCCCGAGACCGGTGAACCTGCCGGTGTTTCGGTGGACATGGCCCGCGCCTTGGCCCTGTCTCTGGGGCTCGAGCTGACTTTGAGTGTTTTTGACTCTGCGGGCCAATCGGTGGAAGCTGCCAGTTCGAACCAGGTCGACATCGGTTTTTTTGCCATCGATCCGCTGCGTGGCAAAGACATCGCTTTTTCTCCCCCTTATGTCTTGATAGAAGGCAGCTACATGGTGCGCGAAGGGTCGGCCATCACGCGCAATGAACAAGTGGATGAAGCGGGCATACAAGTCACCGTGGGCAAGGGCAGTGCTTACGACTTGTACCTCACACGCGCCTTAAAGCAGGCCGGCATTGTTCGGGCACCCACTTCGCCCACTGTGGTTGATGTGTTTTTGGCGCAAGGACTGGAAGTCGCAGCCGGCGTGCGCCAGCAACTCGAATCCGATGCCCGCCGGCATGGGCATTTGCGTGTTTTGCCGGGCCGCTTCATGGTCATCGAGCAAGCCATGGGCACGCCCAAAGTCAGAGGGCCGCAAGCGCTTGCAAGCCTGAGCCGATTTGTAGAAGACATGAAGGCATCCGGCAAGGTCGCCGAGGCATTGACCGTGCACGGTATTCAGGGGGCGTCTGTGGCCCCTGCCCAGCCAGTCGTCTGAATTTTTATTTGGACGAAACGGGTGCAGTACACCAGCACTCGGTCATGTCGCATGCGCACTCAGTTTAGGTCGTTTCAAAAACCACCCTATTTGAATCAACCAAAATATCAAATAGATAAAAATAATACATAAATCGACAAAAAGACAAAATATATTGACTTGGCGGTCTTGCGGCCTCAATGTAGCGTTTTGACGACTTTTACAAATGGCCATGGATACAAAACAAGCCAGCACCCAGCAAATTTCCCCGCCGTTGAAGCGTACAGACAAATTGTTCATCTTTTTCATGATTTGCATGACCTGCGTGGTGGCGTTGATGGGTTACACGACCTACCAACAGGGAAAGCTTGAGGAAACGTCCAAACGCAATGGGGAGGCCTGGCTCAAATGGCTGAGCGAATCTGCCAAGAGCCGGCATGAACCTGGTTACGAGCCGGCCGCTTGTGCCGCGCAATTGCCTCCTGCCACACAGACTTGGGGGGGCTGTTTCGAAAGCATCACGGCACCTGACGGCCCACTTGGCTCACTGACCAACCCCTTTTCTGGCGGCCGCTTGCAGCGTGGCGTCAAATGCGATTCTCAGGACCGGACTTTGGCGGGTTCTTTGGTGTTTGAAAAACACACGCCCACCCCACCCGGCTCGGCCATTCCCACCCTGTTGACCGCTTTGGCAGACAGCGACGACATTGGACAAAAATTTCAAATCAGGTTGTCGGTTTGCGACAAGGGCGCCAATGTGGTTCGCATTGGTGAGATCGAGTTCTAAAGGCACTGCGTATGGAAACCAAAGAACCCGCTATCAACAACACGCCCATGGACCAAAGCATCATCTCGAGTGATTTGCCTTTGCGCAGGTGGTTATTTTTGTGGCTGTTGTCACCCCATCAAAAGGACAACTTCCAAAAAGTGATCGACCGCTGGATCAGCCTCTTGATCGTGGTCAATCTGGTCGCCTTGGTGGCCGAACACATTCCATCCATCTACACACCATTCACCGCATGGTTTCATGCGTTTGATGTTTTTTCAGTGTCTGTCTTCACCATCGAATACCTGCTGCGCCTTTACCTGGCGCCAGAAGATGAAGAGTTCAAGGCTGCACACCGGCCCAGAGTGCGCTATGCCCTCAGTCCGTTTGCGCTGATCGACCTGATCGCCGTGCTGCCGTTTTATTTGCAGGCATTCATCCCGCTGGATCTGCGCGCCCTCAGGCTGCTTCGTTTGCTGCGAATCCTCAAGCTGTTCAGGGTGCTCGTGCCCGCATTTCATGAGTTCAAGCAAGCCAACCAAGGCAGAACATTCAGGCAAAAGGTCCACGCCCTGGTGTTTCCAAGCCCTTTTGGTGGCGAGCTCCATCATATTTTTGACAACTTCATTGTTTTTTGGGTGATCGTTTCCGTCATCGCCGTGATCTTCGAATCGGTGCACAGCATCCAATACCTGCTGAATCTGGAGTTCATCATTCTGGATGCCCTCGCAGTGGGCATCTTCACGCTGGAATACTGCTTGCGAATCTACAGCTGCGTTGAAAATCCAGGCATGAAACATGCGCTGGGCGGGCGCATCAAGCAAGCCAAAACCACCAGTTCCATCATCGATTTTCTGGCCATCTTGCCGTTCTTTCTGGAGTTCTTCCTTCACCATTTGCTGGACTTGCGGTTCTTACGGGTTTTCCGATTGCTGCGGCTGCTCAAGCTCACCCGATACACCGGTGCCACCACCACCCTCACCCGTGTCATCTCCAGGGAATGGCCAGTGCTGGCGGCATCAGCGTTCATCATGCTGCTGCTGGTCATCATGACGGCCAGCCTGGGCTATCTGTTCGAGCACGAAGCCCAACCTGAAAAGTTTGAAAACATTCCCCAATCCATTTATTGGGCGGTGATCACGCTGGCATCCGTCGGATATGGCGATATTTCGCCCATCACACCCATGGGCCGGGTGATGACCATCATCCTGGCTTTGCTCGGGATTGGTATCTTTGCGATTCCTGCGGCCTTGCTGTCCTCTGCCTTTACCGACCAGCTCCGCATCGAGCGGGAAACATTGAATAACGAACTGTATGAGATGCTCTCAGACGGCGTGCTGAACGGGGCCGAGACTGACAAAGTCATGGCCGAAGCCAAGCGACTTCATTTGAGCGATGAAGAAGTCAACCGCCTGATCGTCAAAGCGAAAAGGGAAAGAGAGCTCAAGGAAGATGTCTCAGTGCTGCCCCTGCACAAGATCGCGGCCACCTCAGAACACGCCATTGAGCACTACAAAGTGCTGATCTCCCAGATTCGGCAGCTGGGCGTCATGACCGATGCCGCCCGATTTGAATCAGTGGCCCAACAAAAGAACCGGCTGACGCCCGATGAATGGGCGTTGTGGCAACAGATTCAAGGGGATGCGCCCATCAAGCCTTGATGGGATGCAGTCAGAAATCTTCGCTCGCATCGAGGGTTTCGTGAACAAACTGCACACCTGGCTCAGCGAGCAGCGAGCCCATATGTCGGAGGGCTTGCCCACGACCCGGAGCATGGACATCCTGAGGCTAAGGCTGGCGCTCAGACGCTTCCTAGACAACGGGCAGAAAGCCAACTTGTTGTTATGACCTGCTTTGTTAAAGGGCCTGCGCATCGCGCACTTGCTGAACGCCACGGCGCCCCAGCCCTCCGTGCAAGTCCAGGCATCGTTCAAACGTTTCTCTCGAGACTCTCGAAAATAAGCTTAGTCCTGAGAATTCAAAGCGTCCCAGATGTCAGCTGCCAACGTTTTGAAGACGGAAAGATGGCGTTGAGTCACCGTCCAGTGATGGATGAACGTTGCCATTCTGACGTTCCCTTCTGTGGGAAACAATGCACGCTTGTCAGGCAGGTTGGCCCAGGTAAATGGCAATGTCCCAACTGTCGCGCACGACATGGTCCCCAGAAAGCAGGACCGGCACCAAAAGTCCATTTCTTTGTAGCCTTCATCCAATCTCGCTGACCGCAGAGCTTGCGCAGATGAAGCCCCAGGTCATGCACGGGCCGATCGTGGTGCCGGCACCCACTGCGCGAGTGCCGATGGGGTTGGCCATTGCGTTCCCCGCACAGTAGAGCCCCTTGATCACGCTGCCATCGGTTCGCAGCACCCGGCCTCCGGGGTCGGTGCGAGGTCCGCCTTTGGTTCCGAGGATGGACCGGTTGATCGACATGCCGAAAAAAGGCCCTTGCTCCACGCGTCCCCAGTTGACTTTTCCGCTCGACTGGAAGCGTTCCCACACGCTTTCGCCACGCGCGAAATCCAAGTCTTTGCCTTGTGCGCAAAAACCGTTGAAGCGAGACACGGTGTCTTGCAACGATGAGACCGGCAAGCCCAACCGAACGGCCAGTTCTGCCAGGGTGGGCGCACTGTGTACCCAACCCGGCTGCTTGCGCGCGAACCACCGGAAGGGCAGCGAGTGCTTCATGAACCGTGCGTCAGCGACGACATAGGCCGGCAGATGCACAGATGAACCATCCGCGTTGCGCCTGTCCAGATGCTCGCCGATGTTGTAATCGCTTTCACTGACGAAGCGGCGCCCGTGACGATCCACCACGATCGCATGCGCAAAGGCCTGAAAGGGAAAGGGCAACCCGTGAGGTTTCCCTTCGTAGACCGTGGGCAGCGTCGGATACACATTGGCCTGGTCCATGCGATCCAGACGCGCTCCGACTTTCTGAGCCATGCGCTGGCCATCGCCCTCGTTGGTGCGAGGGCTGCCGAGCCGGTCTAGCGGGCCTGGAAAATGGGTTTGCCTGAGCGTCTCGTCCCATTCGAAGCCGCCGGTGGCCAGCACGACGCCGCGCCTGGCGTAGTAGTCAAGTGTTTCGCCGCCCTGCTGCACCCGCACGCCGACGATGCGCCCGGCAGCGTCGTCGACCAAAAGGTCTAAAACCCGGGCCGACGTCTCGACGCGGCATCCGTGATCCAGGCAGCCCTTCAGCAGGCCGGTGATCAACGCGCTGCCTTGCCCCGCGCGGCGAGTGAGCGCGCGCCACAGCAGTTTGGGAAGCATGCACACGATGGCGCGCACGGGCCGGGTGTAGATGCCGGTCGACCTCATCTCGTTGTAGGTGAACAGGTGCGACATCGTCGACGGCCGCAAGCGGCGCGCATACTGGCCCACGAGGCGACGGCTCAGCAGCTTGGGCGACACCATGCGCCCCTCAAGCTTGCCGCCCTCGTGCTCGGCCATCGGGTCGGGCTCATTGGTCAGCGAAAAGCGCAGCGGGGTGTGGCGTTCCACGAACGCGAGCATGTTCGGCGCCTCCTCGGTGAAGCGCTGCCACAAGGGATCTTCCGTCGACCGCCAGTCGGCCGGCGACGCGCTCCTCAAATAGGCCAAGGCTTCCTGCGGGCTGTCCTGGAAGCCGGCGGCCGCTGCCAGATGATTGGCTGGCACCCACATCCCCGCCCCTGACATGGCGGACGTTCCGCCCAGCAGCAAGGATTTCTCCAGCACCAGAACCTTCAATCCGGCCACCGCCGCGGTCAGGGCCGCCGTCAGTGCTGCCGCGCCCGAACCCGCCACGATGACGTCAAAGGTCTTATCAGGCGTCGCGCCAGAGCTGTTTTTCATGATGAACTTTGGTAGAGAAGAGATCGGGCGTGGCGGGCCGCCTCAAGGCGCCGCGCATCAGCGCCAGCCGGCCGCACCCTGGAGCGCCTGCTGCTGGATTGCGATCGCGTGGCCGAGCACGCTGCGCTGCCAGCCAGGCGAAAAGGGCGAGAACGCGTCCAGCAGTTGCTCGCGCATCGCCGCATGTTGCGACTTGGGAAGGGTGGCGTCGAACCGCAGGCAATGGTCGATCTGCAGCGCGTAACGCATCTCGGCCCGACTTCGGGTGCCAAATTCGATGACCGCACCGGTCACTTCGGCCGCGGGGGCGAACTGCTGTACACCATGGAACAGCAGGCCAGAATAGCTGGGCCGGCCCGCGCCCTCGAAGCCGCCCTTGGTCTCGACGCTCTCACGACCCCACCAGCCGCAGGCCCGTTCCCAGCCCGGACCGCCGCGCTCGTTGAAGCACAGGAAGAACGGCTCGCCTGGTTCGCCGAGTCCGGTGTGCCAGTCGATCAGCGCGATCCGCTTGACGCCATCGAGATGGCGCTCAATGATCGTTTCGAGGGTCAGGTTCGACCATTCGCGGCCAATGCCGCCATAGTGCAAGCCATCCGGGTGGCTGTACTGGCCGCGACTGGTCACGTTGACGTAGGCGTCCAGACCGTGCTTCACGGTCCAGGCATCCCGTCCCGCATTGGCGGCTTCGATCGCCTGGGGCGACCATTCCGAGGGGCAAAGCAGGGGATGCAGATCTGCATAGGGCGGATTGGCCGGCGGCGGCGACCGCCAGTCGATGAAATTGCGGTTCAGGTCAACATTGTTTTCGGTGGTGCGGCTGATGTGGGCGAAGCCCCACGGATTGATCGCATGCACCAGCACGACACGCACATCAAGGGCCTGCGCTTGGGTCGCCAGCGCATCGAGCAGCGCGATCTGCGCAGCCGAGCCAACGAAGCCCTCGGGGCCGTGCGTGCCGCTGACGATCACCAAAGCGTTTTGCGCATCCGGCGGTCCGAGCACGGCGACGTCGGTCGTGAGCGTTCCGCCATCTGGCCCCCTGGCCACGGTGTTCGTGAAGATGTCCAAACGCGCGCCCGCGCGGTCGGCGGCAAGCAGGAAACGGCCGCGTGCACTGGCATAGGACGGGCTGAAGCAGGAGCTGGCGAGTGCGATGCTGACAGGTTGCATGGGAACTCCGGTGATCGATCAGCTGGTGGCGTCGCGCGAAGGTGCGGTCTCTGCGCCATCGGCTTCATACGAATAGCGGAAATCACAGTGGCTCGCGCCCTGCATGATGGTCTGGGTACGCGCGAACTTCAGCTTCGGGTCGTAGCCTTCGCAGAAGGTACCGTCGCGTTGGCAGGACAGCAGGTGGCCAATCTCGCCCAGGCCCATCGCCTTGTACATCTCGGCATAGCGGCAGCGCACGACGTCGAACACGTACTCCGTGTCGGTCTTCTTGCGCACCTCGATTTTCAGCGCATCCTCGCTCTCCCACAGCGCGCTGATATCGATAAAACTCTGCAGCGATGTCGGACCTCCCGTCTCCGCGGCAAAGCGCTGGGCCTGGTCAATAGAGGAGCGGCGCACCGCGTTTCCAACGGCCTGCATCGCCGCCTCCTTGCCGTGGCTGGCCTTGAGCACTTCGTAGACGTGCCCAAGGATCTCGGCCTCGATGCGACGCTTGGCCAGCATGGACAGGTTCTGCGGGTGGGTGGACGGCACTTGGCTCATGTCAATTCTCCTTTGTGGTGGTTTTGTTCTGGCGCTGCGTGTGCGGACCATTCGCGCCCCGGAATGGCCTCGAGCAGTGCGCGTGTGTATTCGGCTTGCGGATTCGTGAAAACCTGGGCGGTGGGACCGGCTTCGACGATCTTTCCGGCCTTCATCACGACCACCACATCGCAGATCTGCGCGGCCACCCGGAGGTCGTGCGTGACGAACAGCATCGACAACCCGAGCCGCTGCTTGAGGTCCTCGAGAAGGCCTAGCACCTGCGCCTGCACCGAGACGTCAAGTGCCGAGACCGGCTCGTCGGCGATCAGGATCTCGGGGTCTAGGGCAAGCGCGCGTGCCAGCCCGATACGCTGGCGCTGGCCACCGGAGAACTCGTGCGGGAAGCGGTCGATGGCCGCCGGGTCAAGGCCCACCAGCGAAAGCAGAGACAGCGCCTTGGCCATCGCCTCGCGGCGGCTGACGCCGTGCGCCATCGGCCCCTGCGCCACCAACTCGCCGACACGCCGGCGTGGGTTCAGCGACGCGTAGGGATCCTGGAATACCATTTGCACGCGCTGCGTGGCGGCCCGGACTTGGCGGTGCGACATCGCGGCCAGGTCAAGGTTGTCGATCATGATGCGCCCGCCGTCTGGGTCGATCAGGCGCACGATGCAGCGCGCCAGCGTCGACTTGCCCGAGCCCGATTCGCCGACCACACCTAGCGTTGCGCCCTTGGGCAGTTCCAGCGAGACATGATCCAGCGCCTTGGTGACGCGGGCGCCGCGGGCTAGGAAGCCGCCGGTGCGGTAGGTCTTCGAGACCTCTTCCACCACCAGCGCCGGCACCGCGCCGCCAGGCACCGCCGGCCGCGATGCGGGCGGCGTTAGCGACGGTACCGCGCCGATCAGCTGCCGCGTGTAGGCGTGGCGCGGGGCATTGAGCACCTGCGACGCCGGCCCCTGTTCGACCAGGCGGCCCTGCTGCATCACGGCGACGCGGTCGGCGATCTCGGCGACGACGCCGAAGTCGTGGGTGATGAATAGCACCGAGGTGCTCTTGCGCTTCTGCAGGTCGCGGATCAGGCGTAGGATCTGCGCCTGGGTGGTGACGTCGAGCGCGGTGGTCGGCTCGTCGGCGATCAGCACCCGGGGTTCGAGCGCAAGCGCCATTGCGATCATGGCCCGCTGGCGCTGTCCGCCTGACAGTTCGTGCGGATAGGCGCCCGCCGCGGCCTGCGGATCGGGCATGCGCACCTCATCGAGCAGCGCATGCACGCGCTGCTCGATGACGTCGACACCGAAGGCGGTGTGGATGCGGAACATTTCGCCGATCTGCTGCCCCACGGTGTGCAGCGGGTTCAGCGCCGTCATCGGCTCCTGGAAGACCATCGCGATCTGCGCCCCACGCACCTCTCGCATCTGCGCCTCGCTCAGCTTCAGCAGGTCGCGGCCGTCGAAGACGATGGAACCGTGGTCGGCCACTACGCCGGGCGGCAGCAGACGCATGATGGCGCTGCTGGTCATCGACTTGCCCGAGCCCGACTCGCCAACGACGCATAGGATCTCGTTGGGTGCCAGCGCCAGGCTGACGTCGAGGATGGCGTGTTCGCGCTCGGCGTTGCGCGGCAGGCGTACGCTCAGCCCGTCCAGGCGCAGGATCGGAGCCGGCAGGTCGGCGGCGGGGCTGGGATCTAGGCGGCTCATCGGGATTTCAGTCGCGGGTTCAGCGCGTCGTTTAGGCCCTGGCCGACCAGCGACACCGCCAGAACCGTGAGCAGGATGGCCGCGCCGGGGATCGCCGACACGTACCACTGGGTACGAAGCACGCCGCGGCCCTGGCCGATCAGGTTGCCCCAGGAGGCGACGTTCGGGTCCGACAGGCTCAGGAAGGCGAGCGCGCTCTCCATGAGGATCGCGGTGGCCATCACGACGCTGGCATAGACGATCAGCGGCGGCATTGCGTTGGGCAGGATCTCGCGAAAGATGATCGCGCTGTCGCGCAGGCCCAGCGTGCGGCAGGCTTGTACGAACTCGCGGTTGCGGAGCGACAGGAACTCGGCCCGGGTCAGCCGCGCGGGCGCCGGCCAGGAGACCACGCCGATGGCCAGCGTCACCGTCAGCAGGTTCGAGCCGAAGACGGCCACCAGCACCAGCAGCAGCAGGAAGCTCGGCACGGTTTGGAAGGCCTCGGTGATGCGCATCAGCAGATCGTCGGTCCAGCCACCGTAGAACCCGGCGACGGCGCCGATCACCGTGCCTACGAGTATCGCGATCAGCGTGGCGGCCACCCCGATCAGCAGCGAGATGCGTGCGCCGTGGAAGATCTGCGCGGCGATGTCGCGGCCCGACGAGTCGGTGCCGAGCGGGAAGCGCGGGTTGGACAGCGGCCAGGACAGTGGCCGGCCGGCCAGGCTCAGCGGGTCGCCTGGAAACAACAGGTCGGCCGAGCCGGCGAGGAACAGCACCAAGAAGAGCAGCACCAGCCCGATAAGGGCCGCCGGATTGCGAAGGTAAAGGCGAAGGAATCTCATGCGGTGCTAGCGGCCGGCGCCTATGCGCGGATCGAGCCGCGCATAGGCCAAGTCGACGATGAAGTTGATGACGATGACCAGCACCGCCGAGATGAAGACGATGCCCAGCAGGGTGTTGAGGTCACGCTGCACGACCGACTCGTAGGCCAGGCGACCGAGGCCCGGCAATGCGAACACGCTCTCGACGACCACCGACCCGCCCAGCATCGTGCCGGCCTGCAGCCCGACCAGGGTGACCATCGGCAGCAGCGCGTTGCGCAGCACATGGCGGACCACGACGGCGGTCTCAGCGAGTCCCTTGGAGCGTGCGGTGCGTACGAAGTCCAGGCTCAGCACCTCCAGCATCGACGCCCGCATGATGCGCAGGTAGACCGCCAGGAAGCCCAGCGCCAGCGTCATCGTCGGCAGCACCAGGAAGCGCGCGATGTCTAGCACACGTGCCAACCCGGTCAGCCCGCTGCCGATGGTCTCGAAGCCGCCCGATGGCAGCCAGGCCAGGTGGATCGAGAACAGCACGATGCCCATCAGCCCGAACCAAAACGACGGCGTGGCGTAAAAGACCAGGCCCAGCGTCGAGATCATCGTGTCGGGCCAGTGATTGACGCGCCGCGCCGCCAGCACGCCGAGCACCAGGCCGGCGGTGAAGGCAAACGACAGCGCCGAGACCATCAGCAGCAGCGTCGCCGGTAGGCGCTCGAGGATGACGTCGAGCACCGGCTTGGCGTAGATCGCCGAGTAGCCCAGGTCCAGCTGCACCAGCCGCCACAGGTAGCGCCCCAACTGCACCGGCACCGAGGCGTCCAGGCCGTAGAACTGCCGCAACTGCTCGATCATCGCCGCGTCGCCGCCGCCCATTTGGGCCACCAGCGCGTCGACCGTGTCGCCCGGCGCCAACTGCAGCAGCAGGAACAGGCCGGCTAGGATGATCAGCAGGGTCGGCACGCTCGCAGCCAAGCGCCGCAGCGCCAGTGCCAGGACAGTCATGTCAAACCTTTAGCCAGAGGTCGGCCCAGCTGCTGGAGATCCAGCGCGGCTGGTTGTGGTGGTTCTGCAGAGACTTGTTGGTGACCGAGATCAGCAGGCGTTCGATCGACATCCACAACGGAATCTCGGTATTCACCGCGGTGGCCAGGTCGCCGTAGAGCTTGCGGCGCTTGGCCGGATCGATCTCGAAGGCCGCCGAGTCGATCAGCTTGTCGATGGCCGCCGACTCCCAGCCCCACTGGTTGGTCCAGGGCGAGCCCTTGGGGCTGCCCGAGCGGTACCAGACGGTGGTAGAAACGGCCGGGTCGCCGCGGTATTGGTGCCAGCCGGTCGCGAGGTCGAAGTTCCAGTCCTTGTAAACGTTGCTGAGGTAGCCCGCGGCGTCGTAGCGCACGATCTCGATGCCAATGCCCACCTGCTGCAGCGATTGCTGCAGAAAGGTGGCCCACAGCGCGATGTCTTCGCCCCAGGGCGCCGGCACCAGCCGCAGCGAGAAGCGCTGCCCGTTGGCGCCGCGCTTGTAGCCGGCCTCGTCGAGCAACGCTTCGGCCTTTTTCTTGTCGAAAGGGTAGCGCGGAACGTCCTTCGCAAAGAATTTCGGCGACGTGGCGGGATAAGGACCGGTTGCGGGCTTGGCGAATCCGTACAGGAAGTTCTCGCAGAAGAAGTTGACGTCGGTTGCGCGCACGATGGCTTCGCGTACCCGGCGGTCGGCCAGTTCCTTGCGGCGGTGGTTGAACTCGATGGTGTTCATCACCGCGTTGCCCTCGTTGCCCCGCGTCGAGACCTCGAAGGTGTTGCCCTTCTTCAGGCGGTTGAGGTCGGACAGTGCGAAGCCGCCTTCGGGGCTGATCTGGATCTGCCCGGACTCCATCGCGGCCGCGGCGGCGGCCTGGTCGGGCACGAAGCGCCAGATGATCTGGTCAAGATAAGGAAAGCCCGCGCGCCAGTAGTTCTCGTTGCGCACTGCGATGACGTACTGGCCGCGCTCGTACTTCGAGAACTTGAACGGCCCGGTGCCGATCGGCGCGGTGTTGGCCGGATTCTCGAGGATGTTGGTGCCTTCGTAGACATGTTTCGGCGCGACATAGCCCAGGTCGGCCAGCGCGCGCAGCAGCAGGTCCAGCGGCATCGGGCGCGAGTAGCGAAACACGGCGGTCTTCGCGTTCGGCGTGTCTACGGCTTCTAGGTAGAGCTGCAGCGTCGTGCCGTAGTTCAGGTGCTTCTTCCACATCTCCATCGCGCTGAACTGCACGTCCGCCGAGGTGAAGGGTTTGCCGTCGTGCCACTTCACGCCCTCGCGCAGCGTGAATGTGATCGTCTTTCCGTCGGGTGAGGAGTTCCAAGCGGTGGCCAGCACCGGGGCCGGGCCGCCATTGGCATCCAGGTCGACCAGCGCTTCCATGATCTTGCCGGAGATCACATAGACGCCGGTCGAGGCGCGCAGCGCCGGGTTCAGCACCCGCTGTTCGCCGGTCATGTGCACGGTGACGCTTCCGCCGCGGCGCGGTGTAGGGACCGCCTGGGCTTGCAGTACGCCAGGGATCGCGGCAGAAAGGGCCAGTGCGGGCCCGGTGAGCAGTGCGTTTCTTCGGGTGAATGTCATTTTTGTCTCCAGTTAGTTAATTTTCAAGTAACAATTTTCGGATTATGAGCTTATGAGGCTTCGAACACGATCATGGCACCACTCGCGCGGTCGGCGGGCACCGTGACCGATGTCGTGTCGACCACGGCGGCCGCTCCAGCCGAACGAGCGGCGGTGACCAGATCCGTCACGCGCAGCACCAGGGCCGCCACGCCTTCGGCAGGCAGGGCGTCGCGCTGTGCTGAGGGACGGCGTGCCAAAAACGTGTCGTGCGTCAGGAACAAGAAATCGCCCCGGCCCTGCCCGGTGGCTACCCGCACCCCGGCGTCGCAAGGCTGGGCCAGTCCGTCGATCAGGCCGGCGAGCTGCGTCGCCGCCTCTGCCGGCGTAGGTGTCACGATTTCGACGCACACGATGCCAGTGGCCCCGTTCGGGTGCGCCTGCAATTCAGGAAGCCAGACCGTGTCGCGCGTGTGGTGCTGGCAGGCAAAAATGCGGAGGTCCGCCGGCCGCTGTTCGATCGGCCAATGAAAAACGCTGAATGCGGCTTCTGCGCGACGGCCGTCGCTCAGATCGACCGGCCGGCTGAATTCGATCGGACCCTTTGCGTCGATACCGCGGGTCTGCAGTGCGCTCACGCCGGCCGCAGCATTGCTGGTCGTGAAGGCTGCGCGCTCGATGCCCTCGCCGCGACGGTCAAGAAAGGCACGGCTTGGCACGTTCAGCGCTGTATCGTTCAGCACGCCCAGCAATTCTAGATAGTCGACGCCGAACATGATCGTGTAGTTGCCCGTGCCCAAATGGGCACTGTGGGTGCCACGCGGCGAAAGGGTGAAGCCCAAGGCACGCCATTGGTCGGCGGCGCGATCGAGATTGCTGACCATCACCACGAGGTGGTCGAGTCCTTCAAGGCTAGCGAGCATGCAGTGGCCTCCTATTGATTACGATCAGATTTCCGTTCGGTCCATGCGTCGGTAGCGCATCAGCATCAGCGGCGCGACCCGACGGACGATGCCGTGCAGCGCTAGTGGTGCCGGCTCGGTGAACGGCAGAGCCAGCTCACGGTCGGGCACCCCGCGCACGGCCTTCGCGAATTCCCCGCCCAACGCGATCGACAGGCCGACCGCCCGGCCATTGCAACCCGCCCAGGCCCACGCATCAGGACCGAGACGGTGAAAGCGCGGCATGAAGTCGTCGGTCATTCCGACATAGCCGTTCCAGATGTACTCAAAATGCACCTTGCCGATCTGAGGCCACAGCCGCTCGATCCGTTCGGCCACAGCGGCCTTCAGGCGATCGGCGCGATCGAATGGCAGCAAGATCGCCCCGCCGGTGATGAGTCGATTGCGTGCATCGTAACGCGCGAAAACCAGCTCGCCATGCGTATCAGAGAGCGCTTGACGACCGGGGATCACCGTGGCCCGGACACTGTCTGGCAATGGCTGAGTCGCCATCTGCCAAGACCGGATGGGCACCACCTCGCGAGCGATGCGCGGTGCCAGGACGCTGGAGAACTCACCGGTGTAGGTATTGGTGGCGAGCACCAGCGCACGTGCACGCACCTCGCCCGAGGGCGTTCGCACCACCCAGTAGCCCTCCCGGCGTACAAATTCGATCGCGGGTGTGTGTGCATAGATCCGCGCACCGGCCTGGATCGCGGCCCGCGCGAGACCCCGAGCCAGCGCCAGTGGGTTGATGTGACCGCCAGTTCGATTCCAGAAGCCACCATGCCAGGCCTGCGAGCCCACCATTTTTTGCACCTGGCCCGCGTCAAGCAGCTCGACAGGCGCGCCGCGTTGAGACCATTGCTTGAAGCGCCGTTCGGCGATTGCCATCCTGCCGGGCGAATGCACCGGCTGAACCCAGCCGGTCTGCTCGGCCTCGGCCTGGATGCCGTGTTCACGAACGGTGTCGAACAAGGTCGATGCGCAATCGCGCAGCAAGTGCACGAAGCGCTCGCCGGCCTCGCCATGCCGCGCCTCGATGTCATCGGGATCGGGGCGGGACAGCGTGGGAATCACTTGGCCATTGTTGCGCCCTGATGCACCCCAGCCCGGCTCGGCGGCCTCGACCACAACCACGTCGACGCCGGCCTTGCGAAGGTTTAACGCGGTAGACAGGCCCGTAAAACCGGCGCCTATGACGACCGCGTCAGCTTGCACGCTGCCCCTTAACGTCGGACACGCAGGGTCATCGGGCGTAACCGCGGACCAGAGAGACCCCGTGTCCGCTGCAGAAGCATTCGAATAATCAGTGGGCATCCAAACTCCTTGAATTTCGCGGCATCCGGGTTGTCATCGCATGACAGTCACAACCGTTCATGCGGCACGCGCGCACAGGGCCTCCATTAGCTTAAACGATGCAGCAAGATCCTGTATCAGGTCTTCTGGGTCTTCGAGACCTACGTGAAGTCTAACGGCGGGCCCTTCGTGCGACCAGCGCGTGCTGGTGCGAAGGTTGCGCAGATTGATGGGCGCCACAAGGCTTTCGTAGCCACCCCAGGAGACGCCGAGCCCGAACAATTCAAGGCTGTCGATGAACCCAGCAAACGCCTGGCGGGGCACTGGATGCAGCACACAGGCGAAGAGTCCGCTGGCACCCGTGCAATCGCGCTGCCAGAGCGCGTGGCCGGGGTCGCTAGCCAGTGCGGGGTGCAGGACGCACGCCACCTCAGGCTGGCGCTCCAGCCATTCCGCGACCTGCAAGCTCGAGGCGTGATGCTGGCGCAGCCGCGTCGGCAGCGTGCGCAGGCCCCGCAACGCCACGTAAGCGGCATCCGGGCTGGCCGTTTCTCCGAAGTTGCTGGCACTGTTGGCCAGTGCATCCCACGATTCGCGGTTGCAGGTTGCAATGCCGAGCAAGGTGTCCGAATGGCCACAGATGTACTTGGTCGCCGAATGGATTGAAATGTCGACGCCATGCGCCAGCGGCTTGAAATAGAACGGGGTGGCCCAGGTGTTGTCGATCAGGGTGGTGATCCCGCGCTGCTTCGCGACCGCGCAGATCGCGGGTACGTCCTGCATCTCGAAGCTCATCGACCCCGGCGACTCCATATAAATCACCCGAGTGTTGTCACGCACAAGCGCATTGATGCCGGCCCCGATGCCCGGATCATAGAAGGTCACGTCGATCCCGAACGGGATGAGGGTCTCGTTGGCGAAATGGCGAACCGGACCATAAGCCGAGTCTACGATCAGCACATGGTCGCCCGGCCGCGCGAAGGCCATCAAGCTGTGGGTACAGGCCGCCAGTCCAGACGGAAACAACATCGCGCGATACCCTCCCTCAAGTTGCACCATCGCCTGCTCCAGGGCCTGCGTGGTCACGGTGCCGAATCGGCCGTAGTACTTGGTCGGCTCACCAGTAACCGGCTCGCGGCAGGTCTGCTCCCACTCGGCCAGATTGCTGGCGAGAACCGTGGTGGTCCGCGCGATCGGCGGATTCACTAACCGGCCGCATATCGAACGGTCCCTGCCGACGCGCGTGGCCTCGGTGTCTTCTCGGTAAATTTTCCGTTCCATTGTGTCCCTGTGTAGTCTGGTCATGCACACCCTCGCATTCATGCAATAGCGACGATGGTTTTTATTTTGTCATGTAAGAATGCTATCAGGGCAGGAGGAGAATTTCGTCTCTTTTTCTCTCTCAATTACCCCTCCGAAGAGATTTTTATTCCACAAATTAGGGTGCACTCAATGGACGCTACTGATCGGAAAATTCTGCAATTGCTACAGAATGACGCCTCAATGCCCATCGGAGAAATTGCCGAGGCAGTGAACCTTTCGGCAACGCCGTGCTGGAAGCGGATTCAGCGGTTGAAGAAAGATGGCGTCATCCGCAAGCAGGTCGTTCTCTGTGATCCAAAGAAGATGGGCTACGGGGCGGTCGCCTTCGTCACGGTACGCACCAACCAGCACAATGCCATTTGGCTAGAACGGTTCGCTGCTGCGGTGCAACGGATCCCCGAAATCGTCGAGGTCTATCGGATGACCGGTGAGATCGACTACCTGCTGCGTGTTGTGGTACGCGACATCGAGGGACTGGATGCCGTCTATCACAAGCTGATCCACTCGGTGGAAATGTTCGACGTCAGTTCTAGCTTTGCGATGGAGGAGATCAAGTACTCCACCGCCGTGCCTGTCGACGGCAGCCCTTTGATTGCCGTCGAATGAGGGGTTTTTACAAACGCAGACTTTTTCCCATCCGCATGTCGTTCGTTGTCTAAATACGAAGGAATGTGTGGTGGCTGCCTCACTCAGCAAGCCCCACAGCGTGAAGCAAGTAGGCACGACATTGGCCAATTGTGTGCCTCGCTGGCCCCACAAAGCAAAACACCGCCGCCTCTTGCGAAACTGCGGTGTAAAACCAGTGGCCTGGGGCGAAATCGAAGCATCGACACGCAGATTTTCAACGTGAGCGCCTGGCGTTTTCCTTTTAAATCGACAAGTTACAGCCCACAAAAGTAGCCGCGAAATAAAACGTGCCACACTTTTTGCAGCGTCAATTTCAGCCAAGCCGACTCACCACAACACTGCGCCGTTTAAGCGGCCAATTTCGAGGCGTACTCTCGGAAAGTTGCGTTGCGCGTATCGAGCGCTTCTTGAGTTGGCGGCACCATGATGGGGCCGCCTTCATGCGCGAATGCCTGGCACTGCTCTACGTAGGGGCGCATGCGGTCGTGGTAGATGGGTGACGCCGCCAAGGTGTTTCCATCGTTTTCGGTCCAGGTGGTGGCCAGTGCTTCAGCGGCGACCATGGCCAGTGTCGTTCCCATGCCAGACAGCAGCGCAGCGCAATGACCCGCGTCACCGATCACCGCCACATTGCCCTTGATCCAACTTGGCATGTGTGTTTGACTGACCGAATCGAAATAAAAGCCCTTGGCCGTGGGGTCGGCAAACGCCTCGCGCAATTCAGGCATCTGCCATGTGCTGACTTGCGATAGGAAGTCATCAATCATTTTGCGTTGTGCATCGAGATTGCGATGGTCATAGTCCAGCTCGGCTTTGGCGGCGAGCATCATGGCCTGAGGACCATCGCCGGTATCACGCACGGCAATCGTCAGGCCGGGGATGTTGAGCATGGCACGCTGCCAGTCACGGTGGCTCGGCAGGTCAATGAGGGCAACGTAATAGCCGAAGTGGCGGACATAGTCTTTCTCTGGTCCAAACACAAGCTTGCGCACATTGGAATGGAGTCCGTCTGCCCCGACAACCAAATCGTAACGACCCTGCCGGCCATCCACAAAAACCACGTCCACGCCACCAGGCTGATCGGCGATCGAGGCGATGGATGAATTAAAGAAAAAGTCGACGCCGTTGGGTATGGCATTCAGAACAATCTGGTTTAGCCGGTCCCGCGTGATTTCAACATCGTGATCGGTCTCATTGGCAAACCAGCTCAGATCCAGGGTGGCAACTTGCGTGCCCGAGGCATCAAGGACAGGCATCGGCGCCACGACGGCGATCTTCTGCGCATTGATTTCAGCCAGAATGCCCATGCGTTCAGTCGTGCCCAGGGCTTGGCCACGAACATCGATCGGGGCGCCGCCTGGACGCAATCCATCGGCTCGCTCGACAACCGTCACACTGTGGCCAAGACGGGCGAACCAGTAAGCGGCCGTCAGGCCGGCCATACTGGCTCCAGAGATAAGGACCTTCATGTGTGCGCTCCTGAGGCAGTGATGTCGATTGACGGTACAGAGAGTCTAGTGACGCTGAATTCAACCTCAAGAGAGAATTTTCATTCCGCTATAACTTTTCGGTAATGCCAGCTCGATGCGCTTTTGTGAACGGCGACCCCGGGAGTCCGAGAGCCGCAGTTCGGATCACTGCAGCCAGCGTTCGAACTGTCGGGTGCTGCACCATATGCCGTGGCACGAAAAAGCTCACGGGTGGCAGATTCCAGGTGAGCTTGTAAGGCAGTACGGCGCAAACGCCGCCCAGCACAAGTTCAGCCGCTACGTCGCGGGCCAAAATGGTGACCGCATTGGATTCGTTGCGCAGCACATTCTCGATGCTGCGCAAGGACATGGTTTCCACAATGGGTGAGGGAGGCTGCACACCCGCACTCAAAAAAATGGCACTGTAGGTCCGCCTCATGGGCGTATTGGGTGGTGGGAATATCCATTCAAGTTCGGCCATGCGAGCCCAGTTCAACGCCCCTCGCGACAGCCGCGCACGACTCCTGGCAGGCACCAGCAAGCAAGGCTCTTGGTCATAGATGGGCTCCTGTGTGATTTCGTCACCGATGGAATCATCAAACGAACGGCCGATGGCGCAGTCAAGTTCACGGGCATGAAGCGCAGCCACCAGTTCATCGGTTGTACCTTCTTTGACGAGCACCGAGACTTTGGGGCTTTGGCCCAACAAGTGCGTGAGTGCTGCATTGAGCAAAGACTCTGGCACCTGAGGCGTGATGCCGATGCGCACACGCCCGGTGAGTCCGGTATCAATGGCTGCAAGTACTTGCGCCGCAGACTCCATATCGGCCAAAGTCACCAAGGCAAAGTGCAAGATCTCCTTGCCAGCTGGCGTGGCTTCGAGGCCACGACTGGTGCGGTCAAACAAACGCGTCATGAAGATGTCCTCGACTTCGCGCAAGGACTTGGTGATGGCCGGCTGACTCAGTTTCATTTCCAGCGCAACCCGGCTCAAAGTGCGGTGACGAGCAATACTTTGCAGCAGCCCAAGATGCCGCAACTTGAGACGCGACAACATGGTGTGTTGCAGGCGGGAAGCATGTTCGGTCATGAAAGAACCCCGTTTCAAGGCAGTATGGGCGACCACCTAAAGCCTGCACAGCCATAACTTAAAAGTTATATGATAATAACAAATTAGGCATTAAAAGTAATTTGACAATCATAAACTTTGGTCATGTTTAGTTTATCTGACCTTCTTCAGGAAGCTCAATGATGTTGACCACCGATCTGTATACCAAGCTGCTTGATGCCATGTCTGATGCCCCCGATGCTGCGACTGCGCTCAGGCAGGTGGACGCCTTCCGACGGCTGTTCGCGGGGCCGGGGACATTCAGCATTCAACTGAATGTGACCACCCGCAACGATCCCAAAAACGAGATACTGCTGCAGCGTTATTACTCGTCGCATGCCAGTAACTTTCCGGTCAAAGGGCGAAAGCACAAGACGCTCACACCATGGACAAAAACGCTTTTCGTCGATGGCGACATTTTTGTTGCAGAAGGTGAGGAGGCGCTGTCGCAGACTTTCGATGACTACCCGGAAATGCGTGCGCTGGGACTCAACACGGTGATCAATGTGCCCCTGCTCAAAGACCGGTTGTGCTATGCCACCTTCAATGTCTTCGGCAAACGGGGTCGGTGGCAAGCCGACGAGATCAGTGCCATGCGCCTGCTTGCCCTGACTGCCACACGCTGGGTGACACCCATTGCGGATTTATCGTATGTCTTTGATACGGCCTTGCCGGCTTCACTGACAACCGCCTGAAAGGTGCGCACCATGCCTGTCGGTACTCTGAACCACTACACCATTCGTTGCTCGGTTTCCGGTCTGGTGCCTCTGCTGGACTTCTACACACGCGTGATCGGCCTGAAAGCAGGCGCACGCCCTGACATTCCGGCACCTGGCTACTGGCTCTACAGCCAGGGGCAGGCCATCGTCCACCTTTATGCGATCGGAGAGCAAAAGGATGTCGGCACAGGTCCACTGGATCACATTTCCTTTAGCGCCAGCGGACTGGATGAAATGCGCGCATCGCTCAGGGCGATGGACATTGCATTCGATGAAGTCCCGGTGCCAGGCTGGCCCTTGCACCAGGTCTTTTTGCGCGACCCCTCGGGTCTGAAGGTTGAGTTGACCTTTTCGCTGAACGATCAGACATGACCGAGTTTGTGACAAGCGGTGTGACGCGCATGGCCTACCAGGTCAGTGGGCACGGACCTGCCCTGCTTGTGATTCATGGTGCAGAAGCCAATCGGCACAGTTTCGACGCGCTGACAGGGCATTTGTCAGATCACTTCACCGTGATTGCCTATGACCAACGCGACTGTGGCGAAACACAATCACCCGACCAACCAGCCACACTGACCGATCTGGCTGATGATGCGCATGCACTCGTCACAGACCTCGGCTTTTCACGTGTCCATGTGTTCGGCTCTTCCTTCGGGGGGCGCGTTGCCCAGGCGCTGTCTGCGCGACATCCCCAACGGGTCGATAGACTTGTACTGGCCAGCACCTGGCCCTTGCCGCACACCCTCAAAGAGCTCAACCCGCAGGGCACGGCACGCCTGCAAGCCTTGCGCAGCGGCTTGCCCGATACGGCGCAGGAATTGGCTGGGTTATTTTTCCCTGAACATTTCCTGCAACAACGCCCCGAACTGCGCCACATTTTCAAGGACGTACAGGCAGGCCATGCGCGCTCGCTGCGGCGTCAAGCCGCAGTTGACTCATGCCTGAGCATCGACTGGTCCTTGCTCACGATGCCGGTACTGCTCATGACAGGCGAGCTCGACCAAATCGTCCCGCCACCCCTGACCTTGGGCATTGCAGAACAACTGCTTCATGCGCAAAAGGTCATGCTCCCGGGCGTTGGTCACGCGACAACGCTGCAGGCACCAGATGCCGTAGCGGCGCACCTTGTTCGTTTTCTGACTGCTGAGCAGTCCTCACGTTGATCCACCCCTGAAAGGACACATCATGTTACGCACCTTGAAGATCGTCGCAGCCACCAGCACCCTGCTGGTGGTTAACTTAGCGCAGGCGGACCGTGGCGAAGACTGGCTGGCTGGCAAGAGCAGCGGCAAACCAGCCATCACCTACTCCGGCGCACCGATCGAATTGAAATACGGCCACCCATCACCACCAGCCTCTGTGTTGGTGCCTGTCGCCCAAGCCAACATCAAACGCATTGCCGCAGCCACCAATGGCAAGCTGCTCATCAAGGAATACGGCTCCGGCAGTCTGTTCGGTGCCAAGGATGGCTTCAAGGGCGTTCGCACCGGTGTAGGCGAATGGGGCATTTGCTACCCGACCTACGAAGGCCGCGGCATGGCCTTGTCGCGCGTTTGGGAGCAACCATTCATCACGCCATCCAACCCCATGGCCGCAACGCGCGTGGCACAAGAGTTGGCCAGCAAGTACTTTGTTCCTGAATTCAAGAAGCAAGGGGTTTCCTGGGGCAATTATGTGGCGTTTAAGCCCTCGGACGTCCTGAGCAAAAAGCCCATTCGCAAAATCGAAGACTTGCAGGGGATGAAGATCGGTGCACAGGGCTTCTCTCCTGAAATCGCAAAGGCCCTTGGCGTCGCGCTGGTCAACCTGCCCTATCCCGAGCTGTACACAGCGCTGCAGCAAGGCATCATTGACGCAGTCTTCTGGGTCGATGCCGGCTTCATTCCGTTCAAGCTGCATGAGGTTGCCAAGTACCACACGGCCCTGGCCCTGACTGGCGGCGGGGCATGGACCTGCTACAACACCGAAGCTGTGGCCAAACTGCCGCCGGATATCCATCAGGTCTTCATGCGTGGACTGGAGCCCTTTGCCATGCAAAGCGTCAAAGTCTCAGGGGTCGACTTTGCTGCCAAGGCTGTAGACGCTTACAAAGCAGCCAACGTGGAGATGATCACCCTGGCGCCGGCCGAGCTCAAGCGTTTCAAGGACAAACTGCAGCCGCTGGTGGACGCCTGGGCCGATGATCTGGAAAAGGACAAAATCCCCGCTCGCGCTTTGCTCAAGGATATACAGACTTTGTCTGCCAAGTACCAGTCGATGACACCTGACGAACTGATGAAGTTGTCGATTGAGAATCCGGTCATCGTCAACCCATGAGTGCGCCGGGTTTGAACCAGCAGGTGTTGGACTCGCAGGAAGCGCGAGAAGAAGGCCTGGCTGTTCCCGTACTCAAGCCAAACGCATGGGGAGGCCGCTGGCTGAACGTGCGTTTGCCCGAATTGCTGCGTGATGCCGCTGCATTCGTTTTTCTGCCGATCATCGTGCTGGTGATCGCTGTGGATGTGGTGGGTCGTTACTTCTTCAACCACCCCTTCCAGTGGTCACAAGAAGTGGCCACGCTGGCTCTTTTGTTGCTCTTTGTTGCAGCGATCCCGTTCGCTACGGCTGCAGATGGCCATGTGCGCACCGAGACCCTGTACGAGAAGTACAGCCCACGCCAGCGCAGCATCGCTGATGCAGTCGCTGCCCTGTGTGGTGCCGTATTCATGGGCGTTGTCGCCATCTGGCAAATCCGTGAGCTTCCCGGACTGTACCAACGGGGCGAAGGTGCCGAGTTCATCAACATTTCATACTGGCCGATCAGCATATTCGTCGCAGTGTGCATGATGTTTGGCGCGATCCAGTTGCTGGTGCGCATGACCGAGCGAGCACGCGATGCCATCCGCAATGGAGCTGAAGCATGAGTCTCATTGCCATCGGTTACATGGCCATCGTGACCATGCTGGCGCTGATATTGCTCGGCATTCCGATCGGCTGGTCAATGGCCATTGTGGGCTTGCTCGGCGAGTTCTACGTCACCGGCCCCATCGCTGCGGCATCCAAGCTGAGCCTGACACTGTGGGAAAACGGCACGCTTTTTGTCTTCATCGCGCTTCCGCTTTTCTTGCTGATGGGTCAGTTGGCGTTTCGCACCGGCATCACCGATGACTTGTATGACTGCGTGAGTAAATGGTTTGGCCACCTCCCGGGCGGTATCGCGGTCTCCGCCGTTCTGTCCAACGCGGCCTATGGCGCCGTCACAGGCAGCAGCATCGCATCGGTCGCTACGCTTGGCCCGATGGTCATGCCCGAATTCCGCAAGTACCGCTATGACATGAGCCTTGCCACCGGCACACTCGCTTCAGCCGGAACGCTGGCCGTGCTGGTGCCACCCAGCACCTTGCTTGTGATCTATGGGGTCTGGACCGAAACCTCCATCTCGGAACTTTTTATGGCCGGGATCGTGCCCTGCGTGCTGCTCACGGTCGTCTATTGCGCCACGCTGGCCATCTGGTGTGCACTGAAGCCCGAGATGGGCCCGCCAGGACCGTCCTATTCTTGGCCCGAACGTTTTTCCTCTCTGAAAAGATTGCTACCCGCACTGGCCGTCATCACCGTGGTGCTCGGTGGTATCTACGGCGGCATCATGACGCCATCGGAGTCTGCGGCAGTAGGCGTTCTGGGCGTACTGGCGATTGCCATCGTCATGCGCCGCTTGCGCTGGAAAGCCGTGGCTGAATCTCTGCGCCAAACCATTCAGACTTCGGGCATGGTTTTCGTGATCGTGGTCACAGGCATCATGTTCACCCGCTTCATGGTGCACACCAACGTCACCGCCGATTTCGTGGGCATGATCGCTGACTGGAATCTAAACAAGACCACGCTCCTGCTGATGATGCTGGTTTTCTACTTCATCTTGGGCACAGCCCTCGATGGTCTGGGCATGCTGATCCTGTCTCTGCCCTTCGTGATGCCCTTGATGGCCACTGCCGGCGTAGACAAGGTCTGGTTCGGCATCTTTCTTTGCGTGATGATGGAACTTGCCGCAGTCAGCCCACCCGTAGGCATCACTGTGGCGGTCATGCGCAGCGTAGCACCCGACGTACCCACGCACGTCATCTTTCGCGGTTGCTATCCGTTCCTGTTCCTGACGATTTTGCTCACATTTGCATTGATCGCGTGGCCTTCGCTGGCCCTGTGGTTGCCCTCAGTGACGCGCTGATCGACACTGCAGCTGATGCGAAGAGGGCCTAACGAAAAGAGGATCAAGATATCCTTTGGCACACTCAGTCCCATGGAATACCGAGCGAGTCTAGGATTTACTAAATAAACCAGTCCAAGTTTTACGCCGCCCCCCCGTCGGCATCTTTTGACTCTGCCAGCAACTTTGCTTTTTCTTTAGAAAGTTGTTTTTCTTGTGCGGCGATTTCTTCAAGTCGTTGTTGTGGTGCGCTCATTTCAATCCTCATTAATTACCAATAATCCTAGTGCCATTTGAGTACTGTATGTCAACTGAAATCGGCCTGAGCGAACCGTCAGCAGCAACACTATATCTACCTTGTGAAGTAGAGGTGAGTGTCCCAGATGCGTTGTAAGATTTGGATATAAGATTTGCTATAGCAGTCGTAGCAGTATCTGCCTCCATAACAAGTGTAGTATCGTCGCGCCCAGTAGATGTGGTTTTAGTGCTGTTTGTGTATTCATTCAATCTTCCTACAACAAAAACATCACCAACTTTGGCTGTCGAAGGTAATGATGGAGGCGTTGTGTAAACCTCGGGACTGAAAGACAGATGTGTTTTGGTGGAGATGAATGCTGCCAGCACGGGGCAACTTCTGCCCATTGCCCGTAAGGTGGCTGCGGACTTGAATGTGGTTTTAACGGACGCAGCATTGACGGCGGAGATTACCGCTGCCAACCCGAGTTCGACAGCAAATCCCGATTTTTCCCGTTTTCGCCTATCCGGCCTCAACAAAATCAAGCACTTACAGCTGATGTTCTGAATTTTAGGTAGTGGCAATCTTCTATGCAATGAGTGTTGGCAATATTAATTGCAATG
>CAIZSE010000086.1 GCA_903935585.1 uncultured Burkholderiales bacterium | reverse complement strand
GGGCCGTGGCTGGCAGAATGCGGCCATGGCCCGACCCAAATCAGCAACCCACGACATCAAGCGCGATGCGATCCTCGACATCGCCGCGCAATGCTTTGCCGAGCGCAGCTACCCGGCGGCCAGCATGAACGAGATCGCCACTGCCTGTGGCACCTCCAAGGCGAGGCTCTACCACTACTACGACAGCAAGGAGGCGATCCTGTTTGACCTGCTGGACCGCCACACCCAGCGCCTGCTGGCGCTGATTGCCCAAAACGAGGCCACTGCCCAGCGCAAGGATCTGAACGATCGGGCGGCCCTGCACGAGCTGGTGCGGGCGTTTTTGCAGGAATATGAAACCTCGGCCACCCGACATGCGGCCTTGCTCAACGACACCCAGTTTTTGAGCGACGTGCCCGATCCGTCGCTGGGCTCGGTGCCCACATCTCCCCGCGAATTGATCCTGAACCGGCAGCGCGACATCGTGGCCGCCATGACCCGGTTCATGAAGCGCGCCTACCCTGAGCGCCTGACCCCGACCAACCAGACAGCCCTGACCATGATGCTGCTGGGCATGATCAACTGGACGTTCACCTGGCTGCGCCCAGGCGGTCCGATCAGCTATGCCGCCTTTGCCGACGAAGTCGTTTTAATGCTCGAAAAAGGACTGGGCTGAGGGTGAAGTTGATTCACCAATCCGTAATGCATTTCGTTTAGGTAAAATCCAGACTGTTCATTGACCCGAGAAATCACCATGTCCAAAGCCACCACCAAAGCATTTGCCAGCCAAGCCGATCTGGATGAAAAGAAGATCACCTTCGAGCAACTCAGCGCGCACTGCTGGGCCTATACCGCCGAGGGTGACCCCAATTCGGGGGTGATCATTGGGGACAGATTCATCATGGTCAGCGACGCCACCGCCACACCGGCCATGGCGCAAGACCTGATCAAGAAGATCCGCACCGTCAGCGATCTGCCCATCAAATACGTGCTGCTGACCCACTACCACGCAGTGCGCGTGCTGGGGGCTTATGCCTACGCCGCCGAAGGCGCGACCGAGATCATTGCCAGCGAAGGCACGCTTGACCTGATCAAAGAGCGCGGCGCACAGGACATGAAAAGCGAGATGGAGCGCTTTCCGCGCTTGTTTCGCGGCGCAGACAGCGTCACCGGCCTGACCTGGCCAACCATGGTGATCGGTGGCGGCAACCCCACCAAAGGCCAGGTGCCCGGCAAGCTCAGCATCAACCTGGGCGGCGTGGTGGTTCAGATGTGGCATCCGGGCCCGGGCCACACCCGTGGCGACACGATCGCCTGGGTGGAAGAAGAAAAGGTGCTGTTCTCGGGCGACCTGGTCGAATACGAAGCCGGCGTGTACACCGGTGACGCCCAACTGGCAGAGTGGCCCGCCACTTTGGAAGCCCTGCGTGCCCTCAAGGCCGAGTTCATCGTGCCCGGTCGCGGCGAAGCCATGAAGGGCAACGCCAACGTCAACAAGGCCCTGGATTACACCAAGCGCTGGGTTGAAACGCTTTTCAAGGCGGGCAAGGAAGCTGTTGCGGGCAAGATGGATTTGAAAGCCGCCATGGCCCATACCCGCAAGAGCATGGACCCGATCTTCGGCCATGTGTTCATTTACGAGCATTGCCTGCCGTTTGATGTGACCCGTGCGTACGACGAAGCCAGTGGCATCAAGAACCCCCGCATCTGGACTGCAGAGCGCGACATCGAGATGTGGAAAGCGCTGCAAAGCTGAAGCGGGAGGTTTTCTCCCATCAAAAAACCCGCCGGACCAGGCGGGTTTTTTTGTGGGCGTGCCCGACACTTTCAAGGGTGGCTCAGGGCTTGATCAGGTCGCGGATGTCGCGGTCGTAGGCGCGCAATGCGCGTGCCACCCGCTGTCGCTGTTCGGGGCTGGTGGTGTTGTGCAGCTGGGCCAGGTTGTCACAGCTTTGCTGTGTCATTTTTCGGACCAAGGCGCTGCCTGCTGGGTCGGGGGGCATGAACCAACGTTGCCAGACACCAGAGAGGGCCGCCTCGACCTGTTCTGTGGGGGCGCTGGTTTGGGCCAACTGCCGCAAGGTCGACAGCAAATCTTGTTCTCGCCGTAGCCGTTCTTGTCGGCCCCACTCCGGGGTCCATGCCGACTGGCTCACCTGGGTTTTGACCAGTGCGACTTGTGCGGCACTCAGCTCGCCGTAAAACGATTTGTAGCGCTCCAGTGTCCTGTCAAGACGCCGCTCCAGCCTCTCGGCATCGCTGCCTTGCAGCCATTGCTTGTCCCAGTCCTCGTTCTTGCTGTCCTGGTGGCGGGCCAGGTGGCTCAGTTGGCGCGGGCCCAGCATCTGCACCACAGGCGCGGCTTGGGTGATCGCCACGCGCATGGCCCTGTCCATTTTGCTCAGGATATCTGCCTGAACGCTGCAGACCTGGCTGGCTTGCACCGGGCCTTGGCTGAGTTCTGAGCCGCGTTGCAGCAGGTCCAGATAAGTGACCAGCTCTTGCTGGCGGTGCCAGCGGTAGACGCTGTTCAGCGCCTCTTTGGCGCGATCGGTCTGGGTGTCATTGAACGAGACGGCGCTGTCCAGCCACCAGTAAGACAGCGTGGGCAGCTGTTGGTAGCCGAGTTTGATGGCGCTGCAGCCCTGCAGCAACAGCAAGATAATAATTCCCGTCCACTTTTTCATTTCAAGCCAGTCATGGTGAACGACCAGCCAACAAAGTAGCCATTGATGTTGTTCGTAGTAACGTCCCGAACAAAAAGGCGCCAGTCCCCCGTCAGTGTGGTTGCTGACGGCAAATCAGACGGGAGTATGTCGATGCTGAAAAGCGTACCGCCGGTTAGGCAGGCAGCACCTGGCGATTTGCTCTGCAGATTGACGAGGATGGCATTACCGTTTGGAGGTAGCAGTCTTGCTTCTAGTTCTTGAATGATTCCGGACGGACTGAGACACAATTCCACGCGGACTGACTGGATGGTGCGAAGGTTGCAGTCCGTGATTCTGCGGGAAACGTCCGTGACCAGCGGAGACCAGTCGTTGCTCTCAGGGATATCAACACCGCTGCTGCCAGAAACGTAACTGAGAGGGATTGAGCAGGTTGTCGCAGTTGTTTGTGCAATTGCTTCATCACCATTGCTACCCCCTCCCCCACACCCGGCCATCAAACAAGTCATGCCAAGCATGGCCGCAGTCCAAAAGGGTGATCTCATTCAAGGCTCCGCAAGGTGTTGACAAGTGGCTGGTTTCAAGTGAATACAGCGAACGTTGACTTTAACAATTGTCCATGCATTGTGAAGCCCTTCTTTTGATGGGGCTCAAGCACAGCAGATCGGTGCCCAGTCTGGCGATAATCGCTGTCTGCACGCTGCGCCAATGAGCAGCCCGCTTCAGAAAGACGTCCATGAGTTTGAATACCCCGTTTCCCGTTGATGTGGTCGTGATGGCCGCCGGCAAAGGCACGCGCATGAAAAGCCGCTTGCCCAAAGTTTTGCAGCGCCTGGCGGGTGTGCCGCTGGTGCAGCATGTCTTGAACACAGCCGCGCAGCTCAACGCCCGTTCGGCGGTGGTCATCACTGGCCATGGTGCCGACCAGGTCGAGCCAGTTTTGCTGGCCCCGGGCCAAGCGCTGGCTGTGCGGTGCGTGCGACAAGAGCCGCAATTGGGCACGGGCCACGCCGTGCAGCAGGCTGTGCCCGCCCTGGCTGACGACGGGGTGGTGGTCATTTTGTCGGGTGACGTGCCCTTGACCCAGGCCGACACCCTGCAAGCCCTGATCGCCCAGTGCGGCGGCCAGCATTTGGCGCTGCTCACCATCGACTTTGCCGACCCCACCGGCTATGGCCGCATCGTCCGGGGTGGCGATGGCCAGAAAGTGCAAGCCATCGTCGAGCACAAAGACGCCACCGAGGCCCAGCGCCAGATCCAGGAGGTCTACAGCGGCATCATGGCGGTGCCTGCAAAGCTGCTCAAAAGCTGGCTGGCCCGCATCGACAACCAGAACGTGCAAGGCGAGTACTACCTGACCGATGTGGTGAAACTGGCTGTGGCCGACGGTGTGTCCGTGGTGGCGCACAAGATTGACGACCCATTGCAGGTGGCGGGCATCAACAGCCCCGTGCAATTGGCCGAACTCGAGCGCGCCCACCAGCTGCGCCAAGCCCACCGCCTGATGGAACAAGGTGTGCGCCTGAAAGACCCGGCCCGATTCGATCTGCGGGGACAACTCGATTGCGCGCAAGACGTCGAGATCGACGTGAACTGCATTGTTGAAGGCCATGTGTCCTTGGGCGAAGGCGTGAAGATCGGCGCCCATTGCGTGCTGGCCAATTGCACCATTGCGGCGGGCGCCGTGATCCACCCCTTCACCCACATCGATGGCGAAAAGCTGGGCGTAAGCGTAGGCGAGGGCGCCCTGATCGGCCCGTTTGCCCGCTTGCGCCCCGGGGCCCAGTTGGGCGCCGAGGTGCACATCGGCAACTTCGTGGAGGTCAAAAATTCCACCTTGGCCAAGGGTGCCAAAGCCAACCACCTGGCCTATCTGGGCGATGCCACCGTGGGCGAACGCGTGAACTACGGCGCGGGCAGCATCACGGCCAACTACGATGGTGCCAACAAGCACCGAACCATCATCGAAGCCGATGTGCACATTGGCAGCAACTGCGTGCTGGTGGCACCGGTCACCATTGGCGCAGGCGGCACGGTGGGCGGTGGGTCAACGATCACCAAGAGCACCGAGCCTGGCGCTTTGAGCGTGGCGCGGGGCAAGCAAACCAGCATCGCCAATTGGGCGCGTCCCAGCAAGAAAAAGTAGGCCGAGGTTTAGCTGCAGGTGCAGGTGCAGCGGCAGCGGCGCCACCGCCTCTACTTGAAAAGGGGCCAGGTCGTGGTGAACTTGGCCCGCTTGGTGGCAAAAAACGCTTTCACATTTCGCACATTGGCGTCTTGCGTGAACAGGGCCTGGCTGATCGCCAGGTAATGCGGCATGTCACGCGCCTGCACCACCAGCATGAAGTCCGGCCCCGGTGAGACGCGCCAGCATTGCTGTACCGCACCGTGCGCCACGGCCCTGGCCTCAAACGCGTCCAGGTGCTCGGCACCTTGTTTGTCCAGCGACACCTCCACCAAGGCGCTCAGGCCATGGCCCAGGCTGGCGGCCAGTTGGTCGGTATTCAGCACGGCAATCTGCCGCTCGATCCAGCCCCCATCGGTCAGGCGCTTGACGCGTCTGAGGCAAGTGGGGGGCGACACATTCACCTTGTCGGCCAAGGCCACATTGCTCAGGCTGGCGTCGTGTTGCAGACTGTCCAGCAGTTGCAGGTCGATGGCGTCGAGTTGATTTGATTCCATAAAGTTTATTTTAATGAAATTTAATTTCAACAGTACCTTGTTATGAAATAAAACGGCAATTAACCGTTGTAATTGATGTGAAATTTCACAAGACAAAGCCTAACATCGCCACAGTTTGAAAAAAACACCTCATCAGGAGCATCACCATGTGTGGCATCGTCGGCGCCGTTTCTTCCCGCAACATCGTTCCCATCCTCGTTCAGGGCCTTCAGCGGCTCGAATACCGGGGCTATGACTCCTGCGGCGTGGCCGTGCATTCGGCCAGCCTGAACGGTGGCACGGGCGG
>CAIZSE010000085.1 GCA_903935585.1 uncultured Burkholderiales bacterium | reverse complement strand
TGCAGATGGAGCGCAGCAGCCAGCAACTCAACGAGCGCCTGCTGGACAACCAGAAAAGCTTTCAAAAGGATGTGCACACGGCCTACACCGCCCTGGCCCAATCGGTGGACCAGTCACTGCGCAGCAGTCTGGGCCAAAGCATGCAAATGGCGAGCGATGGCATTCGTCCCATGGTGCAGGCCACCATGACCCAATTGGCCGAGCAAGCGCACACCATGAACGAGCGCCTGCTGCACAACACGCAGCAACAAATGGGCGAGTTGAATGCGCAAATCAGCGTCACCAGCGCCCATGTCGCCCAAACCTACACCGCCGCCATTGCCCGCCACGAACTGGCCAGCACGGGCATGGCAGATCGCATGGGCCAGACCCTGGACGACTTCAGCCAGACTTTTGAGCAACGCAGCCAAGCCCTGGTGGGTTCGGTCAACACCGCCTACGCCCTGCAACAAAGCCAGCAAGTTGACGCAGACCAGCAGCGCCTGAACGCCTGGAAAGCCTCACTTGAAAGCATGGCCTCATCACTGTCTGACCAGTGGCACGCATCGGGTTCGCAAACCATCGCACAACAGCAAGCCATTTGCGACACGCTGACCCACACTGCGCAGGAAATCACCAGCTTCACACAAAACCAGGCCACCCTCACCTTGGCGGAAATCACCCGATTGATGGCCACCTCGGATGAATTGGTGCGTGCCCGCATCGCATCAGAAGCCGAATGGGCAGCGCAACACAGCGAGCGAGCACAGGAATTGGCCAGCGTGTTGCGGACCGAACTGTCGGCGCTGCGAGACACAGAAGACGAACGCGGCCAAGCCGCTGTGGCACGCCTGGCCGAATTGCAATCCGCCGTGACCGAACACCTGACCCGCTTGGGCACAGCATTGGAAGACCCGATCACACGCTTGATCGAAACCGCCTCAGAAGCCCCCAAAGCGGCAGCCGAAGTCATCGGCCAATTGCGCCAGGAAATCTCGGTCAGCGTGGCGCGAGACAACGCTTTGCTTGAAGAGCGCACACGCATCCTGGGCACGCTGAGCACGCTGCTGGATGCCATCAACCACGCATCCACCGAGCAGCGTGGCGTGATCGACAGCCTCGTTGTTTCTAGCCAAGCCACGCTGGCCAATGCCAGTGGGCAGTTCCATGAGCATGTGGCCCAAGAAACAGGCAAGCTGGGCGACATTGCAGCGCAAGTCACCGCTAGCGCCGTGGACGTGGCCAGTCTGGGCGAAACTTTTGGTTTTGCGGTGCGGTCTTTCACCGCCAGCAACGACAAACTGATGGCCAACCTGGAACGCATTGAGCAAGCCATCGACAAATCGATGACGCGCAGCGATGAACAACTGGCTTACTACGTGGCACAGGCGCGTGAAATTGTCGACCTGAGCATCGGCAGCCAGAAAGACGTGCTGGAAGCGCTGCAACACCGCGCCGGCACAGCCACCGAAGGTGCTGTTTGATGCTCGAGCACGATCACGACCTGGAGTCCACCTCGCCTGCCTGGATCTCGTTTGCCGACTTGATGACCGGTCTGCTTGGTGCGTTTGTGCTGCTGCTGGTGGGCGTCATGGCGGCTCAACTGGACATGGCCTCGAAGCTCGAAGACGAAGTGCAAAAACGCCAGGTCGAAGAACAGCGCCGAATCTCCCTTGAAAATGCGCTGGCCATCCCATTGGCCAGTGGACGCATCACCCTGAACAACGGCCGCATCGGTATCAGCGGCAAATTGTTGTTTGAGCTGAACTCCGACAAACTGGAACCCGAAGGTCGCCAGTTGCTCAAAAGCCTGGTGGTCCCTTTGCGCAGCTACCTGCAGTCACGCGAAGAAATGCTGATGGTGAGCGGGTTTACGGATGACAGAGCCGTGGGCAGACGCAACCGCCAGTTCGAAGACAACTGGGAACTCTCGGCCCAACGAGCCCTCACAGTCACGCGCACCTTGATTGAAGAAGGCATGCCTTCGGCCATGCTTTTTGCGGCGGCCTTTGGCCAGGAGCAAGCGCTGGTGCCCAACACCGACGACAAAGCCCGGGCACAAAACCGGCGCGTTGAAATCGCGCCGGTGCCCAAAGCTGGCAGCGGCAGCCCTGATCGCAAAACGAACACACAGCCCGGATGACTGAAGCTGCGCCCATGGACTTGACGCTGGCTGCCCTGCATGAATCGCTGCAGGCCCGGGGTGCTGCGCAGCTTGAGCCTGTGGGATGGCACTACATCACCGTTTTGTCTGAACGAGCGCGAGCGCAGACCGGGCATGCGCAAAGGCTGCTGAACGACAAGCTTGAAATGGCTTTGGTCCGTTTGAAAGACACACTGGACGCAGCCCCAACCGGGAAGGCTTCCAGCAAGTCCAACGCCCAGGAAAAGGCCGGCGCGCAGTCAACCCCAGCGGTCTCACCCCTTACTGCATTGCTCAAAGACATGCAGACCGAATCCGCCAACCCTGGTACGGGCATCGCCAGCACATGGCGCGCAGAAAGTCCGCGCATTCGGCAGTTTCGCAAGCAGCTCGGCCAGATCAGCGTGCAAAAGCAAGTCTCAAAAGCCATGGCCCAAGCCCCGCAAAATGCGGGGCCCATCAACTCGCACATGCTGGTGCTGCGTTCACTGGGTTTGATGCGCGATGCCTCGCCGGATTATTTGAGCCGTTTCATGGGGTATGTGGACACCTTGCTGTTTCTGGAGGAAGCAGGACAGGGAAAACGGGTGCCCGGTAAAGCATGGGCGTCGAGCAGGCCCAAATAACAAGCCTTGTGGGATGACGTAACCGGCACCCCTCAAGCAACAACCGGATGCGTCAACCGGACACCATGCCATCTACGACCTGGATGATGCGGTCACAGCGTTGGGCCATCAGCGGGTTGTGGGTCACCAACAGCACCGCCGTGCCGTGCTCACGGTTGACTTGTCGAAAAAGCTCAAACACGGCATCGGCACTTTTGGTGTCCAGATTGCCTGTGGGCTCGTCTGCAAGCAACAAGGCGGGTTGCATGATCAAAGCGCGGGCAACGGCCACACGCTGCTGCTGACCGCCTGACAGCCTGGTGGCAGGGTGGTCGCGCCACTGGAGCAAACCCACACTGTCCATCAAGTCCAATGCGCGTTTTTCGATCGCCGCTGTCGGGTAGCCCTGCATACCCACCATGGGCAGCATCACGTTTTCCAAGGCACTGAAAGCCCCGATCAGGTGGTGGTACTGGAACACGAAACCGATGCTGCGCCCGCGCAGTTGCGTCAGGGCTTTGTCGTCCAGCGTGGTGGTTTCCAGGCCCGTGATCTGCAGCTGGCCTTGTGTGGGCCGGTCCAGCAGGCCCACGATGTTGAGCAGTGTGCTTTTGCCTGAACCGGAGGGGCCCATCACCGCCACGAATTCGCCGGCACGCAATACCAGGTCAATCCCGTGCAATACCTCCACCTCGGTGGGTTCTCCGACATTGAACGACTTGTGCACATGGCTCAATTGCACGATGGGCTGCTTGGGTGACCGGGGTGTTTCTGTCAATGTGTTCAGCGGGATATTGTTCATGGCCTTACCCCCGAATCGCGACCACAGGGTCGAGTCGTGCAGCCCGCATGGCCGGCGCCAAAGCCGCCAGCAGACCGCTGAGCGTGGCCAATGCCAAGGCCCCGGACAGCATCCAAAAGTCAGTGGTCACCGCAAACATGGGGGTGCCTTCCGGCGTTCGGGCTATCTGCAGCCACATCTGCAATGCCAATATGCCCAAGGCACAACCGATCAGGGCACCGCCCAGACCCAGCAAGCCACCTTGCAACAAAAATACCCGCATGACTTGTCCACGCGAAATGCCCATGGCACGCAGAATGCCGATCTCCTTTGACCGTTGCACCACGGAGACCACCAGCACACTGGCTATGCCAAAAGCCACCGACAGACCCACGAAGAAGCGGATGGCTGTGTTGGCCAAGCTCTGTGATTTCACAGCACTGAAAAATTGCGCATTGTTCTTGATCCAGCTGTCAGCCTGCAAGTGGGTTTGCGCCTGAAGGCGTTGCGCCACCTCTTCGGCCGCATACACATCTTGCACCGTGATGTCGATGCTGGTCACGCCCCCGGGGTAACCCAGCAAACTCTGGCCACTGTGCAAAGACACAAAGCCGCTGCGTTGATTGGCACTCTTGTTGCCCAGATCAAGAATGCCGGCAATCACGAAATGGTTGCTCGCCCCGGTGGCTGACTGCACCAAGAGCTTGTCACCCACACCCACCCCCATGTCGGCCGCCAGTTCGGTGCCGATCAATATGTCGTTGGTGCCGAGCCGGGCTTGACCCGCCACGACTTTGTCGCTCAGGTTGACAATTTGCTGGTAGACCGCCAAATTGACCGCCGTCAGGCTGAGGGAACGACTGGCCGCCCCTCTCATGATGAACGTCGAGCCTGTAACGGCCGGGGAAGCCACACGCACATCGGGCATGGCCCGCAGCAGATTGAGTACGGCCTGCCACTGGTCGATCGACTTGAGTCGCTGCAGCGGAGCCTGAACCTGATCGGCATGCAAGGCACCATCCTGACCATGCTGAATGCGCACCTTCTCCTTGGGCGGCAAGATCTGGATGTGGGGCTGCGCGGTCAACACGCGCTTGACCAGGTTGGCCTGCAAGCCTTGCAGCAGTGCCGACATGAAAACGATCACAGCCACCCCGATGGCCACACCCACGGTGATGAACAGGCTTTGCATGCGGCCTTCGCGCAAAAAGCGCGAGGCCACGATCCACTCAAAGGGTTGCAGTCGGCTCAACAGCATCACAGGTCCCCAGGCTCAAGATTGGCTTGGCCGCACGCGCTGACCTTCGCGCAAACCGGTGCCCGCCGTGGCCAACACCCGCTGCCCTTCTGCGACACCTGTGAGCAACTGAACCCAGGCACCACTGCGCAGGCCCAAGGTCACAGGCACACGTTCCAGCCTGGAAGCTGCCGTGATGCGCCACACCCAAGGGTTTGCAGATTCGGACTCGTGCACGGCCTCAAGGGGCACAGCCAGCGCAGCCGCTTGGCGCCCTGCCTCGATTTCAACCGACACGGTCATGTCCTGACGCAGGTAGTCGGGTGGAGCGCCCACCTGAAGCTTGACCTGAACCGAACCCCGCTGCGCATCCACCGCCGGTGCAATGGCGCTGACCACGGCGGCAAAGCGCTGCTGGGCAAAGGCATCGGCCGAAGCCATTGCCGGTTGACCGAGCCGCAGCAAGGAGAGATTGCGCTCATCGATCTGCGCCACCAACTCTGTCACCCCATTGGGCGCGAGCATCAACAAGGTCTTGCCCGGCTGAACCATGTCGCCAGGCTCGACACTGCGGCTGACCACGAGACCATCAAAAGGGGCCAGCATGCGGGTGTAAGACAAGCGCGCGTTGGCGGCCTGGGCATTGGTGCGCGCCAACACCAGCGTGCTTTGGGCAAGCGACTGCTCAACACCGTCGTCGTCGTGGGCCTGGCGCTGGGCCTGGGCAGTCAGGGCCTGGGCATGGGCCACCTGATAGGTTCGCATGGCTTCATCCAACGCCGCCTGGCCAATGAAACCCTGGCGAAACAAGTCTTGTTGACGCGTCAGTTGTGTGCGGGTCTGGCTCAGGTTCGCCTGTGCCTGCTGCTCACTTGCCCGCGCAGTAGGGGCTTGCACCTCTCGCCATTGGCGCAATTTGAATTCGGCCTGCCGAACAGCCAGTTCGGCTGAAGCCAAGGCAGAACGCGCCTCGCTGTCATCGAGTTGCAGCAAAGGCTGCCCTTGCCGAAAACGCTCACCTTCTTTGACATGGACCGTCAACACCTTGCCAGCGATCTGAACGCCTGCATTGGCCCGATGCTGGGTTTGGGATGTGGCTGTTGCGACCACGCTGTGCACCAGTTCACGGGGCTTGAGCACCTGCGCAGGCACGGTGACAGGAACCCACAGCCATGTGCCAAACGCCAAAAGCACCGCCAGCAGTACGCCGCCGAGCAGCCAAAATCTGCGAGAGCTGCGCCAAGTTTGCATGAATGTTTCCAAAAAGACCGAAGAATCGGCTGTCATTGGGCCTCGACATGAGGCACTCTGACTTGATCCAGGTCATTTTTGATTCATTCGAAGACGCACTGAACCTGCGCTTTTTGCGATCGGCGGTTTTGACCGACCATTTATCCTGACCGCTGGCTGAATTCAGCGCTTGGCAACAGCGCAGCCTTATGCGGTTCTCGGCAACACCACCCATTGCCCATCCAGTGCATGAATGCTGATGCGGTGGTCAAAAACAGCTTCGATGGCGGCACGGGTGTCTGCCTCATGGCTTGGGCCGTGGTGGATCACCTGTCCCTGGTCCATCACCACGATGTCGTCGGCGTGCAGCGCCATGCCTATCTCGTGCAGCACACTGACCACAGTGGTGCCTTGGGCCAGCAGGCAGTGCACTTGCTCCAGCCAGTCCACCTGGTGGGGTGGATCGAGATTGGCCAGCGGCTCGTCCATCAGCATGATGGGCGCATTGCCCGCCATGGCACGGGCAAGCAGAACGCGTTGTCGCTCACCACCCGACAGCTCGCTGAGTGTGCGATCACGCCATTCCCATGCCCGAGTGGCCTTGAGCGCGGCTTCGACCATTTGAGCGTCTTGAACAGTGGGCGCACTCAACCAGCCCTGATGCGGAAGACGGCCGAGCATGGCAACGTCCCACACGCGCAAGTCGAGCGTGCTTGCCTCACCCTGCCCCAGCCACGACAGCTGCAGTGCACGTTGATGGCGCGACAACACGTCGAGTGGCTGGCCATGCCACAGCACCTGGCCGTTGTGAGGCAACAGTCCCCCCAGGGCTTTGAGCAAACTGGACTTGCCAGCACCGTTGGGCCCCACGACACAGGTCCAGCGCCCAACCGCGATGTTCAAGTCGATGCTGTTCAGAACCCTGCGCCCTCCCAGCGAAGCGCTCAGTTGTAAGGTTTGCAGGGCATGTGTCATGAACGCGCTCCAGCATTGGCATCGCGGTAAACACGCCACAGCAAATAGCCGCCACCCAGCACTGCCGTCAGCACGCCCACGGGCAACTCTTGTGGGGCAAACAGCACACGGGCCACCACATCGGCCAGCACCAACAAGGCACCGCCCATGAGCGTGGACAGCAACAAACGCCAAGCATGCGTGCAACGCACAAGCGAATGCACCAAGTGTGGCGCGGCCAAGCCCACAAAAGCCACCAGACCGATGTGCGCCACCGCAGCGCCTGTGGCCAAAGAAACAACAGCCACCAACACCATTCGCGCCAAGGGCAAGGGCACGCCCAGGCTTTGTGCTGTGGACTCACCCAGCGAGAGCGCATCCAGCACGCGGGCAAACGTCCAGCCCATGGCCACACACAAGGTCAACACCACAGCCAGCGTGACGCAAGCCTGCCAGCTCAAAAAAGCGGTCGAACCGAGCATGAAGCCCTGCATGGCCTGCAAGACTTGTGGCTGCAACAAAGTCATCAAGGACGTCACTGCGCCCAGCACGACACCCACCACCACGCCCGCCAACAGCAGACGCAAGGTCTGCTGCACCCCCCGTGCCAGCAGCAAGGTCAGCCCAACGGCCAACACAGCACCCGCAAATGCAGCGCCTGTCAGGCCCAAGCCAATCCATGCGCTCATGGTCCAGGCGCTGCCACCCAGCAGGCTCAGGTACGTGGCGACACCGACAGAAGCCCCAGAGGCGCTGCCCAGCAGATACGGATCGGCCAGCGGGTTGCGAAACAGACCTTGTGCCACTGCACCGGCCAAACCCAACAAGGCCCCACCCAGCCAGGCACCCAAGCTTCGGGGCAAGCGAATGTCCAGAACGATTTGGCGAAAAACAGGATCGGCCTGAACCTGCCACCAGGCCTGCCAACCCTGGCTGCCCGCAGCCGTACCCAGCAACACCAACGCAACGCCCATGGCCAAAAGAAGCAGCGCCCACCGGGGGGCGAGAACGCGCTCGTTCATCTTGCCACCCCGGGCTGAGCCACGACTGCCGCAGTATCGGCCGCCGCGCGGTTCAAGCAGTCCGCCATCAGTCGAGCACCTTCGGCCATGCGAGGCCCTGCACGCACCAACATGTCTGATTCATCTTGTTTGAACACGCACAGACGCTGTCCCTGCATGGCCCGCAGGCCCGACCAGCCTGGGCGTTGGGACATGCTGATTCGGCTGCTGTCACTGACCATGATCACGTCGGGTTTTGACTGCACAACCCACTCGGGGTTGACCAGCGGAAAGGGCCCCATGGACGCGGGCAAAATATTGGTCACGCCCATGCGCGTGAGCGTCTCGCCAATAAAGGAAGCCTCGCTTGCACCATAGGGCGCAGGGCTGACTTCAAAGTAAACGCGCTGCTGGCGTGCTTGTGGACCCAGCGACTGAACTGCCGCTTGCACACCCGCCTGGATGCCTTGCCAGGCACGGTCACTGTCTGCCGTGGGCACATGCAGGGCCTGGCCTACGGTGCGCCAAACACGCTGCGCATCCGCATGATTGCGTGGTTCCAGGCGCAGCACTTTCAGGCCCAGGGCCTGCAAACGGTCTGCACCCCGGGTGGAGCCTGCCGCAAGCACCAGGTCTGGCTTGAGCGCGACGATGCTTTCGATGTTGGGGTCCAGTCCGCCACCCACTCGTGGCAAATCTTTGACAGTTGCGGGCCAGTTGGAATACCGGTCCAGGCCGACCAACTTGTGGCACTGCTTCAAGGCGCAAACGGTTTCCGTCAATGAAGGCAGCAAACTCACGATGCGCTGCGGGGCTTGTGCAATCTCCAACTTTTGCAGGCGATCGTCCACCACGGTGACTGCTTGTGCCGGTTGCAGCAGACATGGCAAAAAAAACAAGGCCCTGGAAAATAGCCCGAGCATTTCCGAGCATGTAGGAAACCAGTTTTTGAACCCGCCCACTCGTCCCTGGAGTTTTGGCAAGTGCTCAAGCATGTTGCGCTTCCCACTGGCTGAAAATGCGGTGCATCTGCGCCACACCATCGGTGAGTGCCGCAGGGCCTGGTTGCAAAATATCAGCCGACTTGATTTCAAATATTTGCCCTGTCCGCACAGCAGGAACATCTTGCCAACCTGATCTGGCGGCGACTTTTTCGGGCCTGAATTTCTTGCCACACCAAGAGCCAATGATGATGTCGGGCGCACGGTCAATGATGGTTTGCCCGTCGGCAATGATGCGGTCACGGCCCATGGACTGAACAGCCAGCTCGGGGAAAACATCGTCGCCGCCGGCCATCCCCATCAACTCCGACACCCAGCGGATGCCGCTGATGTGAGGCTCGTCCCATTCTTCAAAAAAAACTTTTGGCCGGCGCTTGAAACCCGCAGCCTTGTGTTGGATCGCATCCAGTTCTTGGCGCATGGCCTGTAGCCGCGCAATGCCCTGATCTGCCTCGCCCACCATGGCCGCGACTTGGTAGAGCATCGAAAAAATCTCGTCGACGCTGCGCTGGTTGAACACTGTGATTTGCACCCCCGCCTTGATCAGCAAGGAAGCGATGTCGGCCTGCAGATCTGAGAACCCGAACACGCAATCGGGCTTGAGCGCCAGGATCTTGTCGATCTTGGCGCTCAAAAAAGCACTGACCTTGGGCTTTTCTTCCCTGGCCCGGCGCGGGCGCACCGTGTACCCCGAAATGCCCACGATGCGCTGCTCCTGCCCCAACAGGTAAAGCCACTCCGTGGTTTCCTCGGTGAGGCAGACGATGCGTTGGGGCAGGAGCACTTGCATAGCCAGTTCCAGTCAGTGTTTCATTTTCCAGCTCATCCCAACCGTCATGGTTCTCGGAAGCTGGTTGTAGCCATAAGCGGTCTGGTAACGGCTGTCGGTGGCATTCTCCACACGTCCGAACAAGGTCCAATCCCGACTCAGGTTGTAGCGGGCTGTCAGGTCCAACAAGCTGTTGCTAGGCAAGTCAGGCTTGCCTTCGATGTCTGGTCGTGAACTGGTGTAGCGAACACTGCCGCCCAGCGTCAGCAAACCCAGCGATTGAGAAACAGACACTGAGGCCAACAACTTCGCTCGGCGAATCAATTGCTGCCCTGTCCCTTCGTTCACGGGGTCCTGTAGCGACAAGCTGGCGCGCAAATCAGTTTTGTGAAAGCGGCCGCTGTAGCTGGTTTCCAGCCCCTTGTTTTTTACGCGGCTAACATTGCTGAATTGAAAACTGCCCATGTCATACAAGAGCAGGTCTTTGGTGCGAGAAGCAAACCAGGTCGAGCGCAAACGGTGCGGACCTTGCGCCCATTGGACGCCCACCTCTTGCGTGCTGGCGGTTTCAGGGCGAAGACCGGGGTTGCCACTGAAGGGGTCAAATAAATAACCCAGCGGAGGCATATTGAAGGCCGTGGCATGGCTGGCGATCAACTTCCACTGGACATTGAGGTCGTAGCCATAGCCAAGGTACACCGAGTCTTTGGCTGACAAGCCTTCGACATCGTCGCGCCGCAGATTAAATTGCAGGTTGTGCGCCTCCCACTTGTAGATCACTCCCCCATAAAGCCCATGGGCGCGGCGTTCACGTGACAGGCCGGACACCCCATCCGTGGCCATTTCGATGCCCTGCGTCTGGTGGTCCAACCCAGCGGACAGCACCATGGACGGCAAATCAAACTGGTGCGTCCAAGACGCCATCCGAGTGCGGGTTTGCGCCTGAGTGGTGAACGAATACCCCCCCACGGTGTCGGTGTTGTTGCGTTCTTTGGCGTCGGAATAGTTCAAGCGGCTTGACCACAATGGCCCCAGTCGGCCCGACCAGTAAAGCGTTTGGCTGTCAAGCTGGGTGTGGCCTTGGTGCACGTCTGTAGGTGCAGAAAAGCTGCCAGGCACGTCGTAGTCGAAGCGGCCCTTGAAGCGGGTCGAGCGCAGGCCCAGCTTGTGTTCGGGGCTGAGTTTGTAGGAAAGGTCCAGCGCATAGTTGTCGTTGCGGTACGAATCGGCATCGGGGTTAGCGTTGATCGTCTGCGACAGGTTGGACGCATTGATGCCATCGGTCCGAATGCTCCCCACGGATACCGCATATCCCAAAGGACCAGCTGCGCCGTGTGTTCCAGCATTCCAGCGCTGGGTGCCCTGTGACCCCCTTTCGGCGCTGGCGTAGACCGTTGGCTGCCCTTTGCCTTGCCGCGTGAACACCTGGATTACACCGCCCACAGCACCACTGCCGTGGATGGCCGAAACATTGCCTCGCACGATTTCAATTCGATCTACCTGGTCCAGCATGATGTGCTCTAGGCTCACGGCACCCGTGGTGTCTTGCTTGGTAACGGGGACACCATCGACCAGCACCAAAACCTGCAAAGATGCCGCTCCGCGCAAAAAGGCCGTGGCTTGGCCGCCCCGACCACCACTTTGTGTGAACTGGAAGCCTGCCTCGCGCGAGAGCAAGGTGGGCAAGTCCAAAACCTGCGAATGCTCGATAGCATCGCGCCCGAGCACGGTTGTGTGGGGCAGAACATCTGTCAGGATTTGCTCAGTGCGGCTAGCGGTGACCACAATTTCGTCAGAAGTGCTTTGCGCCAACACAGCACTGGAGGCCAAAGTCAACAAGGAAAGCGCAGGCGCAAAGCGACACGCACGAAGTGAAAAATTTTTCATAAAAAACTAACAAGTCAATCGCCCTCACCGCCTTCCCCGACAGTGCATGGGCTTTACAACCTGTCTTGCGACAGGTCACCTTGTTGGCCGGTATCCGGGCTGACAGATGCGACCTTCATCACCTTCCCAACCGCCTGTTTCAGGGCGGTCAGTGGTTTGAGATGAAAGCTGAGTTTTCATGTGACTGAAAACTCGTCTGTTTACCGTTGCGGGGGCAGCGCAGGTTAGGTAGGCCGTGGTGGCTTATCCCTCCTGCTTCCCGTTGAACTGCGTGCCGTGAACCGGCTGCGCGAGCACCAACAGACCCTATTTTAGGTTGTAAGCTGTCTGGCAGCCTACAAAATGGCCCTACCCTCTACAATGTGTCACCTCTTTTTTCTAGTTTGCCATGGCCCATTCCGACACCATTGATCAAATTGCCGAGCGTGTGGATCATCTGTTGCTGCGCCACGAAGAGCTTCAACGCACCAACGCTTTGCTGGCCCAGCAAGTTCAAGTCCTCACCCTTGAACGCGACCAGCTGAAGTCCCGTCTGGCTGCGGCCAGAGCCCGCGTGGATGCCCTCATTGAACGCCTGCCCGCATCCAACGCTCCCGCATCTCCTGAGGCATCCGCATGAGTACCAAACAATTAGACGTCCAGATCATGGGCCAGAGCTACATCCTGGGCTGCCCTGAAGGTGGCGAGGAGCGCTTGCTGTCAGCCGTCAGCAAAGTCGATGCGGCCATGTGCAAGATCCGCGATGCCGGCAAGATCAAGGCGCGCGACCGGATTGCCGTGTTGGCCGCCTTGAACCTGGCGTTTGATCTGCCCGAAGCCCCGTCAGGCATCGCCACTACAACAACTGCCGCAGCGGATATTCCGGAAGCATCGCACGTGCGCTTGACACAACTTCTCAAGCGAATTGACCAGGTTTTGGAACAAGACGGTCAATTGATCTGAACAAGATATTCCTGTTGATGCGGGTCTGAATAAAGACCTACAATCAAAGCGTCTGCGGTGCATGCCGGGCTTTATATTTCCTTGAACCAATGCTCTTAGAGCCGGGCTTGGAACATTGGCTGGTGAGCGTGATCATCTCGCGTTAGATGAACCCAACGCCAGCCTGCCCTCGCCCACCTGAACCCCGGTTCAGGATGCCGGTCCGGTGGCACTCGCAGACACCTTTCATTTCTCACCCCCCACACCCATGATCATCGAACCTCTGCTGTTGGCCGAATTGGCTGTTCTTGGCCTTTGCACTGGCTTTTTGGCAGGTCTTTTGGGGATAGGCGGGGGCATGATCATGGTGCCGTTCCTGACGTATTTGCTGGGTGCCCGTGGCGTCAGCCCTGACTTGGCCGTCAAGATGGCGATTGCCACGTCCATGGCCACCATCATCTTCACATCGGTGTCCAGTGTGCGGGCACATCAAAAGAAAAAAGCCGTGCGCTGGGACCTGGTCAAAGGGCTGGCCCCCGGCATCGTGATCGGAAGCCTGATCGGCAGCCTGGCCATTTTTTCGTTCGTCAAGGGCACTTACCTGGCCTTGTTCTTTGCGGCTTTTGTGGGTTTTTCTGCAACGCAAATGTTTCTGGACAAGAAGCCAGCGCCTTCTCGCCAAGTACCTGGTTTCACAGGTTTGTTGGGCGCAGGCGGGCTGATCGGTTTGTTGTCGGGCCTTGTCGGTGCGGGTGGTGGCTTCATCAGCGTGCCCTTCATGGCTTGGTGCAATGTGGCTATTCACAACGCGGTGGCTACCAGTGCAGCCTTGGGTTTTCCGATTGCATTGGCCAACGTAGCGGGCTATGTGGTCAGTGGCCAGGGCGTGCAAAACCTGCCCGAGCACAGTTTTGGCTACCTGTGGCTGCCAGCCTTGGTTGTTATTGCAGTTTGCAGCGTGTTGATGGCCCCCCTGGGCGCGGCCACTGCTCACAAACTGCCCGTCAAACAACTCAAGCGCGTGTTTGCCAGCGTGCTTTATTTGCTGGCCGCTTACATGCTTTACAAGGGCTTGTCAGCTTGAAGACTGGCCACGCCGATTGATCGATTGCCTCAAACGGGGGTAATGCACCACGGCGCTTGGTCATGTACCAGGCCCATCCACAACGCCCAGGCCGACACGGCCGCCAAAGCAAAACCTGCCACCCGCATGCCCCATGCACCATCGCCCAAAGACTGCATGCGTAAAAACACCCACGGTCCAGCCCACAAGCTGATGCTGCTGCCTAAGGCGAACAGGGCCATGGTGGCAGCGCCTTCAATCGGTTGGCTGGTCAAGGCGGCCACCATCAAGGCCGAGTAAAGCAAGCCACAGGGCATCAAGGCCCAGAGCCCGCCGACCACCCAGGGTGCTGCCCTGCCCCAGCGGTTGTTGAAGTCGCGCACACGGGTCCACAATCTTCGCGCAGCAACGTCGAGCCAAATCGGCTGCCTGGCCTGCAGCATCAGCAAAAATCCCAGGGCCAGGGCAGCCAGGTGCAGCAGTGTCCAAGCAGGGCGAATGGCGACCGACTGAGTCGTCAACCAACCGAGGCCCTGCACACTGGCTGCCGCCAAAGCGCCCAGCAGAGAATACCCAGCCACGCGTCCTAGCTGAAAAGCCAGCAAGGCCTGGCCCCGGCGTTCACCTGCAGCCTGGCCAAGACCCGCACAGGCAGCGCCGCACATGGCAACACAGTGGGGCCCGCCCAGCACCCCCATCATCAAGGCCGTGATGGCCAAAGAACTTTGCATGGCGTGTCCGCTTGTTGGTCGTGCTTCGAATTGTCTCTCATGCCACCCGAAGGATGGCCCCACACAAATCAAATGATTTTCGAATACCGGCTTCGACTGCGGTCACTCTGGAGATAACGGTCAAAAACCATGGCCACGCCACGCACAAAAAACCAGCCCATCGGCGTGACCTGGATGCTGGCATCATTCAACTGCACCAAGCCTTGCGCCTGCAGTTCCTCAAGTAGGCTCATTTCTTTGTGAAAATAAGTCTTGAAATCAATCAACCAGGCCAGGTTGATGGCCTCGTACTGCAAGTGCCCCTGACACATCAAGGCCATGATGACCGAGCGACGCATCAGGTCGTCGCGCGTCAGCGCCAAGCCCCTCACAACAGGAAGGCGCCCTTGGTCGAGCAGATCGACGTACTCTTCCATGGTTTTGGCATTCTGGCTGTAAGTGGTCCCGATGCGGCCAATCGAGGAAACCCCCAAAGCGATGAGGTCGCAATCGGCTTGGGTGCTGTAGCCCTGAAAATTTCGGTGCAAGCGCCCTTGTCTTTTAGCCACCGCCAATGTGTCTTCGGGCAAGGCGAAGTGGTCCATGCCAATGTAGACGTAGCCAGCAGCGGTCAAGCTGTCCAGCGAGCGCGACAGCATGACCACCTTGTCACTGCCGGAAGGCAGATCTTCGGCATGAATACGGCGCTGTGGCTTGAAACGTTCAGGCAGATGCGCGTAGGCATACAAAGCTATTCGGTCAGGTCGCAAGCTGTTGACCTGAGACAAAGTACGGTCAAAGGATTCAGGTGTTTGCAAGGGCAAGCCGTAAATCAAATCCAGGTTGACCGACTCAAAACCCAGGCGACGCGCCGCCTCGACCAATTGAAAGACCTGCTCGGCAGGCTGGATGCGATGAACCGCCTTTTGAACAGCCGGGTCGAAGTCCTGCACGCCAAAACTCAAACGGTTGAAACCCAACTCAGCCAGCATGGCCAGCCGGTTTTCGTCCACGGTGCGGGGGTCTACCTCCACCGAATATTCACCACCGGGCACAAAATCAAAGTTTTGGCGCAACATCGTCATCAGTTGGCGCAGTTCGTCATCGCTCATGAAGGTCGGCGTGCCACCGCCTAAATGCAGCTGGCTGACTGTTTGGCCTGGGCCCAGATGCCGGATGTGCAGTGCCACTTCCTTGCTCAGGTAGCGCAAGTAATCGGCCGATCGCTCTTTGTGTTTGGTGATGATTTTGTTGCAGGCGCAGTAGTAGCAGAGCGACTCACAAAACGGGATGTGCACATACAAGGACAGCGGCAATTGTTTGCCCACCCTGCCCGACTGACGCTGATCAAGGGCCTGCGCGTAGTCAGCCGCACCGAAAGCGTCAACAAATCGGTCTGCTGTTGGGTAAGAGGTGTACCGTGGGCCCGGCACATCGAAGCGTGTCAACAATTCAGGTGTGATGTCGGACATGTGGCTGCCCCTTGATTCAGATGTGTACAAGCAATGTATTCACTATGACATTTTGCTTTTGCCTGCGTGTTGACCCAAGTCAAAGGGAATACTTATTTTTGGTGATTTGCCACATCGAAAGGGTATACCCCCAACTTATGGCATTTTTTCGGTTTAAGCTCAAGACTTGATCCAAGGCAAATCCATTACCCATCCATGAGATAAACCATGAATCCCCAAGCCATCAAAGTCGCCTGCTCCAATTGCAACCTGCGCGAGTTGTGCATGCCCATGGGCCTGACCGAACAGGACCTGAACCGCCTCGATGATTTGGTCGCTGTGCGACGCAAAATCAAGCGAGGAACAACCTTGTTCACGAACGGGGAAAAATTCTCCTCGCTTTACGCCATACGTACCGGCTTTTTCAAAACCTGTCTGGCCACTGAAGATGGGCGCGATCAAGTGACGGGTTTCCAGATGGCGGGCGAGATCATTGGCTTGGACGGTATCGTGAACGACCAGCACAGCTGTGATGCCGTGGCGCTCGAGGACGCCGAGGTCTGCGTGATGCCTTTTGACCGCATTGAAGAAATTTCGCGTGAAGTGACAGCGTTGCAGCACCACGTGCACAAGATCATGAGCCGCGAGATCGTGCGAGAGCACGGGGTCATGCTGCTGCTGGGGAGCATGCGGGCAGAAGAAAGACTGGCGGCCTTTTTGCTGAATCTGGTGCAACGTCTGCACGCTCGTGGCTTTTCTCAGTCAGAACTGATCCTGCGCATGACCCGCGAAGAAATTGGCAGCTACCTGGGCCTGAAACTGGAAACCGTCAGCCGGACGTTCTCCAAATTTGTCGAAGACGGTACCGTCGAGGTCAAGCAAAGACATGTTCGGATTCTGGACACCGAAGCCCTGCAGCGCTTGGTGACTAACCACAACCACTGCCATTGAAGCCCAGACATTTGCCACTGCGTTCACCCAATGGCATGCGCGAATCTGTGCGTTTCAGTTCAGCAGCGACCATCTCCTTGGCGCGCACAGTCGATGGGCCTTTCGTCAATGGGCACAGGGCAACGGTTGACCTCAAAGGGTGACATCGATAACAGCGCTGTCAGCCCACTGGACAGCATGGTCAAAATCCAAAAAGCAAAAAAAGCCAGCGTGTAAACGCCTTGGCGAGACATTGCCAATGGGTGGCCAAACCACTGCAAGTCCTGCGGATCGACCAATCCGAAGACCAGCATCTCCAGCAAACCTGCCACCAAAAAAGCAGGCCATGCGATCCACATCATTCTTTTTGCCAACATGTTGGTCTCCTCGAAACCACTCAAGGTTTTTTATTGGAATCGGGTGATGGCAACGTGCCCGTTGCTGCATGGTTTCTGGCCTGCATGGCGGGCGCCAACGTTGTACGGGCATCGAGAGTTTTCAGGTCGGCTTCGACGTTGGACTGGGTCAACACCGGGTCTTGCCCATTAGCGGCCAGGTAAAACGTGATGAAAGAAGCCACCACCACGATCAGCGGACCCGAGATCACGAGCCAGACATGACCGTATGACCACCAGGGCTGGATTGTTGATTTTGAATCGGTTGAATTTGACATGCAAAAGCCTTTGTAAAAGTATCAACGAGGCACCAGAAAGACCGATTTTTCCTGAAGCTCTGACAGCACCTGTCCACCCTCATTCACCGAATTAATCGTGAACACAATCGGGTGTGAACCGGCAGGTGCCGAATCGTAAGGCAACTGCAAACGCACCACAACCCACAGCGATTCAGTCGATGCAACCCGCACGTCGGGCGCTGTGACAAGAGACAAATTAGGCAGCCCTTGAACGTTCAATCGGAAATCAAGCGGTCTTTCGGCAGCATTCATGATTTGCAGCCTGTAAACATTTTCGATATTGCCGCCGCTCACGATTCGGGCAAGGGACGCACGGTCTCGCTCCACATCGACCTTGAACGGTTCGCGCAAACCGAGACTGGTCAGCAGGGCTGCGACCACCACCAGCAAAATAACAATGTACAGCAGCACCCGCGGCCGAAACACATGGCGCATGGTTTGTTCTGACGTCCAGTGATTCTTCATGGCATTTTCGGTCGAATATTTGACCAGGCCACGCGGATAACCCACTTTGTCCATCACGGTATCGCACACATCGGCACAGGCACCGCAACCAATGCATTCGTATTGCAAGCCTTGGCGAATGTCGATGCCGGTTGGACACACCTGAACGCACAGACTGCAGTCCACGCAGGCGCCTAGCCCGAGCGCGGCCGGATCGGATTTTTTGGATCGCGCACCGCGGGGTTCACCACGCTCTGCATCGTAGGTGACGATCAAGGTGTCCTTGTCGAACATGGCGCTTTGAAATCGCGCATAGGGGCACATGTATTTGCAAACTTGCTCGCGCATGAAGCCGGCGTTGCCGTAGGTGGCAAAGGCGTAAAAGAACACCCAAAACACTTCCCATGAGCTCATGTTGCCCAGAAAGAACGACATGCCCAAATCATGGATGGGCGTGAAATAGCCCACAAAGGTGAAGCCCGTCCACATGGAAATGGTCAGCCAAACGATGTGCTTGTACCACTTCTTGAACAGCTTTTCGGTCGACATGTTGGCGTCGTCGAGCTTGATACGGGCTGTGCGATCGCCCTCGATTTTGCGCTCAACCCACATGAAAATTTCGCTGTAAACCGTTTGTGGACAGGCATACCCGCACCACAAGCGACCGGCAACGGCCGTGAACAGGAAAAGTGAAAATGCCGAGATCACCAGGATCGCGGTCAGGTAAATGAAGTCCTGCGGGTACAGGACCAAACCAAAAATATAAAAGCGCCGAGCGCCCAAGTCAAAAAGAACGGCCTGGCGTTGGCCCCATTCAAGCCAAGGCAAGCCGTAAAAAACCAGTTGCGTGATGACCACCATGATCCAGCGCCATTTGGCAAAAATGCCATGCACGCTGCGAGGGTAAATTTTTTGGGTCGCCTCGTAAAGCGACCTCATCTGCACCTCATCCGCAACACCGGGCGCACCGACCACAGGGACGATGGGCACGATCTTACGAGGCGTTTTTTCCTGGGGGTCCAAAATGATTTGCTTTCAATGCACTGGACGCCCAGCAAGGGCGTCCAGACTCAGTGACTCTGTTGACCTGTCGCCTTATTTGCCGGTGGGCACTGCCTTGTTCGACAAGGCCCAAACATAAGACGCCAGCACATGGATTTGGCCTTCGGTTAATTTGTCTGCCTGGGCCGGCATTTGGTTGACCTTGCCGTTGTTGATCATGTTCACGATGGCGTTCTCTCCCCAGCCATGCAGCCAGATGTCGTCGGTCAGGTTGGGGGCGCCCAGAGCGTGGTTGCCTTTGCCGTCAATGCCATGGCAAGCCGCGCAGACACCGAACTTGGGTTTGCCCAAAGAAGCACGCAAAGAGTCGTGGGGACTGCCCGACAGGCTGAGCACATAGTGAGCCACGTTGCGAATGTCTTCGGGCGAGCCTACCGCAGCGCCCAACGCGGGCATGTTGCCGTTGCGACCCTGGACCAGTGTGGCCTTGATGATCTCGGGGGTGCCACCGTAAAGCCAATCAGCGTCCGCCAGATTCGGGAAGCCTTTGCTGCCGCGGGCGTCTGAACCATGGCACTGGGCACAATTGTTCATGAACAACCGATTACCGATGGCTTGTGCCTGAGGGTCTTTGGACACATCTTCAGGCGACATACCCGAGAACTTGGCATACAAAGGGGCCACTTCGGCATTGGCCTTGGCCACCTCTGCATCGTATTGACCAGCGGACGTCCAGCCAAACTTTCCAGGAAGATTGCCAACGCCCGGGTACATGGCCAGATAAACCAGCGCAAACACGATGGTGATGACAAACAGACCCACCCACCAACGTGGCAAGGGGTTGTTCATCTCGCGCAGGTCGCCGTCCCATACGTGGCCAGTGGTGTTGTCATTGGCGGTCATGGCCTTTGCTTTTCCGCTAAACCAGAGCAGGATCAGACATGCGATGATGCTGACCAGCGTGATGCCGGCCACATACAAGTGCCAGAAATTGCTGATGAAGTCACTCATTTTTATTCCTTTGATTTTTTATGTGCTGAGGACAATTCAGTCATCCTGCCGAAAAGGCAGCTGTGCGGCTTCGTCAAAGTCGGCACGGTTGCGGCGAGACAAAGCCCACCACACGATGGCCAGGAAAATGGCAAAGGTCACGACAGTCACGATAGAGCGCAAGGTATTGATGTCCATGTTCTGCTCCGTTTATTTGCGATGAATGCCCATGCCTTGCAAGTAGGCAATCACTGCGTCCATTTCGGTCTTGCCCTTGACGTCTTCTGAGGCTTTGGCAATTTCTTCATCGCTGTAGGGCGCGCCCAAAGTGCGTAAGCCTTTCATGTGCGTCGGCAAGTTGGCGGCGTCCACAGGGGTTTTTTCGAGCCAGGAATAGGCGGGCATGTTGGATTCCGGCACCAGGTCACGCGGGTTATTCAGGTGGATGCGGTGCCATTCATCGCTGTAACGACCGCCCACACGCGCCAAATCTGGACCGGTGCGTTTGGAGCCCCACTGGAAGGGGTGGTCGTACACAAACTCACCCGCTACCGAGTACGCGCCGTAACGCAATGTTTCGGCTCGGAAGGGGCGGATCATCTGCGAGTGACAGTTGTAGCAACCTTCGCGCACATAAACATCGCGCCCGGCCACTTGCAGCGCGTTGTAAGGCTTGAGGCCTTCCAGTGGTTGGGTGGTGGACTTTTGGAAGAACAAGGGCACGATCTCGACCATGCCGCCAACCAGCAACACAACCAGGATCAGCACGATCATCAGGAAGTTGTTGGTCTCGATTTTTTCATGGGAGAGACCGCCCGATTTTGGATTTTGAGACATTTTCTATTTCTCCTCAGGCGTGGGCTGCCAGCATGGGAATCTGAACCTCGACGGAGCGACCCTGAGTCGCTGTCTTGAACACGTTCCACAACATCACGCACATGCCGCCCAGGTACAACAAACCGCCAACCAGACGCAACACATAGAACGGGAAGGTGGCTTTCACCGACTCGACAAATGTGTAAGTCAAGGTGCCATCCGCGTTGACAGCGCGCCACATGAGGCCTTGCATCACACCGGCAATCCACATCGCCGCGATGTAAATCACGATGCCGATGGTGGCGGTCCAGAAGTGCAGTTCAATGGCTTTGACGCTGTACATCTTTTTCTGGCCGAACAAGCGGGGAATCAGGTAGTACATCGAGCCCATGGTCACCAGACCCACCCAGCCCAAGGCGCCGGAGTGCACGTGGCCCACGGTCCAATCGGTGTAATGGGACAAGGCGTTGACGGTCTTGATGGACATCATCGGACCTTCGAAGGTCGACATGCCGTAGAAAGACAGGGAAACGATCAGGAAACGCAAGATCGGATCGTCTCGCAGTTTGTGCCATGCGCCTGAGAGGGTCATGATGCCGTTGATCATGCCGCCCCAGCTGGGGGCCAAAAGGATCAACGAAAAGACCATGCCGATCGACTGTGTCCAGTCTGGCAAGGCGGTGTAGTGCAGGTGGTGAGGACCCGCCCACATGTAAGTGAAGATCAGTGCCCAGAAGTGCACGATCGACAGGCGATACGAATACACGGGGCGCTCAGCCTGCTTGGGAATGAAGTAATACATCATGCCCAGAAAGCCTGCGGTCAGAAAGAAGCCGACGGCGTTGTGGCCGTACCACCACTGAACCATGGCGTCTTGCACACCGGCGTAAGCCGAGTAAGACTTCATCATGCCCACGGGCAATGCCGCGCTGTTGACCAGGTGCAACAGGGCCACGGCAATGATGAAAGCACCAAAGAACCAATTGGCCACATAAATGTGACGAACCTTGCGTGTACCGATCGTGCCAAAGAAAACAATGGCAAACGAGACCCACACCAAGGTGATCAGGATATCGATTGGCCACTCCAGCTCTGCGTACTCCTTGCCGCTGGTGTAACCCAAAGGCAAGGTGATGGCTGCCAGCAAGATAACAAGCTGCCAGCCCCAAAAGGTGAAAGCGGCCAGTTTGTCGTTGAACAAACGGACGTTGCAGGTGCGCTGCACCACGTAATAAGCTGAAGCGAACAAACCGCAACCACCAAATGCAAAAATTACCGCATTGGTGTGCAGTGGTCGCAAACGGCCATAACTGAGCCATGGAATGCCCAGGTTCAACTCGGGCCACGCAAGTTGGGCCGCGATGATCACGCCAACCAGCATGCCCACCACACCCCAAACCACCGTCATGATGGCGAACTGCCGTACAACCGTATCGTTGTACGAGGTCGCCTGCATATTGGCAAATTTCATTTTCACCTCTTCTTTTTTTGAAACTGCTGTGGAGTTTGACTGGATATACAACAAGGCAAATTGATCAAAATCAATCGTTACGCAAAATTCGCTCGCCTTCTGCCTCAATGTCCTCAAATTGCCCCCGGTGAATGGCCCACCAGAGCCCCGCCAGGATGAAAAACACCAAAGCCACCGACAAAGGGATCAATAAATAAAGAATGTCCATGGCGTGCTCCAGATGTCGAATTGCTGAGTTTGGACGTCAGTGTTGGGGGTTTATTTCAAAACAGCGATGTCGTCTTGCGCCAAGCGCATGGCATTGAGCACCACCAGCAGTGAACTGAGTGCCATGCCCAGACCGGCAGCCCAAGCGGGCAACCAGCCCATCAATGCCAAGGGCACACAAGCAGCGTTGTAAACAGCAGCCCAGACCAGGTTCTGTTTGACAATTCGCAAGGTCTGACGGCTTCGCAACACGGTGCTCACCAGTACCCCCAACTGCCCGCCCATCAACACAAAGTCGGCTTTTGACTGCGCCAGGGGCAAGGCCTGACCCAGAGCGAAAGACACATCAGCCCCGGCCAGCACAGGGCCATCGTTCAAGCCGTCGCCCACCATGGCCACGCGGTGGCCTTGCGCCTGGTATTTTTTCAGGGCTTGCAATTTATCTTGCGGCTGGCAGTGGCCCCTGGCGTCGGAAATTCCAACGAATTGGGCCACCTTGTTCACAGCACTTTGGCCATCACCTGACAAAATTTTCAGGGATAAACCCATGTTTTTCAGTGCGTTGACAACAGCCAATGCCTCGGGGCGAACCTCTTCAGCCAGTTCAAACGTGGCCATCCAACCTTGGTCGTCGGCAAGGCTGACTTGTAAATGGGGTCCACCGGGTATCGGCGATTCACAATAAACAGCGGAGCCCAGTCGCAAGTTCATCGCAGCTTGACCGGGCGCCTGCAAAACACCACGAACGCCCTGCCCGGCCTGTTCAGAAACGCCCTGCGCCAACAAGGCGTCCAGGTCAGTCAAGCGACCCGCCGCTTCGGCCTGACGCCGCGCCTGCGACCACAAGGCTCTGGACACCGGGTGCAAAGACTGACGCGCCAAGCCAGAGGCCCACGCCAGGGCGTTGTCAGCCTCCACGCCCACACGGGTATGGACATGAACCACCTCAAAGGCGTCCCGTGTCAAGGTGCCTGTTTTGTCAAAAATAACGGTGTCGATGCTCGCCAGGTTTTGCAAGGCTTCCAGTCGACGCACCAGCACGCCACTGCGTGCCAATGCACCCGCAGTGGCCAGCATCGCAGCGGGTGTGGCCAAGGACAAGGCGCATGGACATGTCACGATCAGAACAGCCACACCCACCATCAAGGCATGGGCTGGATCGGTGCGCCAGCCGTAAATGACGGCAGCCAAAGATGCCAGCAAAACGGCAAGCAAAAAGGGCTTGGCCCAACGGTCCACCAGCAAGGCCATGGCAGGCTTGGACACCGAGGCGCTTTCCATCAAAGCCACAATTTGGGCATAACGGGTGGCCGCCCCTAACTGTTCAATGCGTACTTCCAGGGTGCCGCTCAGGTTGTAACTGCCCGCGATGACCCGGTCACCCACTCGGCGAACCAGGGGCAGCGACTCGCCGGTGAGCAATGCCTCATCCACCTGGGTTTGCCCTGCAAGCACCAGACCATCCCCCGCAAAGGCTTCGCCTGGCAAAACCTCGATCACATCGCCCACGGCCAGTCGCCGAATGGACACGAGGGCCCATGTGCCGTCGGCATTGCGCTTGCGCACGCTGTCGGGCAAGCGATTGAGTACAGCTTCCAGTGCACCTGCCGTGCGGTCGCGCATTCGCAACTCCAGCCATCGCCCCATGAGCAAAAAGAAAACGAACATGGTGAGTGAGTCGAAATAGACCTCTTTGCCAAAAGGCCCCTCCGGCTCAAAAGTTGCCAGGCTGCTGACTGCGAAAGTCACCACCATGCCCAGAGCCACGGGCAAGTCCATGCTGATCTGACGCTCACGCAAATCACGCCATGCATTGCCCAAGAATGGGGCGCAAGAAAAAAACATCACAGGCAAGGACAACACCCAGGATGCCCAGCGCAGCAAATGCGTGGCTTCAGCGGAGATCTCGCCTGGCGCCGAGAGATAAGCCGGCGTGGCGTACATCATCACCTGCATCATGCACATGGCCGCCACGGACAAACGCCAGACCATCCGGCGCGCCTCCTGTCGGCGTCGTTCGTGGGCATGCGCATCGTTGGCGGGCACTGCCTTGTAGCCAATGCGCTCGACCGACTGCATCCATTCAGAGGGCCGCGTTTGCTGCGGCGACCAGACCACCTGCCCCCGATGACTGGCTGAGCTGATCTGCACTTCGCGAACGCCCGGTACAGCCCGCAATGCGTCTTCAAGGGAGATGGCGCAGGCGGCGCAATGGATGCCTTCAAACACCACACTCGAACGCAAGCAGCCGCTCTCGGTGGGATCGGGCAAGCTGAACGCAGCCCACTCCTCGGGCGTATCCATCAGCTTCAGGCGCTCCACGTCTTGCGGCAGCAAAAAAATAGGGCCCTCTCCATCGGCTTTCGGAAATTCAGGTCGTGATGGCAAAACGTTGACTTGTGTCATGTTCAGAAGATACGTCAGATGACACGAAGAAAGCTTGACGTGCATCAATTGCCGAAGACCTGCCCTCTTCTATGCTGAAACCCTTCATATCCATCAGGAGTTCTCCATGTACCAACGCATTCTCGTGGCCACCGACGGTTCCACTTTGTCCAAAAAAGCGGTGACGAGTGCCATCGCGCTTGCTGCGACTTGCGGAGCTGAATTGGTCGCTCTCAAGGTGGTGCCGCGCTACCCTCAAGCCTATTTTGAAGGCAGCATTCCCTTGTCGGCCGAAGAGATCTCGCGCGTTGAAAAGCAATGGAATGAATCGGCCATGGTGCAACTGAGTGCCATTGAAAAGGCTGCCAAGGCCAAAGGTGTCGTGACCAAGGCGATGACAGTGAAATCAGATGTGATCTCGGACGCCATCATTGCAGCCGCAAAAAAACAGAAGGCCGACCTGATTGTCATGGCCTCGCATGGTCGCAAAGGCATCAAACGCTTGCTCTTGGGCAGCGAAACCCAGCAAGTATTGACGCATTCGCAGGTTCCCGTCCTGGTATTGCGCTGACTCGACGATCTGCGCGCCTTGGCGGGGTGCTCAGATCTAAAACAGCCCCTTGTATTGCTCGCGGAGCAGGTTTTTTTGCACCTTGCCCATGGTGTTGCGCGGCAACTCGGCCACGACAAAGCAACGCTTGGGGATCTTGAAGTTCGCCAGATTTGCCTTCAGCTCGGCCAAGATCGCTTCAGGCTTGAGGGCTGTCCCTGGCTTGGCAATGACCACAGCTACGCCGACCTCACCAAAGTCAGGGTGCTGCACGCCCACCACCGCGCTTTCGGCCACGCCCTTCATCTCGTTGATGTAGCCTTCAATCTCTGCGGGGTACACGTTGTAGCCTCCGCTGATGATGAGGTCTTTGCTGCGCCCCACGATGGTCACGTAGCCACGTTCGTCAACCTTGCCCACGTCGCCCGTCTTGAAATAACCATCCGCGGTGAACTCTTCGGCCGTTTTTTCGGGCATGCGCCAGTAGCCCTTGAAAACATTGGGCCCTTGGACCTGAATGCCACCGATCTCGCCCACAGGCAGCTTGCGCCCATCCTCGCCAAGCACTTGCAGCGAGACGCCTGGCAATGGAAAACCCACAGTGCCTCCCCGCCTTTCGGATTGGTTGGCATATCGCTTGTCTGCGGCGTAGGGGTTGGAGGTCAGCATGGCTGTTTCGCTCATGCCATAACGCTCCAATATTGTGTGCCCGGTGCGTTGTTGCCATTCGGTGAAAGTTTCAATCAACAAAGGCGCAGAGCCTGCGATGAACAGGCGCATGTGCTGAGTGGCAGCCTTGGTCAAGGAAGGCTCAGCCAGCATGCGCACATACAGCGTGGGCACACCCATGAACACGGTGGCCTTGGCCATGTAGGC
>CAIZSE010000084.1 GCA_903935585.1 uncultured Burkholderiales bacterium | reverse complement strand
TTGATGTAGAGGTTGTGGGGCCCTTTGGCCTGGCGACCGATGAGAGGCAAGCCCGTTGGCGTGGCAGGGCGCATGCCCGCCCAGGGCTGGATGTCGGTGTAGCGTGAGCAATCCGGAAAAAGGGCTTGGGTGGCTTGCTGCAAAGTCTGAATCTGGCGTGATTGCACGCGGTCATCGTGTCCGACCAGCTCCACCATGCCGGCCGCACGAAGCCGCTGCCCCAGCCGTGCAAAGACAATCTTGCGTGCGCTGTCGGTGATGCTGACTTTGGGCGCGGCACCGGTGCCATCCGTGGCGACCGTGATGCTGTAACCCTTGAGCGGATAAACCGGCAAGCGCACACCCACAGCGGCTGCCATTGCGGGTGCCGCATGGCCTGTGCACAGCACAAAGGCATCGGCTGCCACCTCTTCACCGTTGGCCAGACGGACCGCCGTGAGCTTGTCGCCTGAAGTGACCCAGCCCTTGAATGCCTGCCCCATCAACAAGGCAGCGCCGCGTGCGTTCAGAATCTGCGCCAAGGCATCGCAGACTTGCTTGCAATCTGCGGCGCATTCGCTTTCGGTATAAATCGCGCCCGCAAAGGCTTCCTGTTGGTGCACCAAAGCGGATTCGATGGCACAAGCTTCAGGCGCGCTCACAGCCCTCTGGGCGGCTCCCCCCAATTGCTTTTGCAGTGCCATTTGCTGCCGCGCAGCAGCAAACGAAGCCTCTGAGCGAAAGAGCACCAGCTTGCCCGATTCAGAAAAGTCACAGTGCATGTTTTCACGTTCGCGCATCGCGTCAAACACCTGCCGGCTTTGAGCGGCCAGGGCCAGCAATTGCGAGGTGGTTGTTTGCGATTGTTGCGTGCTGCAGGCCTGCAGGAACTGCCACACCCAAGCCCATTGACGGGGGTCCCACTGGGGCCTGATCTTGAGTGCCGAAGACGGCGACAGCAGCAGTTTGGGCAATTGGGCCCAAATGCCAGGATCGGCCAAAGGTTGCACATAGGCATAGCTCAACTGGGCACCATTGCCGCCGCTGGCGCCTGACGCGGGCGTTGCACGGTCAATCACGGTGACCCTGTGACCGCGTTGTGTCAGCTCGTAGGCGGTGGTCAGGCCGATGATGCCAGCACCCAGTACGCACACATGCATTGGCTTCCTTTTGTGCAGTGAAATGCCCCTGTTGCCGGGGTGGACTCACCCGTGGCCCTAGGGGCATCGATATGAGAGTCTACCCTGATGCGGTGCTGATTTATGGGGCTAACGGGCGCAAATTGTGCTAAACACCAGGGTCTGGTTTTTCAACTTTTTAATGAGGCATCACATGAAGCGTCGCAATCTGTTTTGGGTCTTGGGTTTGGCCGCTGCCATGGCGGCGCCTGTGCAAGCGCAGCAATTTTTCCGCATCGGCACCGGCGGTACCGCTGGCACTTACTACCCCGTGGGCGGCATGATCGCCAACGCGGTCAGCCAGCCCGGCAAGATCGTGGCGACGGCACAGGCAACCAACGGCTCTGTGGCCAACGTGAACGGTGTGGCAGGTGGTGCGATGGAGTCGGGCTTTTCGCAATCCGATGTGGCCACGTGGGCCTATACCGGCACCGGCGTTTACGAAGGCAAGCCCAAGGTGTCCGACCTGCGCATGATCGCCAACCTGTACCCCGAGAGCATTCACCTGGTGGTCAAAAAAGGCTCGGGCATCAAGTCGGTGGCTGACCTCAAGGGCAAGCGCGTGGCGCTGGACGAGCCAGGCTCTGGAACCTTGGTCAATGCCCGAATCGTGCTGGCTGCTTATGGCGTGAAAGAAAGCGACATCAAGCCCGAGTACATCAAGCCGAACCAGGCCGGTGACAAGCTCAAGGACGGGGCACTCGATGCCTTCTTCTTTGTGGGCGGTGCGCCTGCTGGGGCGATTGCCGAGCTGGCTTCGAGTGGCGCGGGCATCGAGTTGGTGTCCTTGGCAGGTCCGCAGGCCGAGGCTTTGCGCAAGACCAATCCTTATCTGGCGGTCGACACGATTGCCGCAGGCACCTACAAAGATGTGCCCGCTGTGCAGACCATGGCCATGGGCGCCCAATGGGTGACCAGTGCCAAGGCCGATACCGAAACTGTGTACCAGATCACCAAAGCGCTTTATGGCAAAGCCGCTCAGGACACACTGGCTGCAGGGCATGCCAAGGGCAAGTTCATCACCAAGGAAAATGCGGTCAAGGGCGTTGGCATTCCATTCCACCCAGGTGCCGAGAAGTTCTACAAAGAAGCCGGTTTGCTGAAGTGATTTTTTGGCACGGGGTGCTGCTGCATCCCGTGCCATTGTGAAAGGCGCTGGGCGCCTTGGATTTTCAACAAGGCGCTATTGCGCCTCGGATTTTCAACAGGGCGCTATTGCGCCCTGTGTTTTGAAGGACTGGTATGACCGAAGCCCGCGAGCGCGACATGCGCGATTTGCAGGAACTCGAAGAAAAGTTTGATCCCGAAATGCGTTTCAGGCCCACGTTGCCACCCGCAACAGTGATCGTGAAATGGTTGCTGATCACCCTCTCGGGATTCCATTACTACACGGCTGGCTTTGGTCTTTTGCGAGAGACCACACACCGCGGTGTTCACCTGGCCTTTGTGCTGGGGCTGATTTTTCTGGTGTTTGCCGCTTTCAAGTCCGATGCAGACAGCACTGTTTCAAAAAGCCGTTTCAGCATTGGCGGTGTGCCGCTGGTGGACTGGCTTTTGGGCCTGGCTTGCGCCGCCAGCGTCATGTACATCCCGTATGTGTTTGACGATCTGGCCTTCAGGGTGGGCAACCCGGACACGATCGATGTGGTCATGGGCTCGGTCCTCTTCATCACTTTGCTGGAGGCCACGCGCCGCTCCATGGGCTGGCCCTTGCCCTTGATTGCGCTGGGGTTCACGGCCTACGCGCTGGCGGGGCCTTACTTTCCAGGCTTGCTCAAACACGCGGGCGCCAGCTGGAGCCAGATGATCAACCACCAGTACCTGACCAGTCAGGGCATCTACGGTGTGGCGGTTGGCGTGGTGGCCACCTACGTGTTTCACTTCGTGCTGTTTGGCGTATTGGCCACGCGCATTGGTTTGGGCCAGTTGTTCCTCGACATTGCCTCCACGGTGGCCGGGCGTTACGCCGGGGGTCCAGCCAAGGTCAGCGTTTTTGGCTCGGCCATGTTCGGCACGCTCAGCGGATCGTCGGTGGCCAATGCGGTCACGGTGGGCTCGCTCACTATTCCCGCCATGATCCGTGTCGGCTACCGCCGCGAGTTTGCGGGCGCGGTCGAGGCCGCGTCATCGACTGGTGGTCAGATCACGCCACCCGTGTTGGGCGCAGCAGCCTTTTTGATGGTCGAGTTTTTGAATGTGTCTTACCAGACCATCATTGCGGCCGCCATCGTGCCCGCGTTCATGCATTTCTTTGGGGTCTTCATGCAGGTTCACTTCGAGGCCAAGCGCTACGGCTTGCGTGGCCTGACCGAAGAAGAAATGCCCAAGCTGCGTGAGTCATTTCAACAGCGCTGGCCCACCTTGATTCCCTTGGTCTTGCTGATCACAATTTTGGTGTCTGGCCGTACGCCTTATCTGGCCGCGTTCACAGGCATCACGTCTTGCATGATCGTGGGTCTGAGCACCTCGGTGCGGGGCAACCGCAGCGCCAACTGGGTCTTGCTGGTGGTGCTGCATGTACTGCTGGCGCTGATTGCGTTTGTCGATTGGGGCAGTGAGGGCGAGACCATCAAGCTGGGCTTTTTGGCGGTGGGTATAGCCCTGGTCTGGGCCGGGCAAAAGTGGCTGGGCATGATGGGGCGCATCGACAACGCCGTGCTGCTCGAAGCCTTTGAGACCGGGGCCAAATACGCGCTGGCAGTCGGTGCAGCCGCCGCCACAGTGGGCATTGTGATTGGTGTGGTCACCCTCACAGGGGTGGGTTTCAAAATCAGCTTCATCATCACGGGCTGGGCACAAATCATCGCCGCTTTCATGATGGACTGGTTGCCTGCGTTCATGGCCGATGCCAAGTCCTTGACGCTGCTGGCCGCTTTGTTCATGACCGGCATTGTCTGCATCCTGATGGGCTGCGGCATTCCGACCACGGCCAACTACATCATCATGGTCACGGTGGCCGCACCGACCTTGGTGCAACTGGGTGTGGAGCCTTTGGTGGCCCATTTCTTCGTGTTCTATTACGGCGTACTGGCCGATATCACGCCGCCCGTGGCGCTGGCGGCCTACGCGGCAGCGGGCATGGCAGGCAGTGACCCGTTCAAGACCGGCAACATGGCCTTTCGATTGGGCTTGGCCAAAGTGCTGGTGCCTTTTGTGTTCGTGTTTTCACCTTCACTGCTGCTGGTGGCCAAAGGCTTCACCTGGGCGGACTTTGCGGTCACTTTCATTGGCTGTGTGCTGGGCATCGTGGCGCTTGCAGCGGCCCTCAGCGGTTACCTGATGGCGGAGATGAAGCGCTGGGAACGCGCGCTGTGTGCCATCGGGGCGCTGTGCCTGATTGCCCCGGGCCTGAAAATCAGTTTGCTGGGCTTGGCGTTGATGCTGCCAGTGCTGGTGAGCCAATGGACCGTGAGCAGGGCTTCACACAAGCCCTCTCAAGCATGAGCCTGAAAACAAGGTGCTTTCGGGCACCTTGTTTTGTCGGGCGTTTGTGGCACTAAACTCACGGCTTGTTGTGAATGCAGCTTTTTAACCTGGCTGGACGCGCCGTGCCGACGCCTTTTCCTGATTGCCCATGAAATTCAAAATGTCTGAAAAGTCGCTGTTTGCGACTTTGTTACGCGCCCCCTGGTGGGTGAGCTTTCTGGTGATGTTGGCCGTGGCCCTGGTCGCGGGTGCCTTGCTGCCCGACGCCTACAAAATAGCCGGCATGCTGGGTGCTTTCCCGTTTTTGGTGATCGGCATCATGGCAGCATGGCGGCAAAGAAACGCCATTTCGCCAGACCGCATCCAGGAACTGGCTGACCAGGCCCGCAGCATGGGCTGGCGTGATTTTTCGATCCTGGTCGAAGAGGCTTTGCGCCAACAAGGTTTCGAGGTGAGTCGCCTGAGCAGTGGCCCGGCTGATTTCCAGATCGAAAAAAATGGCCGCATCACCTTGGTCAGCGCCAAACGCTGGAAGGCCGCCACCGTCGGTGCAGAGCACTTGCGCGAACTGCTGGCAGCCCGCGAAAGCCAGCAAGCCTTTTCGTGCACCTGCATGAGCCTGGGCATCTTCAGCCAATCGGCCATTGACCTGGCCAGCCAAAACCCCATCCAGTTACTCGGTCCTGCCAACATCGCGCAACTCATGCACGATGGCGCCACTGCACTGAACCCTTAAGCCGCTGGCGCTTTTCTTTTTTGAGTATTCAAGGACTGACATGACACGACCTCTTCTCGATGAATCGGCCATTCACCCGGCCATTCGCCAACGCATTGCCGAGCACCACCTGCCGGTGATCCAGCAGGTGCAAACCGCCATCGCGCAACACACCGTGGTGGTGGTGGGTTTGTCGGGCAATCCCTTTGTGGGCAAAGCCCGCAAGGCTTTGACGGCAGCCGGCGTGGCGCACGACTACCTGGAGTTTGGCAGCTACTTTTCGCAGTGGCGTTTGCGCAATGCCCTGAAGATGTGGACCGGCTGGCCGACATTTCCAATGGTGTTTGTCAAGGGCATGTTGATCGGCGGTGCTGACGATTTGCAGCGCTTGATCGACAGCGGCGAACTCAAGACCTTGCTGCAGCCCTGAGTGGCATGGTGGCCCGCGCAAAACCCGAGTTGTGGCGCACCGAGGTAGGCGATGCGGTGGCCGTGCTCCATATTCCGGGCGCATTGCAACGCCGCCGAACCTTTGACATCGACGTCAGCCTGGTGGTGCGCGTGCCGCCCGACAATGAAGAGGCTTGGCACGAGCTGACGCTGGAAGTCGATGGTCGGCGCCAGTGGAGCAGGCGCATCCAAAGCAATTGCCCTGGGCAAACCGACGGGCTGGATTACCACTGCCGAACCATGCTCGAGGCCGGTCCGGCGATGCGCATTCGCGCTGTGGCAGGCACACACGGATCGGTGGTCCAGCGCCTGCTGATCGAGGCACGGGAAGACGCCTAGTCGCCTGGTTTGATTTCTCGGCGACGGGCCGACGCGCTTGTCATGTCAGTTGGTGGTGCTTTGAAATTCGCGCCACAACAGATACAGGCCACTGGCCACCACCACGCAAGCCCCCAACACCACAGCCAGGTCGGGCATCTGGCCAAAGACCAGCCAGCCGAACAAGCACATGTAAATGATCTGTTGGTACAAAAACGGGCCCAGCACTGCTGCCGTGGCATAACGGTGCGCCACGGCCACAAAGTAGTGGCCAATGCCGCCGCACAAACCGGCCAGGGCCATGATGAACCACTCGAGGTGCGTGGCGGGCGTCTGCCATTGCCACAGGGCAAACGGTGTCAGCACCAGGGTGGCCACGACCGCCGAAGTCAGCTGCGTGGTGGCCGGGTTTTCGCTGCTGGCCAGGTGACGCGTCATCATGTTGAACAGCGCGTACAAAACCGCGTTGAGCGCCGACAACAAGATGGCCGGATGAAAACCCTGGCTGCCGGGGCGAATGATGACCAGCACGCCCGCAAAGCCCACAGCAATGGCCGCCCACCGCTTGGCATCAAGGCGCTCGCCCAGCCACCAGGCCGACAGCAGGGCGATCAAAATGGGCACAGAAAATTGCATGGCGCCTGTTTCGGCCAACTGCAGGTATTGCAAAGCCCAGAAGTTCAAGGCCGTCATGGTGGCCAGCATCAAGCCCCGCACCAACTGCAAGCCCGGGTGCCGCCAGCGCACCAGGTCGCCTTGAATGGAAGGGGCAAACACCGCGATGGACAACAGCGAATGTGTCAAAAATCGCATCCACACGACCTGCAACACGGGCAAGCTCAGCACCAGCCATTTGGCCGACGCATCGAGCGTTGCAAACATCAGGGTGGTCACGGTCACCAGCGCAATGCCGATGCGGCGGTGTCGTGGGTTGTCGGTAAAAAGCTGGCTCATGGCAACGCGCTCAGGCCCTGTCTGCCAGGGCCTGAAGGGCTGTCAGCGTGGGCTGGGTGTTTCCAGTCCGCCTGTGTAAAAGCGGTTGAAAGTGGGCGAGATGATCAATTCGTTGATGCAGGTGCGCGCAGGCATTTGGGCCAGAAACAAAATGGCCTGTCCCATGTCTTCGGCTTGCACCATGCGTTCGCGCTGGGCTTGCGACGGGGGCACGGGGCGCTTGTCCAAAATGGGGGTGGCCACTTCGCCAGGCAACAAGGCGGTGGCCCGGATGCCGTGCGTGCATTCTTCCATGTTGATGGATTCGTTCAGGGCAATGACGGCGCGTTTGGTGGCGTTGTAAGCCGGCCCGGTGAGCTTGGAGGCATACAGGCCTGCCCAGGACGAAACGTTGATGATCAGGCCGCCTTGCTGCTGGCGCATGGTGGGTAAAACCGCGTGCACACAATAAAACAAGCCGGACAGGTTGATGGCGACCACATCGTCCCAGGCCTCCGGGGTGACCACATCAAAATTGCGTTGCGTGGCGTTGGTGCCTGCGCTGGTGACCAGGATGTCGATGCGGCCGTGTTGCGCAGTGATGTTTTGCGCCACCGCTTTCACCGCGTGTTTGTCCGCGACGTCCAGCAACACCGCTTCGGCGCTGCCCAATGCTTGCAGGGTGGCCAGGGCGCTGGCGTTGGTGGCTTCGTTGCGGCCCGAGATCACCACATGGACGCCGGCTTTGACCAGTTCGATCGCGCCAGCCAGCCCGATGCCGCTGCCGCCCCCGGTGATCCAGGCGACTTGTCCGGTGAGTGGGTTGGTCATCTGCTTGTCCTGTTCGAGAGGTGGGGGCATTCAGACGCATTGTGCGGTTTGGCTGCCAATCACTGCATTAAATCAGTCTCGGCCGTGATGGCTGCTGCCCAGGTGACAGGTGACGGGTGGCAAGCAGCGTTGGGGTCGCTTTGGCAGTTTGCAGGCGCAGCCAAAGGCGAGTGGGGCGCCTGCCCAGGCGCGTCACTTGGGTAAATCGCGTGCGCCGCTTTCAGGGCGGAACATTTTAAAAAGCTGCTCCGGCCCGATGCTGAAGTAATCGGCTGGACCGCCCCCTCGCAAGATATGCCCTGCTCGAGCGGTGTCGTAGACCCCATTGGGCGTGAGCCGCGGGTCGATGTGGATGCCCACCACTTCGCCAAAGATCATCCAGGTTTCGATTTTTTTCCCATCAAGATCTTGCAGTTGCAGGATCTGCGTGCACCGGCACTCAAAGCTCACCGGGCTTTGCGCCACACGGGGCACCCCCACGATGCGCGAAGGCTCGGGCGTCAGGCCTGCCAGGTCAAATTCGCTGACTTCAGGGGGCACCGCCTCGCAGGTCTGGTTCATCACCTCGGCCAAATCGCGGGTCACCAGGTTCCAGACAAACTCGCCTGTGGCTTCAATGTTGTTCAGTGAGTCCTTGCGCCCGATGCTCGAAAAGCCGATCACGGGCGGCACGTAATTGAAGGCGCTGAAAAAGCTGTAAGGCGCCAAATTAAGCACGCCACTGGCGCTGCGGCTGGACACCCAGCCGATCGGCCGTGGGCCTACGATCGAGTTGAACGGGTCGTGCTTCAGGCCGTGGCCGAGACGGGGTTCGTAGAAATGCATCAGGGGCGCCTTGACGATGTGGGGATGAAGGAAGGGTAACCGAGCATGGCATGGGGCCGTGTCACGCTTGCCACCGGCAGGGCGCAGCGCCCACAAAAAAACCCCTCGAAAGGGGTTTTAGCGAGCAGACAAGAAAAGGATCACTTCTTGACGCAAGCTGCATTCTTCTCGTTTTCTTTTTTGGAGCAGTCGACTTTTTTGTCGTCCATCTTGCCGCCACCATGGCTGCCTGCGAAGGAGGGCGCAGACATCAGCATGAAAGCGGAAACGAGAGCGGTCATCACGATTTTCATAAAAGCACCTTTGAGGAACAGGGTTGAAAAAAAAGACAGAATCAAGTGCCAGTTCATACCGACTCATAAATATCGTATCAAGCCTTAAAGGCACACGCTAAACATGGACAAATCCCGCCAAGCCAAGAATGTCTTTCAAAAGGTGATTTTTCGACTCCAGGGCATGTTGTTGGGCGCATGCCTCATGTCATGGGTGTCGCCAGCTGTTGCGCAAGAACGCTTCAAGCCCGCAGATTCTGATGTGGTGGCGGCCTCTTCGGTCCACGGACAAACCGGCCGCAACGGCTCGCTGCGCGCCCTCGACCAAGCCTGGCGTGCCCAGCCCAAGGACCTGGACGCCTCTTTGGCCTACGCCCGGGCGGTTTTCACGCTGGGGCTGACCGAAGGCGACTTGCGCTGGTTCGGCTCGGCCAAGGCGGCATTGACGCCCTGGTGGCAAGCCACTGACTTGCCCGCAGAGGGCTACTTTTTGAGGGGGCTGGTCAAGCAAGGGTTTCACGAATTCGATGCAGGCTTGCAAGACATCCAACAGGCCATCGCCAAAGAACCTCGCCGTGCCGAGTTCTGGTCATGGCGATTTGCCCTGCATTTGCTGCTGGCCGACATGACTGCAGCCCGTCAGGACACCGAAGAAATAGCCCGACTCTTTGACCCGCAAGAGGCCCATGTCTACCGGGCGGTCTTGCTTTACCGCACAGGGCAAGCCCAGCCAGCACTGAGCGTCTTGAACACCGCAATCCGAGCAGCCTACTTTAAAGACCCGTCCTCGCAAGACTGGCTGGGCTTTCATCTGGGAGAGGCACACCGCGTGGCGGGCCAGAATGATCAAGCCATCGCCGTCTGGGACAAGCAGCTGAAAGCCAACCCCACATCCCACCTGCTCAGGCTTTCGCTGGCCGAATTGCTGAACCAGCAGGGCAAGTACCGCCAGGCCAAAACCATCGCCTTGGGCAATGCGGGCAAACTCGGCACCAGCACGATCACCGATGCGTTGTTGATGCAAGCCTTGCTGGCCAGCCGGGGCCTGAAAGACCCGGACGAACCCCAGCTGGCCAAGCAGATGGCCGATCGCTTGCAGTCACAAGCGCTTCGCAAAGAGTCGCTCATTGAACGCCCCAAACTGATCTACCTCATTGGCTACGGCCAAGACCCTGCAGCAGGCCTGGCCCTGTCCATTGACAACTGGCAGCTGCAAAAAGAACCCCCCGATGCCGTGCTGTTCATTCAGGCCGCGCTGGCGGTCAACCAACCCCGAGCTGCTGAGCCCGTGCTCAAGTGGGCCGAACAAACCGGCTACACCGATCCGCCATTGACGCGGCTTGTCGAACAACTCAAACAGCACCCGCTCTGGACAGGAGGCCGCAAATGATGCCCCGCCCTGCAGTCAAGGCTTTGCGCCAATGGGCCGTTGGTGTGGGCTTGCTTTGGGCCAGCCTGTTGCTGGCCGGCAGCGCCATGGCGCACTCCAGCAGCAACAGCTACCTCACGCTCAGTGCCACCGATAACCAGCTGGCCCTGCGCGCCGACATCCACCTGCGTGACATCGACCTGATCTTTGACCTGGACAGCAACCGCGATGGCCAGATCACCTGGGGCGAAACCCGGGCGCGCAGCGCAGAGCTCAACACCTGGCTGGCGCAAGGCATCCAGCTCAGTGCATCGGGCCAAATTTGCGCACTGGGCGTGCCCGATGTCCAAGCCAGCCAGCACGCCGATGGCGCCTACCTCAGCGCCCAATGGGCCGCCAGCTGCCCGGGTCTGGCCGATGTGTCCAGCGCCGAGTTGACGCTGCGGTATGGCCTGATCTTTGCGCAGGACAAGCTGCACCGCGGCTTGCTCAAGGTGGATTTCCCCGGCAACCAAAGCAGCGCTTTGCTCAGCCCGGAGCGGCCTGAGGCCGAGATTTCACAGGCCGACAGCAGCGCCCTGAAGGTGTTTGGCCGCTACGTGGTGGAAGGCGTGTGGCATATCTGGATCGGCATTGACCACATCCTTTTTCTGCTCAGCCTGTTGGTACTGGCCCCACTGCAGCCGTCGCGCCAACGGGTCACGCAGTGGCAAGCGGCTGCACAAGCCAGGCCTGTGGTGCTGGACGTTTTGGCGGTGGTCACGGCATTCACCGTGGCGCACTCCATCACCTTGGGGCTGTCCATTCTGAAGTGGCTGGAGCCCTCAGCCGACCTGATCGAGCCTGCGATTGCTTTGTCGGTGGTGTTGGCCGCGTTGAACAACCTGTTCGGCTGGAGCGCCCTCAAGCGCTGGCGGCTGGCCTTTGTCTTTGGCTTGGTGCACGGCTTTGGTTTTGCCAACGTCCTGCTGGACCTGGGCTTGCCCACCAGCGCACTGGCGGCGGCCCTGGGCGGCTTCAATGTGGGGGTGGAACTGGGCCAGTTGGCCATCGTGCTGGCGTTTTTGCCACTGGCCTGGTGGCTGCGCACCACCCGCTTTTACCGCTGGGTGGTGGTCGCAGGCGGCTCCCTGGCGATCGTGGTCCTGGGCTTGTTTTGGACACTTGAACGCACGGGCTTGCTCGCCTGATGCGCGGTTCTTCAATGCCCAATTGTGCGGGTCAGCCCAAGACCCACAATCAAAATGCCACCTGATTGCCACCCTTCAGGTTGAGTATCTGACGGGCTTCAGCCGGTGTGGCGATTTCAAGATTCAGGGCTTCCAGCACGGTGCGGATACGGCGCACCTGGTCAGCACTGGATTGCGCCAGCTGGCCTGGCCCCATCCACAAAGAGTCCTCCAGACCCACTCGAACGTGCGAGCCCATGGCAGCGCCCATGCTGGCGAGCGGGATCTGGTTTTTTCCAGCCCCCAAAATGGACCATTGGTATTGGTCGCCAAACAAGCGGTCTGCCGTTCTGCGCATGTGCATCAGATCTTCAGGGTGCGCGCCAATGCCGCCGAGGATGCCGAACACCGATTGCACAAAAAATGGACCTGAGACCAAGCCGCGGTCCATGAAGTGCGCCAGGTTGTAAAGGTGGCTGATGTCGTAGCACTCGAACTCGAAGCGCGTGCCGTTGTCGGTGCCCCGGCGAAGAATGGTTTCGATGTCTTTGTAGGTGTTCTTGAAAACCAGATCGCGGCTGTTTTCAAGGTGCTGACGTTCCCAATCGTGCTTCAGATCCTTGTAGCGATCGAGCATGGGAAAGAGGCCAAAATTCATGGAGCCCATGTTGAGTGAGGCCACTTCGGGTTTGAATTGCATGACCGGACGCATGCGGTCTTCGACCGTCATGTGCGGGCTGCCACCGGTGGTGATGTTGATCACTGCATCGGTGCTGGCTTTGATTTTTTCCAGAAAGGGAACAAAAAGCGCCGGGTCTTGCGAGGGCTTGCCATCGACCGGATCGCGCGCATGCAGGTGCAGGATGGCCGCGCCCGCTTGTGCTGCATCGATGGCTGCTTTGGCAATTTCATCCGCAGTCACCGGAAGGTAAGGCGACATGCTGGGTGTGTGGATCGCCCCTGTGGGGGCGCAAGTGATGATGACTTTGCGGTTTTTGCTCATGTTTAACTCCGTGTGGATGGATCAGATTCAAGTTGTTTTTTGTGCAGCGCAAGCGCCATGAGTCGCCGGTCTCTCCAGTTGCGCCGGTCTCCCAGGGCCTCTGAGGGGAGCATCTCGCGCCGAGCCTTTTGCAATTGATCGATCAATTCGGGCGACCAGGGCTCGGTGGAGGCTTGCTCTTGAGAAATGGATTGGTACATGCCGCCATAGCGACCACAATAGTCTGCCAGACCCCCTGGCGCATTCAGGTCAATGGTTTCGAAAGGCCCCATGAACGACCAGCGAAGCCCCAGGCCTTCGCGGATGGTCACGTCCAGCCCATCCACATCCACGTAACCCTGCTCGACGAGCCGGAAGGCCTCGCGCAGCAGCGCGCCTTGCAATCGGTTGAGGATGAAACCTTCCAGCTCACGGCGAATGTGAACAGGCTTTTGATTCACCGAGTGCATCAAATCCATGCAGGCCTGCACCGATTCCGGAGATGTCCAGGGCGCGCCGCAAACTTCGACGACAGGGATCAGATAGGGCGGGTTGACCGGGTGCGCGACCAGGCAGCGCTCACGGGTCTTCATGTGTTCAGTGAAAGCAGAGGCGGGGATGCTCGATGTCGAACTGCCAATCACGGCATGGGCCGGCACAAGCGCGTCAAGCTGTGCGTACATGGCCTGTTTGACTGAAAGTATTTCGGGCAAACTTTCCTGCACGTAGTCGACATTTTTGAGCGCATCGCTCAACTCGTTGCAAACCCGCACATGCGACATCAGCTCCGCCGCATTGCCGACCAGGCCACAGTGCGCCAACTCGTCAGCCAGTTCGGCGACCAAGTCGCGTGCCCGTTGTAATGCCGCGAGGTCGCCGTCCCACATGCGGACGTCGCAACCTGCACGTGCAAAAACCAAAGCCCAGGCCTGACCGATCAGGCCGGAGCCAACGATTGCAACTGCATGGTTTGTTTTCATGGAATCCTTTCAGCTCAAGGCTTGGGTGTGACCATCGACCGCCAAAGCCTGACCGGTCACGCTGCGGGCTGCATCGCTGGCTACAAACAGCACGGTGTTGGCCACGTCCAGGGGCGAGACCATGCGACCCAATGCAGACTGGTTTTCATAATCCCGGGTGACTTCTTCAAGTGGCTTGTTCATGATTTTGGCCTTGTCTGCAATCACGGCCCGAATTCGGGGCCCATCCACTGCCCCTGGCAGCACAGCGTTGCACCGAATGCCCTGCTTGCCCAATTCGATGGCCAGTGATTTTGTCAGGCCGATCACCGCCCACTTGGACGCCGAATAGGCCGACCTGCCCGGCATGCCCAAATGACCCGCAGCAGACGACATGTTGATGATGGAAGCCCGCTGAGACTTGCGCAGGTGCTGCACGGCATGCTTGGCACATAAGAACTGCCCGACGACATTGATCTTGAGTGTGAGCTCCAGATCGGCCAGCGTCAGTTCATCAATGCGGGCCGTGGGACCGGCGATGCCTGCGTTGTTCACCAGAACGTCTATGCCCCCCATGACCAGGGCAGCTTGATTGACCATGGCGATGACTTGGTCTTCAGCTGCGACATCGGCGATGCAGCCGTGCAAGCCAGGGTGTGCTTTCAGCGATTGATTTAAAGCGGCCTCGTTCACATCGCAAATGAAGACGCTTGCGCCAGCATTTAAAAATTCCTGGGCAATGACATAGCCGATGCCGCTGGCACCTGCCGTGACCAAAACTTTGAGATCAGCATGCGTATTTTCTTGGAACATTTTTTATCCGTGCAGTTGAATGGGGGTTATCAGATCCACAGCGTTTCGCGGCGGCAGTCCAGGTCCTTGAGCCGTGGTTCGGCAGGCCCCATTTCACGGACACCTGCTTGTTTTCATTCACCTCCGGTCTCCTTGCGGGCACGGGTTACGGATGTTGCAAAAGCCAAGTAAGTGGACTGCAACCTCACACCATAAAATGTGATCACAGATCAAACATCAGTGATTACCCTGACTGATGCAAAGTCTTTTTAAGCGCTAAGCTTGGTCGAACATCCATCTACCATGTCCGTTAAAAAACTCCTCACCCCCCTCAAGCGCCAAACATTGAGCGCTGACGTTTACGAGCAATTCAAGGAACTTTTGATCAGTGGCCGCATGATGCCGGGCGAGCAAATTTCTTTGCGTGGCATGGCCGAAGGTTTGGGTGTGAGTGTGATGCCCGTTCGAGAGGCCGTGCAAAGACTGACGGCCGAGCAGGCCCTCGAACTCACCCCCAACCGAAGCTTGCGGGTCCCGCAAATGTCGGTCAGCCAATTTCGTGAAATCACCAGCATTCGCAAAAACCTGGAAGGCTTGGCAGCCGCCACAGCAGCCCAATCCCTGAGCGATGAGGACACCCAGAAGATCGTCATGTGGCACGAAAGCTTTGTGCGGGAAATGAAGAACGAAACCCCTGACGGTGCCCGACTCATCTCCCTCAACAAAGAACTGCACTTTGCGATTTACCGGGGCGCCAAAATGCCCGTGATGATGCAGTTGATCGAGGCCTTGTGGCTGCGCATTGGTCCCATCCTCAATTACGACATGCGGTCCGGCCCGGTGCGGGTCAACCAACGCACGGCGTTGACACACCATGCCAGCATGGTCGAGTCGATTCTCAAGAAAGATGTCGAAGGCGCACGCCAAGCCCTGGAAGCTGACATCCAGTCCGCTGCCGATTTCATCATCTCGGTGGGGGTTCTGGTCTCGGCCGACGCGCCTGGGGGCTGAGGGGCGCATTCCTGCGCCGAGGTTCTGGACGTTGCGCTGGGACAGCAGTTCTTCACGGGCCTGTGGGCGCATGAAGATCGTCGTGCTGGAGGATTTCTTATTCCGGTTCGGTTATGGATTTTTGGGACGCGTTTGACATTGGTTATCCCTTGTCCAGGGTGTCAGGCTTCTTGAGTGATTTTTTGTCGTCCGAATGCTGGCGTCGCTCGACCTTCTTCACATCTTCTTCAGGCGTCAATTTTTCAGGACGAATGCCGCGTTCCAGCAAGGTGTTGCGCACTGCCTTGTTATTGGTGATGTGTTCTTTTGAAATTTTCCCTTCGCTATCCATTTGGTGCTGGCGTGCATTGAAGATGGTGATTTCCGTCGCAAAGTCTTTGGCCTTGAGCAAGATGGTGGGTGCAAAGTCAGCCAAAGGGCGGCTATCCGGTACTTTCCACTGCGCCTTCATGGCTTGGGTGCTTTGGCCAAACAGGGCAAGGTCACCGTTGCTTCGGATAAGTGCAAAGTCCTGGTTGCCTCCGGTTTGCTCGAAGATAACTTTTGAGATATCTTTCTCTGTTTCGGTTGGTTTTTTGCGCGCGTGGATGCGCTCAGCATCCAGCATGCGTTGTTCGATCAATTCTGCCTTGCGGGTTTGCACAGCAAAGTAAGTCTGCGCAAAAGCAATTTCTGATTTGCGTGGGTCACCGTTTTGCGCGATGAGATAACACGCATAACGGGTCAGCATGATTTCAGGTACATCTTTGGATGCACCTTTAGGCATGGCGATCGTCTTGTTGACGTCAACAAAATGATCGGAAGGTGAATGACCTGAGACTTCACAAGATGTCTTTGCTTTGCTGATCACAAGTACGAAGTTGCGCCATTCAGCGTAGCCCAACAGATGCTGGATGTCCCTTGCCAGCCAATATTCCACGCCCGTTTCGGTTTGCTGTGCATGGCCTTCAAAAGTGTAAGTGAGGGTTTGAACCAGATTTTTATTCATTGTGTTTTTCTCTTTTGACGTTGTTCAGCAGCACTTTGAATCTTCCGGTTACCTGGTCACGCGATTTTTTTCATGGGTATTGGTCCGATGAACTCAGCCTAACGGGGCAGCAATGGTCTTTTGCGTGGGCTGTCCCGTTTCATCCAGCTTCCAGTGTTGACTGGGGTAGCCGTAGGGGTAATTGAGATAGGTTTTTCGAAGAAAAGGGTGCTCATCCGATGTATGCTGTTATGCAGTCATTGGAAGAGCGATAGTAATCGTAATTGATTCTTTTTGACTGACAGGCAGATGAAGTCTTTTGGGACCTGCGGACACTATCGCGCCAAGCCACTTGCGTTTGTGTATCCCCAAACCCCGTGCCCAAAGCTGTGGATAAGTCCGTGAACAAGCCTGCCAAGGCGCATGCCTGTTGGGCTGGCGGTGTATGCCTCATAAAGCAGCAGTTGGCTTGTCCATCGCGGGCTCAGTGCGTGAGCCCGCAGGGGCTTGTTTTGCGGCTATTCTTGTGGCTTCGCGTGCTTCTTCCAAGTTGCTTTCGCACCCTGTTTGGCCTTGAGGGCGCCCTGTTTTGCAGGGCGTTCGCCTTGAACCTCTTTTAAATGCCCACCTCCTTGATCGCGCCCGGTTTTCTGGCCCTGCACAGCCACCGCTCCGAGGTGCTGGCCGAGACTTTGTCGGGCTGGCTGGCGCGTCAGCCGCTGGCGCCGCTGGAGCAGGAGGTGGTGCTGGTGCAAAGCAATGGCATGGCCGAGTGGATCAAGATGGCACTGGCCCAGCAAGGAGGGGTGTGCGCGGCCACCAAGGTGGAGTTGCCCTCGCGGTTTTTGTGGCGCACTTACCGGCAGGTGCTGGGCGCGCAACAGGTGCCGCCCGATTCGCCCCTGGACAAACTGCCCATGACGTGGCGGCTGATGGCTTTGTTGCCCACTTGTGTGAACGATCCGGTGTTCAAGCCCGTGGCGGGGTTTTTGCAGGGCGACAAACTTCAACCGGAGTCTGAGCCGAATCCTGAACGTTTGCTGCAACTGGCCAGCCGCCTGGCGGACTTGTTTGACCAATACCAGATTTACCGACCCGACTGGCTTGAAGATTGGGCCGCCGGGCGCAACGTGCTGCGCAAAGAAGCCGGGCAAGTGGTTTGGCCTGGCGATGTGTCGGCGCAGTTACCTGAAGACCAGCAGTGGCAAGCCGAATTGTGGCGGCGTGTGCTGGCCCCGTTGACCGAGTCGGAGCGCCAAGCCACCCGGCCCGCCTTGCATCTGCGGGCTTTGGCCCGCTTGCAGTCTGGCCAAGACCTGGCCAGCCCGGTGGCGCGGCGCGTGTCGGTGTTTGGCATGAGCCACATGCCCAGCCAGTTGCTGGAAATGCTGGCCGCGCTGGCGCAGCACAGCCAGGTCTTGCTGGCCGTGCCCAACCCTTGCCAGTACCACTGGGGCGACATCATGGATGGGCGCGACGCCTTGCGGGCCGAGCGGCGCAGGCATTCCTACAAAAGCGTCAATCTGTCGAGCATGCCTTTTGAGCAGATGCATTTGCATGCCCCCGCCTTGTTGGCTGCCTGGGGGCGTCAGGGGCGCGATTTCGTTCGGCAGCTGGACGCCTTTGACGACTTGCAGGCCGCCCAAGAGCGCATGCCGGGCCAGCGTCTGGATTTGTTTGACGATGCTCCGGGAGCCGATGCAACCTGCCTGCTCACGCAACTGCAAAACCGCATTCGCGATTTGAAATCGGCGCATGACCCGGTCGAGGCCGCTTTGCGCGGCGACGACCAGTCGGTGGTGTTCACGGTGGCGCACAGCCCGGTGCGCGAGTTGGAGGTGTTGCACGATCGGTTGCTCAAGGCCTTCCATGACCACCCCGACTTGTCGCCCCGCGATGTGGTGGTGATGGTGCCCGACATCGAGCTCATGGCGCCCGCCATTCGTGCCGTATTTGGCCAATACAAGCGGGGCGATGCACGCTTTATTCCCTGCGACATTGCCGACCTGGGCGCGCAAGCCAGCAGCCCTTTGATTCACGCGGTGGAGTGGTTGTTGGCCTTGCCCCAGCAGCGCAGCCGCATGAGCGACTTGGTGGCGCTGCTCGAAGTGCCTGCGCTGGCTGCCCGCTTTGGTTTGAAGCCCGAGCAATTGCCCACACTGACCCGCTGGATGGCGGGCTCGGGCATTCGCTGGGGTTTGTCAGCCGCACACCGCGCCGGCTTGGGCCTGGGCACTTGCGGCGAAGACAACTCGGCACTGTTTGGCGTACAGCGCATGCTGATGGGCTATGCCTGTGGTGGTGATCCCGTCCCCGCCGATGCCCAAGGCGTTGACCCCTATGCCGAAGTGGGTGGGCTCGATGCCGAGCTGGCCGGGGCCTTGGCGCACCTGCTGCAGGCGCTGATGGACTGGTGGCAAACCTGTGCCAGCGTCGCCACGCCGCTGCAGTGGGCCGAACGCGGCCGCGCCTTGCTGGCCGCCCTGTTCAAGGCGCAAGACGATGCCGACCGCAACGCTTTGTCCGCCCTGGACCAGGCCTTGAACGATTGGGTCAGTGCCGCCGATCAGGCCGATTTTGCAGACAGTGTGCCGCTGGCGGTGGCCCGATCAGCCTGGCTGGACGCCCTGAAAGTGCCCAAGCTGGAACAGCGCTTCAGGGCGGGCGGCGTGACCTTTTGCACGCTGATGCCGATGCGGGCGATTCCGTTTCAGTGGGTGTGCCTGCTGGGCATGAACGATGGCGACTACCCACGGCGCAGTCCGCGTGCCGACTTCGACCTGCTGGGTCTGCCCGGCATGACCCGACCCGGTGACCGCTCGCGCCGCGATGACGACCGCCAGCTGATGCTCGAAGCCTTGCTGTCGGCCCGCCGCACGCTGTACGTGAGCTGGAGTGGCCGCAGCGTGCGCAACAACAGCGAGCAACCGCCTTCGGTCCTGGTGTCGCAGTTGCGAGAAGAAATCGACGCGCTGTGGGGCAAGGGCAGTGCCAAGCGCCTCACCACAGAGCACCCCTTGCAGCCGTTCAGCCGGGTGTATTTTGAAGAAGGCAGCCCATTGCAAACCTATGCCCGAGAGTGGCGGGTCGCGCAGTTGGACAAGGTGGCGTCGGCTGCTGCGCCCGTGCTGCACCCGAGTGAACACCCGAGTGCCCACCCGAGTGCCCACCCGTTGCGGCCCATCGATGCGGCCAATGGCGTGCCTTTGATCACTTTGGCGCAGTTGCTGCGCTTTTTGCGCAGGCCTGTGGCCAGCTTTTTCAGCCAGCGTTTGCAGCTGAGCCTGGAGCACGACCGCACCGAGTTGCACGACGAAGAACTGTTCAGTCTCAATGGTCTGGACCTGTATGAGCGAATGGACCATGAGCTGCAACGCCTGCCCGCTGACCTCGGCGCCGAGGCGGTAGCCAGGCATGTTCAGCAGGCTGTGCAACGCATGCGCCGCGCGGGCGATTTGCCGCTGGCGGCCGTGGGTGAGCACGAAGCCCGGCGCCTGGTGCAAGAGTTGCACCCCTTGTTGGTGTGCGGTCTGCAAGAACGCGCCCAGTGGCCCGAGGGGGCAGCCCGTGGCCTGATCGACCACACGCATGCGGGTGTGCGCCTACAAGATGCCTTGACAGGCTGGCGCCAGCGCGTGGAAGGCGATCAGGTTCACACCGCGTGGGTGCTGATGCAGGCCTCCAAAATCGCCACGATCAACAAAAAGAACGAGGCCCGGGCCTTGCCCGAAAAACTGCTGGGCCCCTGGCTGACCAGCTTGGCGGCAGCGGCCATGGGGCTGTCGGTGCACGGGGTGCTGGTGGGGCGCAACGCCATCGTGCGCATGCAGCCCATGGCCGCAGATGCCGCCCGGGCGCAACTGGACGAGTTGCTGTCCGTTTATGCCGAGGGCATGCGCTGGCCGCTGCCCTTGCCGCCCTTGGTGGCGCTGCAGTGGCTCAAGGACAAAGACAAGGGCCAGTCCAGCCTGAACACGTTGGCCGATTTGTACGAAGGCAATGGTTACGACCAGGACGGCGAGGCGCGCAAAGACGCGGCCTTGTACCGCACCTACCCCACGCTGGACGAGTTGCTGGCGGGTGACCACCTGGATCGGCTGGCCGAGGCGGTGTACCGCCCACTCAAGCAATGGGCCGATGGCCTGCAGACCGAGCCTTTGCCGGACGCCGAGCCGGACAATGAGCTGGAAGATGGCACACAAGGGGAGGCCTGGTCATGAACTCCCAAAACTTGAACCCCCAAACGCATTCAGACAGTCAGTCAGAAGTGCAAGTCGCCAGCCACCCTCTGGAAGCCCTGAGCTTTCCCCTGTGGGGTAGCCGCCTGATCGAGGCCAGCGCGGGCACCGGCAAAACCTGGACCATTGCCGCCCTGTATGTGCGGCTGGTGCTGGGGCATGGTGAGCAGAGCGAAAAAGTCGAAAACGGTGAACCCGGCCTTCGCCCGCTCATGCCGCAAGACATTCTGGTCATGACCTTCACCCGCGCAGCCACGCGCGAGTTGTCGGACCGCATTCGGGCCCGCCTGACCGAAGCGGCCCAGGTGTTTCGCAACCCCGATTTGCGGGACGAGAAAGACGCGTTCTTGCTGGGCTTGCTCCGCGACTACCCGGACGGCGCCTCACGCGAAAAAGCGGCGTACCGCCTTTCTTTGGCCGCGCAGGCCATGGACGATGCAGCGGTGTACACCATCGACGCCTGGTGCCAGCGCATGCTGCGCGAGCACGCGTTCGACAGTGGCAACCTGTTTGAAGAAAGCCTGGTGGCTGACGAAGCTGCGCTGCGACTGGAGGCGGTGCAAGACTATTGGCGCGAACAGCTTTACCCCATGGACGCGCCGTCTGTGACCGAGGTGCTGGGCATCTGGCGTGACGTGGCCGCCCTGGAGCAAGACATGCGCCAGCTGCTGAATGTCGAAGCCTTGCCCGAGGCCTTGCCTGGTCAGTCGCTCGGCGATGCGCTGGCAAGGGCTGCCGAGGAAAGGGCGCGGGCCCTGGCCCAGATCAAACAGGGCTGGCCCGAGCAGGCCGATGCCTTGCTCGACTGGTTGGGCGATGTGCCGGCCGTGGAAAATTCAGGCTGGAAAAAGCGCAGCTTCGGCCTGGCCAACTGCAGCAAGTGGCTGGGCGCCTTGAAACTTTGGGCGCAAGGAGAGGGCGGCTACGACGAACTCAAAAAAGCCATGGGAAAAATCGGCTGGGAGCGTTTTACACCCGAAGGCATGGCCGCTTGCCGTGAGGACGACAAGCCCTACACGTTGCCCCCGCAATGCCAGGCCTTTGCCGATTTGCAAGCGGCACTGCAAAGCTTGCCCCAAGCCAAGGTGGCTGCGCGCATCCATGCCCGCACCCGGGTGGCCGAGCGCCTGGCTTGGCTCAAGCAACGCACAGCGCAATTCGGCTTTGCCGACATGCTGCAGCGGCTCGATGCGGCTTTGCAGCGGGGTGACGATGGCAAGCGCCTGGCACTGCGTTTGCGTCAGCAGTTTCCGGTCGCCCTCATCGACGAATTTCAGGACACTTCGCCGCTGCAGTTCCGCATTTTTGACCATATCTATTGCACCGCCGAGAACCTGCGCGAAACGGCGCTGCTGCTCATTGGTGACCCCAAACAATCGATTTATGGCTTCAGGGGCGCAGACATCCTGAGCTACCTGACTGCACGCGTCGCCACAGCAGGGCGGCACTATGTGCTGGGCACCAATTACCGGTCGACCCAGGCGGTGGTGAATGTGGTGAACCGCTGGTTCGAGGTGGGCGATGCGCGCTCGGTGCAAGGCGCGTTTGGCTATGCCCGACCGGATGGCCGCAACCCCTTGCCGTTTCAGCCGGTGGAGGCCAACAGCCGTGCTGAGGTCTTGTGCTGTCAGGCAGGAGAGGTGCCCGCCATGACGCTGGTGCATGCGCCAGAGCTGGCCAGCCACCGCGACGCCATGACCCACATGTCGGCCTTGTGCGCCGAGCAGATCGTGGCCTGGCTGGGTGATCCCAGCACCCGTTTTGTGCAAGCTGGCCAAGCCGACCAAGGCCTCAAACCCAAAGACATCGCCGTGCTGGTGCGAACCGGCAAAGAAGCGGACGCGGTGCGCCAAGCGCTGAGTGTGCGGGGTGTGGCCTCGGTGTATTTGTCGGACCGCGACTCGGTGTTTGACAGCGACGAAGCGGGCGACCTGTGCCTGTGGTTGCGCGCTGTGGCCGAGCCGCAAGACATGCGCCGCTTGCGTGCTGCACTGGCCACCCGCACGGTGGGCTTGACCTTGCCCGAGTTGCACCACATGGCTCAGCATGGCGATGCGCTGGACGATTACGCGGATCAAATGCACGCCCTGCGCCAGACCTGGCAAACCCAGGGCGTGTTGGCCATGGTGCGCAGGTCACTGCATGCGCTGAATCTGGCGGCGCGTTGGCGCGGTCAGGCACAAGGCGAGCGGCGCCTGACCAATGTACTGCACCTGGCCGAGTTGCTGCAGTCGGCCAGCATGCGGCTCGATGGCGAGCAGGCGCTGATTCGCTGGCTGGTGCAGCAGATGGACGAAGACGCCGAAAGCGACGAACAGACCGTGCGCCTGGAAAGCGACGAAGACTTGGTGAAGGTGGTGACCATCCACGCCAGCAAGGGCCTGGAGTACCCGGTGGTGTGCCTGCCATTTGCGCACAGCCACCGTGTGGTGCGGGCCGACAAGACCACGGTCCTGCGCCTGACCGATGCTCAGGGCGAGCGGCACAACCAACTGCAGTTCACTGCGCAAGATGTGCAAAGCGCCGATGCCGACCGCCTGCGCGAAGACCTGCGGCTTTGGTATGTGGCACTGACCCGCGCATGCCATGCGCTGTGGGTGGGCTGGGCCGCTGTGCACAAGCCACGCGGCAAGGACTGCCAGAACCACCTGAGCGCTGCCGGGCGTTTGTTGGGCGGCGACTCAGCGCATGAAGCGCACGCGTGGCCTGAGTTGCTTCAAGCCCTGTTGACCGACGCCCAAGGCCAGCCCTTGCCTGTGCAACTGCAGACCGCAGACAGCACCGTCGGCTTGAGCCGCTGGCAGCGAGACGACGTTCGGCCTGCTCTGCGCGAAGTGCTGGCGTGCACGGCGGTGATCGACAAGCGCTGGACCATCGCCAGTTTTTCGCGCCTGGCGCGTGATCTGTCGTCACAGCCTGTGCTGCAAGCGGCCCTGCAAATGGCCACGCCACGCCCAGCCGATGACGAACCCCCCGACGAAGGTGCGGGCTTGGCCATGCCCTCTGGTGCTGCTGCACCGCGTGCAACAGCGGCCGTGTCCCCTTGGCATGGCTTTGCCCGTGGCCCGAGCGCGGGCAACTTTTTACATGACCAGCTCGAGTGGCTGGCCGCCGATGGTTTTGCCTTGCAGCCAGGAACGCCCACAGCCGAGCGCCTGCTCAAGCGCTGCGATCGAGCGGGCTACAAGACCCAGGCCGATGTTGTTGTGAATTGGTTGTCGCGTGTGGTGGCGCAACCGCTGCGCGGGCCAGATGTGCCGCTCAATGCGCTGGCGAATGTGTTGCCCGAGATGGAATTTTGGCTGCCCGCAGACCGGCTGCACGCGCAGGAAATCGATGCCTTGTGCCGGCAGCATTTGCTGGCCGGCGTGCCTCGCCCCAAATTGCCCGAGGCGCAGCTGCACGGCATGTTGATGGGTTTTGCCGATCTGGTGTTCGAGCATGGTGGGCGCTACTGGGTGCTGGACTACAAGTCCAACCACTTGGGCGAGGACGACGCGGCCTACACCGCCGAGGCTTTGGACCAGGCCATGGCCCACCACCGCTACGAGGTGCAGGCGGCGCTGTACATGCTGGCTTTGCACCGCTTGCTGCGGGCGCGGCTGGGTGCGGCCTACGATCCGGCGCAGCATCTGGGCGGCGCGGTGTATTTGTTCATGCGCGGCATCGACGGGCCTGCCGGGGGCTGCTGCACTTTGCCAGCGCCGCTGGCCTTGATGGACGGACTGGACGCCATGCTGGGACGCCCAACAGATGCTGTGACCCAGCCAGGGGAGATGGCATGAACGTTCGCAAAACCAAGCACGCCGCATGGTCGGCACAGGCGGCGCAAATGGACTGGCTTCATGATTTGCCCGAGCAGGGCCTGAGTGCCGAAAACACCTTGCAATGGCTGCACGCCTGGGCCGAGCTGGGTTGGCTGCGCCGCCTGGACAGTGCCTTGGCCACGCAACTTCACCGGCTGGACGCAAAAGCGCCCCCGGCCTTGCTGGTGGCCGCTGCCGTGCTGGCCCAAATGGAGGGTCGCGGGCACACCTGTTTGTCGGTGAGCGCTTTGGCCAAGCCCCCGGTGGAATTGCTGGGCTGGCCTGCTGATGCAGTGCAGGCCCCGCAGGGTTTGCTGGCGCTGTGGGCGCACTTGCCTGGCGATGTGCCCGCCTGGGTTTCGGCCTTGCAATCGGCTTCACCGGCTTGCTTGCGCCACGCAGACTCGCCTGACTTGGGCCAGCCTTTGGTATTGGGCGGATCGGCGGATGCGCCTTTGCTGTACCTGCGCCGCTACCGCGCTTACGAAGAGCGTGTGGGTAAAAACCTGTTGCTGCGTGCACAAAGCGCGCTGCCAGTGCCCGAGGCTTTGGCGCGCGACTGGCTGGACCGGTTTTTTGGCCAGCAGCCTCATGCGGTTGCAGCGAGCGAGGACCCCACCGACTGGCAAAAGCTCGCTTGCGCGGTGGCCTTGCGGGCGCATTTGTCGGTCATCACCGGTGGCCCCGGCACGGGCAAGACCTACACCGCTGCGCGTTTGCTGGCCTTGCTGCTGGCGCTGCACGAGGGCGCAAGCCCCTTGCGCGTGGCTTTGGCCGCGCCCACCGGCAAGGCCGCGGCCAGGCTCAAGCAGTCGATTGACGGTTCGCTGAGGGAACTGCAACAACAAGCCGGTGCATCGCTCGAGCTGGATACGCTGATCCAGCGCATCGGCCCGGCCCGCACTTTGCACGCGCTGTTGGGCGCCAGGCCCGATACCCGCATGTTCAGGCACCACGCGGCCAACCCGCTGGATGTGGATGTGTTGATCGTGGACGAAGCCTCGATGGTGCACCTGGAAATGATGGACGCTTTGCTGCAGGCCTTGCCGCCCACAGCGCGTTTGGTGCTGTTGGGGGACAAAGACCAGTTGGCCTCGGTCGAGGCCGGCGCGGTGCTGGGCGATGTGTGCCGAAATGCGGCCAGTGGGGCTTATCAGGCAGAGACTTTGCGCTTCGTTTTGAGCGTGGCCGGGCAGTCTTTGGCGCCCCGGTTTCAGGCAGCGGATGCACAGTCGGCATCGGCATTGGCACAGCAAACCGTGATGCTGCGTCAAAGCCGACGCTTTGACGGCCCGATTGGCCAACTGGCCTTGGCTGTGAATGCGGGCGATGCCGGCCAGGTGGCCAAGGCCTTTGCTTTGCCTGCAGGCAAAAATGGCAAAGCCCTGCGCTGCTTGCAACCACACTCTCCTCAAGCGGTGTGCGAGTTGGCACTGGGGCGTTTGGCAGATGGCGGCGCCGCACCGATGGCCTCTTACGTGGACTACCTGCAAAAAGTACGCGATCTGCCGGTCACCGAAGACGCCGATGTGCATGCCGCTGCGGTGGTGCAGGTGTTGCAAAGCTTCGACCGTTTTCGCATCCTGTGCGCTGTGCACCAGGGCGACTGGGGGACTGCCGCGCTCAATGCGGCGGTGCAAAAGGCACTGGCCGAAGAGGGCTGGCTCAAGCCCCAAGGCGAATGGTTTGCCGGGCGTCCGGTCATGGTCACGCGCAACGACACGCAACTGGGCGTGTTCAACGGCGACGTGGGCGTGGTCTTGCCCATGGCGGGCAAAGCGGGCGTGCTGAAAGCCTGGTTTCTGGACGGCGAACAACTGCGATCGGTCAGCGTATCGCGTCTGGCCCATGCCGAAACCGCTTTCGTGATGACGGTGCACAAAAGCCAGGGCTCGGAGTTTGCACACACCGCACTGGTTTTGCCGCCAGGCGCAGCCGAAGTGCTTTCACGGGAATTGGTCTACACCGGCATCACCCGTGCGCGCGACCAGTTCACGCTGATCGAAGCTCAGGCTGGCTTGCTCGATGCGGCCATCGCCCGTCCCGGCGTGCGCGCCAGTGGCTTGCAGCAGTGGTGGGGCGCTTAACTCGCGTAACCCTCGCAAGCCCCCGCATTGGCCTTGCCTTTGCATTCGCGCAAAAGGCGTTTGTCGCGCTCGGCCTTGTTTTCACCCGTGCCTTTGTCAGTGGGCGGCTTCGGGGGTTTGGCCGACTTGGATTTTTTGCCCTTGGCCGCTTGTTCTGTGCCGGTGGTGGCGACAAAGTTGTCTGCCGCCCGGGTTGCAGGCGCGATGACGGCCAGGCAAAGCCCCCATGCCAAGCCTGCCAGCGCCTTAGATAAATGCCGTGTGGCCATGGCCGTCTCCCTGAATGTTGTTGTGCTGACCATGATAGGCAAGCACAGCGGGGGTGCAAGTAGGGGACATCCGCATACCGAAGCAGCCGTTACGATGGCAGCATGAACACCATTCAACCTCCTTTTATGCGCCAAGCCGTCATGGACCTGGAAGAGTCGCGTATCCGCGAAGTGGCCAACGCGGGCATGGGACGCCCCGATGTGCTGGCTTTCTGGTTTGGCGAGTCCGACGAAGTCACCCCTGCTGTGGTGCGCCAGGCGGCCATCGATTCCTTGCAAAAGGGCGAGACCTTTTATGCGCACAACTTGGGCCTGCCCGAACTGCGACAAGCGGTGTCGGACTACATGTCGGCCTTGCATGGCCCGATCGGGGTGGACCGCCTGGCCATCACTTCGGGGGGCGTGAACGCCCTCATGCTGGCTGCTCAGGCTTTGGTCGATGCCGGTGACGAAGTGGTGGCCGTGACGCCCGTCTGGCCCAACTTGACGGCGCAGGCGCTGGTCATGGGGGCCCATTTGAAGTGCGTGTCGCTGCGTCCGGTCGAGGGGCAATGGCAGCTCGACATGGTCGCACTCAAGGCCGCCATCACGCCGGCCACGCGCTTGTTGATCGTCAATTCACCCAACAACCCGACGGGCTGGACGCTCAGCCGAGCCGAGCAGGCCGAGATCCTGGCGCATTGCCGCCAGACGGGCACCTGGGTGCTGGCCGACGAGGTCTATGAGCGCCTTTATTACGAGACCGACACGCTCAACGGCTGTGCCCCGTCGTTCCTGGATGTGGCCGAGCCTGATGACCGCTTGGTGGTGGTGCACAGCTTTTCAAAGAGTTTTTTGATGACCGGCTGGCGGCTGGGTTGGCTGGTGATGCCGGCCGCCATGACGCCTCACATGGGCAAATTGATCGAGTTCAACACCTCGTGCGCGCCTGTCTTTACCCAGCGGGCAGGCGTGGTGGCTTTGCAAAACACGGCCGACATCACGCCCCGTGTGGTGAAGCACCTCAAAGCTTGTCGAGACACCCTGGTGCCGTTGTTGCAGGCCGTGCAGGGCGTGCAACTCGCGCCAGCCAAAGGCGGCATGTATGCCTTTTTCAGGCTTGAAGGGCATCCCGATGCGGTGGCCACAGCCAAGCGCCTGGTGGCCGAAGCCGGCTTGGGCCTGGCCCCTGGCGAGGCTTTCGCCCCGGAAGCGGCAGGCTGGCTGCGCTGGTGTTTTGCGTCTGAAGACTTGTCCAGGCTGGAGCAGGGGGTGACCCGTTTGGCATCGTGGTTGAGCCGAAATAAGTCGTCATCCGGCTGACCGGGGCAATTCATCGGGGTCACAGTTAATCGGGGTCAGACCCCATTTATTCCATTTATTTAATTGGGATCTGACCCCGATTAACGTTGCTCAATGGGGTGCGCTGGAGGTGCTTGGGTGGCCAGCACACCGTGAAAGGCCCGATTGCGGGCTATAATCCGCCTGTTTTGCAATCTGTGAAACGCACGCCCACCGCTTTTCCGGCAGTTGGCGCAAGTCATTAACCCGCTGAAATTCGTCCCCGAATCCAAGCGAAACAACAAGGAAATACCATGATTGCATCTTCAATCAAGGCCGAGGTCGTCAAAGCCAACGCACGCGCTGCCAATGACACAGGGTCCCCAGAGGTCCAAGTGGCTTTGCTCACAGCCCGTATCAACGAGCTGACACCTCACTTCAAAACACACGCCAAAGACCATCACGGTCGCCGCGGTCTGCTGCGCATGGTGAGCCGTCGCCGCAAACTGCTGGACTACCTCAAGTCCCGTGATGCTGATCGTTACGTCGCGCTGATCGCCAAACTTGGCCTGCGCAAGTAATCGTCTGTCCAGATGAAAAGCGCCTGAGTTAGGACACTAGCTCAGGCGCTTTATTCTTTTTTCAGTCGGAATCTGCCAAGACGAACCCGCGCTGTGTCATTCCACAAGGCTTCAAGCCAGATGTTTTGTGGAATGGCATCGAGTTCAGAAAGTCATATTTCGGGCCTTCGGTGCAGCCTCATGCGCTTTTGTTTTCAGGAGTACTGAACATGTCTATTTTCAACAAAGTTACCAAAACATTCCAGTGGGGCCAGCACACGGTCAAGATGGAAACCGGCGAAGTTGCTCGCCAAGCCGGCGGCGCCGTGCTGCTCGACATGGAGGGCACTGTGGTGCTCGCCACTGTGGTGGGTTCCAAGATCGCCAAAGCCGGGCAGGATTTTTTCCCGCTCACCGTGGATTACATTGAAAAAACATATGCTGCAGGCAAGATCCCCGGCAGCTTTTTCAAGCGCGAAGCCAAGCCCAGCGAACACGAGACCCTGACCAGTCGTCTGATCGACCGCCCGATCCGTCCTTTGTTCCCTGAAGGTTTTTACAACGACGTGCATGTGGTCATCCACACTGTCTCGCTCAATCCTGAAGTCGATGCCGACATCGCTGCGATGATCGCCGTGTCTGCTGCCTTGTCCATCTCGGGCATCCCGTTCAATGGTCCTATTGGCGCGGCTCGCGTGGGTTACATCAACGGCGAATACGTGCTCAACCCCGGCCAGACCCAGCGCAAAGACAGCGTGATGGACCTGGTGGTTGCCGGTACCGAAGCCGCTGTGCTGATGGTGGAATCGGAAGCCCAGCAATTGTCCGAAGAAATCATGTTGGGTGGTGTGGTTTACGGTCACGAGCAATCGGCCATCGCCATCCAAGCGATCCATGAGCTGGTGCGCGAAGCCGGCAAGCCGGTGTGGGATTGGCAAGCGCCTGCCCGTGACCTGGCTTTCGAAGCCAAACTGGCCACTCTGGCCGAACAAAAGCTGCGCGCCGCTTACCAGATCCGCAACAAACAAGCCCGTACACACGCTTGCCGCGAAGCTTATGCTTCGGTCAAAGTGGCACTGGCTGAAGAGGGTGTTGTGTTTGACGGCGTCAAGCTTGACGGCCTGATGTTCGAAATCGAAGCGCGCATTGTGCGCAGCCAGATTCTGGCTGGTGAGCCCCGTATCGACGGCCGTGACACCCGCACTGTGCGCCCCATCGAAATTCGCAACAGTGTGCTGCCCCGCACCCACGGTTCGGCCTTGTTCACACGTGGCGAAACCCAGGCCTTGGTGATCACCACTTTGGGCACTGAGCGCGATGCTCAGCGCATTGACGCTTTGGCTGGCGAGTTCGAAGACCGCTTCATGTTCCACTACAACATGCCTCCCTTTGCCACCGGCGAAGTGGGCCGCATGGGCAGCACCAAGCGCCGCGAAATCGGCCACGGCCGCTTGGCCAAGCGTGCTTTGGCCGCTGTCTTGCCTACCAAAGAAGAATTTCCTTACACCATGCGTGTGGTGTCCGAAATCACCGAATCGAACGGTTCTTCGTCCATGGCTTCGGTCTGCGGCGGTTGCTTGTCGATGATGGACGCCGGTGTGCCGATGAAAGCCCACGTGGCCGGTATTGCCATGGGCCTGATCAAGGAAGAGAACCGCTTTGCGGTGCTGACAGACATCCTGGGTGATGAAGACCACCTGGGTGACATGGACTTCAAAGTGGCCGGTACCACCAACGGCATCACTGCTTTGCAGATGGACATCAAGATCCAGGGCATCACCAAAGAGATCATGCAAGTGGCTTTGGCTCAGGCCAAAGAAGCCCGCATGCACATTCTGGGCAAGATGCAAGAAGCGATGAGCGAAGCCAACACGGAAGTGTCCGATTTCGCACCCAAGCTCTTCACCATGAAGATCAACCCCGAGAAAATCCGTGACGTGATCGGCAAGGGTGGTGCCACCATCCGTGCTTTGACCGAAGAAACCGGCTGCCAGATCAACATCTCCGAAGATGGCACGATCACGATCGCCGCCACCGACGGTGACAAGGCCGAGATCGCCAAGCGCCGCATCGAGCAGATCACCGCCGAAGTCGAAATCGGCAAGGTCTACGAAGGCCCGGTCACCAAGATCCTGGACTTCGGCGCTTTGATCAACCTGTTGCCAGGCAAGGACGGTCTGTTGCACATCAGCCAGATCGCCCACGAGCGCGTCGAAAAAGTGACCGACTACTTGAGCGAAGGTCAGATCGTCAAGGTCAAGGTCATGGAAACCGATGAAAAAGGCCGCATCAAACTGTCGATGAAGGCTTTGTTGGACCGTCCTGCTCAGGGCCCTCAATAATCCTCTGAGGTGGTTCCGGGTGGCCAAACGCTGCCCGGACTGACCTGTACAAGGCTGCCCCATGAACGTCATTGAAATTCAAAGCTACGGTGCCCCTGAGGTGCTGGTGCCTGGAACCCGTCCTGACCCTGTGGCCGGGGCAGGGGAGTTGCTCATTCGCGTGTCGGCCAGCGGCATCAACCGCCCCGACGTGCTGCAACGCACCGGCAATTACCCCGTGCCACCAGGTGCATCGGACATTCCGGGCCTTGAAGTGGCCGGTGTGGTGGTGTCGGGTGATGTGCAGGCCATGGCCAAAGTTGGCCTGGCTGTCGGTGACCGCGTATGCGCTTTGGTGGCTGGCGGCGGCTATGCGCAACTGTGTGTGGCGCCCATAGAACAATGTTTGCCAGTGCCCCGTGGCCTGAGTGACATCGAGGCCGCTTCGCTGCCGGAGACATTTTTTACCGTGTGGAGCAATGTGTTTGACCGTGGGCGTTTGCAAGCGGGCGAGACCTTGCTGATCCAGGGCGGCACCAGTGGCATTGGCGTCACGGCCATTCAGATGGCCAAAGCGGCAGGCGCCAAAGTGATCGCCACGGCAGGCTCTGATGACAAATGCCAGGCTTGCCTGGCTTTGGGTGCAGACCACGCCATCAACTACAAAACCACCGATTTCTTGGCCGAGGTCAAGCGCCTCACCGATGGCGCGGGGGTGAACGTGATTCTGGACATGGTCGCTGGCGACTATGTGGCGCGCGAAGTCGAGGCCCTGGCCGAAGATGGCCGACTGGTCATCATTGCGGTGCAAGGCGGGGTCAAGAGCGAGTTCAATGCCGGCATTGTCTTGCGTCGCCGTTTGACGATCACGGGTTCTACGCTGCGTCCGCGGCCGGTGGCATTCAAAGCCGCGATTGCCAAGTCTTTGCGTGAGACTGTCTGGCCCTGGATCGAGTCGGGCCGCATCAAGCCGGTCATTCACAGTGTCTTTTCTGCTGTGCAGGCTGGGGGCGGCTTGCCATCGGGTGCGGCGCAAGCCCATGCCCTGATGGAGACCAACCAGCATGTGGGCAAGTTGGTGGTCACCTGGGGATGATGATGCGCAGCAAGTTGATGGTCGGTAACTGGAAGATGAATGGCAGCCTGGCTGACAACGCATCGTTGGTGTCCGCGCTCTTAGCGGGCATGGCGGGTGTGCATTGCCGCGCTGCCGTTTGTGTGCCGACGGCCTATCTGGCACAGCTGCAAAACTTGCTGTCTGGCTCGTCCATTGAATTGGGTGCGCAAGATGTGTCTGACCACGAGTCGGGTGCCTACACGGGCGAAGTATCGGCCCGTATGCTGCAGGATTTTGCGGTGCGCTACTGCATCGTGGGGCATTCGGAGCGACGCCTGCACCACGCCGAATCGGATGTGCTGGTGGCGGCCAAAGCGCAACGCGCACTGGCTGCCGGCATCACCCCGATCGTGTGCTTGGGTGAAAGCCTGGCAGAGCGTGAAGCTGGACAAACCGAGGCCGTGGTCAAGCGCCAGTTGGCTGCCGTGATCCATGCCAACGGCCATTGCATCAGTGAAATCGTGGTGGCTTACGAACCCTTGTGGGCCATTGGTACCGGATTGACCGCAACGCCTGACCAGGCGCAACAAGTGCACGCCGTGTTGCGTGCACAGTTGCAAGCCGCCAGCGCGCATGCGGACAGGGTGTCTATTTTGTATGGTGGCAGCATGACGGCTGCCACTGCAGCCCAATTGCTGGCCCAGCCCGATGTGGATGGTGGCCTGATTGGCGGGGCGGCACTCAAGGCGCCCGACTTTTTGTCCATGTTGGCGATGGCCTCACGCTGAGCCTTTTGCCAACCTTTTATTGATTTTTGGAGATACAGATGAGCATGGTGTTGACTTTGATTTTGGTGGTTCAGATGTTGTCGGCGCTGGCCATGATCGGTTTGATTTTGATTCAGCATGGCAAAGGTGCCGACATGGGTGCGGCATTTGGCAGCGGTGGTTCGGGCAGCCTGTTTGGGGCCACGGGCGGCGCCAATTTTCTGTCGCGCACCACGGCGGTTCTGGCAGCGGTGTTTTTTGCGTGTACTTTGTTGTTGGCTTATTTCAGCAACCTCCGACCTACAGCCCCGTCCGGCAGCGTGCTGGAAGGCACCACTTTGACAGCGCCTGCTGCGCCAACCACGCCCATTGACAGCAGCCCGGCTGCTCAAATTCCCGGCAACACGCCTGCTGCAAAGCCTGACAACAGCGTGCCACCTGCGCCTGCCAAGTAAGCTGCTGTTCAGCTTTGCTGCCCTGCACAAATTTCCCGGTTTTTGCAAGGAATCAGCAGGGTTTTCAGAGTAAACTACGGGATTGTCCGGAGAGCTAAATGCGCCACTTGGTGCACCTCACGCAACCCGGGCAAAAGTATCCAGCCGTCGTGGTGAAATTGGTAGACACGCTATCTTGAGGGGGTAGTGGCGAAAGCTGTGCGAGTTCGAGTCTCGCCGACGGCACCAGACAAACAGAAAAGCCCAGGTTGCAATGCCTGGCCTATTCATTCGGTGATGCCGGTAGTCTCAAAATGAACCTCGATCAATACCTTCCCATTCTCTTGTTCATTTTGGTCGGCATTGCAGTCGGCGTGATTCCCCAGGTTTTGGGCTACATCCTTGGCCCCAACAGACCTGATGCGGAGAAAAATTCCCCCTATGAGTGCGGTTTCGAAGCTTTCGAAGACGCCCGCATGAAGTTCGATGTGCGCTACTACTTGGTCGCCATCTTGTTCATCTTGTTCGATCTGGAAATCGCTTTCCTGTTTCCCTGGGCGATTGCGCTCAAGGAAGTGGGCATGGCCGGTTTTGTGGCCGTGGTGATATTTCTGACCATTCTTGTTGTGGGCTTTGTCTACGAGTGGAAAAAAGGCGCCCTGGACTGGGAATGATCGTTCGCACTGACAACAGCATGCAGTCTGCTTGAGGATTAAAAAATGATTGAAGGCGTGATGAAAGAAGGCTTTATCACCACGAGTTACGACTCGGTGGTGAATTGGGCCAAAACCGGCTCGCTGTGGCCCATGACTTTTGGTCTGGCCTGCTGCGCAGTCGAGATGATGCATTCGGCGGCTGCACGTTACGACTTGGGGCGCTTTGGTGCCGAGGTGTTTCGTGCCAGTCCCCGTCAGGCCGATCTGATGATCGTGGCCGGTACTTTGTGCAACAAAATGGCCCCGGCCCTGCGCAAGGTGTATGACCAGATGTCCGAGCCGCGCTGGGTGATCTCGATGGGGTCCTGTGCCAATGGCGGTGGTTATTACCACTACAGCTATTCCGTGGTGCGCGGTTGCGACCGCATTGTGCCGGTCGATGTGTATGTGCCAGGCTGCCCGCCCACTGCAGAGGCGCTGATCTACGGCATCATCCAGTTGCAACAAAAGATCCGCCGTACCCACACGATTGCGCGTGCGTGAAGGGACAAAGATGACTGATTTCGCCATTCGTCCCGCAGACCTGCAAGACACCCTGGCTGCGGCTTTGGGTGATCGGGTTCAACGTATTTCGATTGCTCTGGGTGAGGTCACTGTTCACGTGAACGCGGCCAACTACCTGGGTGTGATGCAAACCCTGTTTGTGGCGCCGGGTTGCCAATTTGAACAACTGATCGACCTGGCGGGTGTGGACTATTCTGCTTACCGTGAAGTGGGCACCGATGGCCCACGTTTTGGCGTCACCGTGCATTTGTTGTCGGTCAGCCTGAACCAGCGCGTGCGTGTCAAGGTGCTTTGTCCCGAGGACGATTTGCCTTTGGTGGATTCGGTCAATGACATCTGGAATTCAGCCAACTGGTATGAGCGCGAAGCGTTTGACCTGTATGGCATCGTCTTCGAGGGCCACAACGACCTGCGCCGCATTTTGACCGACTACGGTTTCATCGGTCACCCTTTCCGCAAGGACTTCCCGCTGTCGGGGCATGTCGAAATGCGTTACGACGCCGAGCGTAAGCGCGTGATTTACGAGCCCGTGAGCATTGAGCCGCGTGAAATCACACCGCGAATCATCCGCGATGACAACTACGGAGGCCTGAACTGACATGGCCGAAATCAAGAACTACACGCTGAACTTCGGTCCACAGCACCCTGCTGCGCACGGCGTGCTGCGTCTGGTGCTGGAGCTGGACGGCGAAGTCGTGCAACGCGCCGATCCGCACATTGGTCTGCTGCACCGTGCCACCGAAAAACTGGCCGAGAGCAAAACCTACATCCAGTCCTTGCCCTACATGGACCGGCTCGACTATGTGTCGATGATGTGCAACGAGCACGCGTACTGCCTGGCCATCGAAAAATTGCTGGGCCTTGAAGTGCCCATGCGCGCCCAATACATCCGTGTGATGTTTTCTGAAATCACCCGGGTGCTGAACCACCTCATGTGGTTGGGCTCGCACGGCAACGATTGCGGCAGTTCCACTGTCCTGATCTATACCTTCCGTGAACGCGAAGACTTGTTTGACATGTACGAGGCCGTTTCGGGCGCACGCATGCACGCGGCTTATTTCCGTCCGGGCGGCGTGTACCGCGATTTGCCTGACAGCATGCCGCAATACAAGGTCAGCAAGATCAAGAATGCCAAGGCCATCGAGCGGCTCAACAAGAACCGCAGCGGTTCCTTGCTGGACTTCATCGACGACTTTACCCAGCGCTTTCCCAAGTGCGTGGACGAGTACGAAACCTTGCTGACCGACAACCGCATCTGGAAACAGCGCACGGTCGGTATCGGCGTTGTCTCCCCTGAACGCGCCCTGAATCTGGGCATGACAGGTCCCATGCTGCGAGGCTCCGGCTTTGCCTGGGACTTGCGCAAGAAGCAGCCGTACGACGCCTATGGACAGATCGAGTTCGATGTGCCCGTGGGCAAAACCGGTGACAGCTATGACCGTTACCTGGTGCGTGTGCAGGAGATGCGCGAGTCCAACCGCATCATCCAGCAGTGCGTGAAATGGTTGCGTGCCAACTCTGGCCCGGTCATCACCGACAACCACAAGGTTGCGCCGCCTGCGCGTGAGGGCATGAAGTCCAACATGGAAGACTTGATCCACCACTTCAAGCTTTTCACAGAAGGTTTTCACGTGCCCGAAGGCGAGGCTTACGCCGCGGTCGAACACCCCAAAGGGGAGTTCGGCATCTACATCGTCAGCGATGGGGCCAACAAGCCTTACCGCCTGAAAATTCGTGCCCCGGGCTTTGCCCATCTGGCCACCCTCGATGAAATGGCCCGTGGCCATATGCTGGCCGATGCGGTCGCGATCATCGGGACCATGGACATTGTTTTTGGAGAGATTGACCGATGATCTCTGAGTCAACCAAAGCACGCTTCGCGCGTGAAGTCGCCAAGTTCCCTGCGGACCAAAAGCAGTCGGCCGTGATGGCCTGCCTGGCTATCGTGCAGCAAGAACTTGGCTGGGTGAGCCCCGACAGCGAAAAGGTCGTGGCCGAGTTTTTGAGCATGCCCGTGATGGCCGTGCACGAAGTCACCACCTTCTACAACATGTACAACCAAAAGCCGGTGGGCAAGTTCAAGCTGAACGTTTGCACCAACCTGCCTTGTCAGTTGCGTGGTGGTGCCCAGGCTTTGGCGCATCTGGAGCACAAGCTCGGCGTGCAAGTTGGTGAAACCACGGCCGATGGCCTGTTCACCCTGCAGCCCAGCGAATGCCAGGGCGCTTGTGCCGATGCCCCCGTGTTGCTGGTCAACGACCGCCACATGTGCAGCTTCATGAGCCACGAAAAGCTCGACCAACTCGTCGACAGCTTGAAGAAAGCCGAGGCCGCTTGATGAAAGTCGAACAAATCCTGAGCCAGTTCCAGGCCACCGGCGTGGAATCCTGCTTCCACGATCGCCACATCAATCCGCAGATTTATGCGGGCCTGAATGGCAGCAATTGGGGCATCAAAGACTACGAAGCGCGCGGCGGCTATGCGGCCTTGCGCAAGATGCTGGGCAAAGATGGCGGTGAAGGTCTGACGCAAGACCAGGTGATCGCCACCGTCAAGGAATCAGGCCTGCGAGGCCGTGGCGGTGCCGGCTTTCCTACGGGCCTGAAGTGGAGCTTCATGCCCCGCCAGTTCCCGGGCCAAAAGTATTTGGTGTGCAACTCGGACGAAGGCGAGCCGGGCACATGCAAAGACCGCGACATCATGGAGTACAACCCGCACACGGTGATCGAAGGCATGGTCATTGCCGCTTACGCCATGGGCATCAGCGTGGGTTACAACTACATCCACGGCGAAATTTTCCACACCTATGACCGCTTTGAAGCCGCTCTGGAAGAGGCACGCGCTGCCGGCTACCTGGGCGACAACATCCTGGGCAGCACCTTCAGCTTTCAGTTGCACGCTTCCCATGGTTTTGGTGCTTACATCTGTGGCGAAGAAACGGCTTTGCTCGAATCACTCGAAGGCAAAAAAGGCCAGCCACGCTTCAAGCCGCCTTTCCCGGCCAGCTTTGGCCTGTATGGCAAGCCCACCACCATCAACAACACCGAAACATTCGCGGCCGTCCCCTGGATCATCCGCAATGGCGGCCAGGCCTACCTCGAATGCGGCAAGCCCAACAATGGCGGCACCAAGATCTATTCGGTCAGCGGTGACGTGGAGCACCCCGGCAACTACGAAGTGCCCATGGGCACGCCATTTGCCAAGCTGCTCGAACTCGCCGGTGGCGTGCGCGGTGGCCGCAAGCTCAAGGCCGTCATCCCCGGTGGTTCGTCTTCTCCCGTGGTCCCTGCCGATTTGATGATGAAGCTGACCATGGACTACGACAGCATCGCCAAAGAAGGCGGCTCCATGCTGGGCTCAGGCGCCGTGATCGTGATGGACGAGACGCGTTGCATGGTCAAGGCCCTGGCCCGACTGTCTTACTTTTACTCGCATGAGTCCTGCGGCCAATGCACCCCTTGCCGCGAAGGCACGGGCTGGTTGTGGCGCATGGTGGACCGCATCGAAAACGGCCATGGCCGCCCCAGTGACATCGACATGCTGGACAGCGTGGCTGGCAACATCATGGGCCGCACGATTTGCGCCTTGGGCGATGCCGCAGCCATGCCCGTTCGCGGCATGCTCAAGCATTTCCGTCACGAATTTGTACACCTCATCGAGCACAAGACCTCCATGGTCGGTGCCGATACAACAGCGGTGAAGACCCATGGTTGAAATAGAACTCGACGGTCAGAAAGTGGAAGTTGCCGAAGGCAGCATGGTGATGCATGCCGCTGAAAAAGCGGGCACCTACATTCCGCATTTCTGTTATCACAAAAAACTCTCCATCGCGGCCAACTGCCGCATGTGCCTGGTCGAGGTCGAAAAGGCCCCCAAGCCCATGCCCGCCTGTGCCACACCGGTGACGCAAGGCATGATCGTGCGCACCAAGAGCGACAAGGCGATTGCCGCCCAAAAGTCGGTCATGGAGTTTTTGCTGATCAACCACCCGCTGGATTGCCCGATCTGCGACCAGGGCGGTGAATGCCAGTTGCAAGACCTGGCTGTTGGTTATGGCGGCACCACATCGCGCTACGAAGAAGAAAAGCGCATGGTGTTCCACAAGGAAGTCGGTCCGCTGATTTCCATGGAAGAGATGAGCCGCTGCATCCACTGCACACGCTGCGTGCGATTTGGTCAGGAAGTTGCTGGCGCCATGGAATTGGGCATGTCGCATCGCGGCGAGCATGCCGAGATCGAGACCTTTCTGGGTCAGACGATCGACTCCGAACTGTCGGGCAACATGATCGACATCTGCCCGGTGGGCGCCTTGACCAGCAAGCCCTTCCGCTACCACGCCAGAACCTGGGAGCTGTCGCGCCGCAAGTCGGTGGCAGCCCATGACTCGTCGGGTGCCAACCTGATCGTTCAGGTCAAAAACAACCAGGTCATGCGCGTCGTGCCTCTGGAAAACGAAGAAGTCAACGAGTGCTGGATTGCCGACCGTGAGCGTTTCTCTTACGAAGCCCTGAACGGCCCTGACCGCCTGACCCGACCCATGATCAAGCAGGGCGGCGAGTGGAAAGAGGTCGACTGGCAGACCGCTTTGGAATACGTGGCCAATGGCCTGAAAAGCATCCAGCGTGACCACGGTGCCAACAGCATCGGCGCACTGGTCAGCCCACACAGCACGGTGGAAGAGTTGTCCCTGGCTGGCGCCTTGATGCGCGGTTTGGGTTCTGACAACATCGACCACCGCCTGCGCCATGCCGAGTTTGCTGCAGCCGATGGTGTTCGCACCTTGGGCACCTCGATCGCCTCGCTCTCCACCTTGCAGCGCGTGTTGGTCGTGGGTTCCAACCTGCGCAAAGACCACCCGCTGTTTGCCCTTCGCGTGCGCCACGCAGTGCGCCATGGCGCGCAGTTGAACGTGATCACATCGCCAGCTGCATTCAGCCACGATGACGCCTGGGCCATGCCTGTGGCGCAAACCCTGCTGGGTGAGGCTTCAGCTTGGGCACAAAGCCTGGCCGATGTGGCCACTGCCATTGCGGCCGTCAAGGGTGTTGCAGCGCCGTGCGCAGGAACCGCCACGCCGCAAGCCCAAGCCATCGCCAAGTCTTTGTTGGGTGGCGATCGCAAAGCGGTGTTGCTGGGCAATGCCGCAGCACACGCAGCGAATGCATCGACCCTGTTGGCATTGGCCAACTGGATTGCTGAGCAAACCTCGGCGAGTGTCGGTTACCTGACCGAAGCGGCCAACACCGTGGGCGCCCAGTGGGTGGGTGCGCAACCTCAGACGGGTGGCAAGAACGCCGCCCAGATGCTGGCCGGCGGTTTGAAAGCTGCCATCTTGCTCAACACTGAACCCGAATTTGACAGCGCTGCAGGTGCTGCCGCGGCGCAGACCCTGGGTCAGGCCGAGATGGTCGTCACGCTCAGCCCCTTCAAGGCCAACATGGCCTTCAGCGATGTTCTGCTGCCGATTGCACCCTTCACTGAAACCTCGGGCTCCTTCGTCAACGCCGAAGGCCGCCTGCAAAGCTTTCATGCCGTGGTCAAGCCACTGGCTGAAACCCGTCCAGCCTGGAAAGTGCTGCGTGTTTTGGCCAACCTGCTGGACATCCCGGGTGTGTCTTTTGAGACTTCGCAAGAAGTGCTGGCCCACGCAACGGCCAAGCCACTTCACGCGTCCAACCTCACGGCAGCCAAGATTGACTTGTCCGCTTCGACCGCCGCACCTGCAGTCGCTTCGATTTACCAACTTGACAGCATGGTTCGCCGCGCGCCGTCCTTGCAGTTGACCGCTGACGCACGCCAGGGGGTGACCGCATGATTGATGCTCTGTACAACGGCGGGCTGAACCTGGTGGCCGCCTCATGGTGGGCTGCGATGGTCTGGCCTGTGCTGTGGATTCTCATCAAGATCGTGGCCATCCTGGCGCCCCTGATGGGTGCCGTGGCTTACCTGACACTGTGGGAGCGCAAGTTGCTGGGCTTCATGCAAGTGCGCCATGGTCCCAACCGCGTGGGCCCCATGGGGCTGTTGCAGCCGATCGCCGATGCGCTCAAGCTGCTCACCAAGGAGTTGATCAACCCGACCGCCGCCAGCATGGGCTTGTTCCGTCTGGGTCCGATCATGGCCATCATGCCCGCACTGGCGGCATGGGTGGCGATTCCCTTTGGTCCGGAAGTGGCGCTGACCAACATCAACGCAGGCTTGCTGCTGGTGATGGCCATCACCTCCATTGAGGTTTATGGCGTGATCATCGCGGGCTGGGCATCGAACTCCAAGTACGCCTTTTTGGGTGCCTTGCGTGCCTCGGCCCAAATGGTCAGTTACGAAATCGCCATGGGCTTTTGCTTTGTCGTCGTTCTGATGGTTTCGGGCAGCATGAATCTGACGGCGATTGTTCTGGAACAAGGCAAGGGCGCTGCCGCCGATATGGGGCTGGGCCTCTTTTCGTGGAATTGGTTGCCACTGTTTCCGATCTTCATTGTTTACCTGATTTCCGGCGTGGCTGAGACCAACCGTCACCCGTTTGACGTGGTTGAAGGCGAAGCCGAAATCGTGGCAGGTCACATGGTCGAGTACTCGGGCATGGGCTTTGCCATCTTCTTCTTGGCCGAATACGCCAGCATGTGGCTGGTGTCGATTTTGGCCGTGATCATGTTCCTGGGCGGCTGGTTGTCACCCATCGACAGTGCCTTGTTCAACATGGTGCCTGGCTGGATCTGGCTGGGCCTGAAAACGTTCATGGTGGTTTCCATGTTCATCTGGATTCGTGCCACTTTCCCACGTTTCCGTTACGACCAGATCATGCGTCTGGGCTGGAAAATTTTCATTCCCGTCACTTTGGTGTGGCTGCTGATCGTCGGCGCGTGGTTGAACTCGCCGTGGAACATCTGGCTTTAAGCGGTTAAGACCATGACAACAATGACTGCTTCTTCTTTCTCGATCAAGGACTTCCTCAAGAGCTTCATGCTTGTGGAGTTGCTCAAGGGCATGGCCCTGACCGGACGCTACGCCTTCGCCCGCAAGGTGACGATTCAGTTTCCTGAAGAAAAAACCCCGCTTTCGCCCCGTTTCCGTGGCTTGCATGCGCTGCGCCGTTATGACAACGGTGAAGAGCGCTGCATTGCCTGCAAACTGTGTGAAGCGGTTTGCCCCGCGATGGCCATCACCATCGAGGCCGGCCAGCGCGAAGACGGCTCACGCCGCACCACGCGCTACGACATCGACCTGACCAAGTGCATCTTCTGTGGCTTCTGCGAAGAAAGCTGCCCGGTGGACTCGATAGTCGAGACGCATATTTTTGAGTACCACGGCGAAAAACGCGGTGACCTTTATTTCACCAAAGACATGCTCCTGGCCGTAGGCGACCGTTACGAAAAAGAGATCGCTGCCGCCAGGGCCGCTGACGCTCCTTACCGTTGAACGCAGCCCAGTCCTGAACATTTAAAAAGACAGACCTATGGACGTCAAGACCGGTTTCTTCTACCTCTTCTCGGTGGTGCTGCTGTTTTCAGCCTTCCGGGTTGTCACTGCGCGCAACCCTGTGCATGCGGTGCTTTTTCTCATGCTCACCTTCTCGCAAGCCGCGGCCATCTGGCTGCTGCTGAATGCCGAATTCCTGGCCATCGTGCTGGTGCTGGTCTACCTGGGTGCGGTGATGGTGCTCTTCCTGTTTGTGGTGATGATGCTGGACATCAACATCGACACCATGCGCAAGGGTTTCTGGAAAAACTTCCCGCTGGCCGCAACGCTGGGGGCGGTCGTAGCGCTTGAAATGGCCGCCGTACTGCTGTCAGGTTTTCGCCTGGCCAAAGCGCCTGTCATGGCTGCCGGTGCTGTGCCCGTCGACAACAGCAAAGCCTTGGGCATCCTGCTGTACACCGAGTACCTGATGCCCATTCAGATCGCTGCAGCCATTTTGCTGGTGGCCATGATCGCGGCGATTGCCCTGACCTTGCGCGAGCGCAAGGACAGCAAGGCCATTGACCCGTCCCTTCAGGTTCGGGTGCGTGCATCCGACCGCATGCAGCTGGTCAAGATGGCCCCCACCCAAGAGGCACCTGCGCCTGTCGCAACGGCTGCGGAGGAAAGCAAATGATGACATTGACCCTGGGACACTTCCTGGCACTTGGCGCGATGCTTTTTGCATTGGCCGTGATCGGCATCTTTTTGAACCGCAAGAACCTGATCATCTTGCTCATGGCCATTGAACTGATGCTGCTGGCCGTGAACATGAACTTCGTGGCTTTTTCGCACTACCTGGGTGACATGCACGGACAAGTGTTCGTGTTCTTCATCCTGACCGTTGCAGCGGCCGAGTCGGCCATTGGTCTGGCGATTCTTGTGCTGTTGTTCCGCAACAAGAACAACATCAACGTCGACGAACTCAATTCGCTCAAGGGTTAACAAGAATATGAGTCAAACCCTTAACGCAAGCACACTGCTGGCCGTGCCACTCGCACCTCTGGCAGGCGCACTATTGGCGGGTGTTTTTGGCACCCAATTTGGTGGCAACTGGATCGGCCGCCGCCTGTCACATACCCTGACCATTCTGGGTGTGCTGGTGGCGTTCATCCTGTCGGCCATGACGCTCAAAAGTGTCATCGACGGTGCCCGCTTCAACGAGACCCTCTACACCTGGATGGTGGTGGGTGGTCTCAAAATGGAAGTCGGTTTTTTGATCGATGGCATCACCGCCATGATGATGTGCGTGGTGACCTTTGTGTCCCTGATGGTGCACATTTACACGATCGGCTACATGGAAGAGGACGAAGGCTACAACCGCTTTTTTGCCTACATCTCGCTGTTCACCTTCTCCATGCTGATGCTGGTGATGAGCAACAACTTGCTGCAGCTGTTCTTCGGTTGGGAAGCCGTGGGCTTGGTGTCTTACTTGCTGATCGGTTTTTGGTACAACAAGCCGACCGCCATATTTGCCAACATGAAGGCCTTTCTGGTCAACCGTGTCGGTGACTTTGGTTTCATCCTGGGCATTGGCCTGATCGTGGCGTACACCGGCACGCTCAACTACACCGAGCTGTTTGCCAAGGCCAACGAGCTGGCCGCCATCAACTTCCCTTGGTACATATTCGGTTTGGACAGCATGCTGATCACCGTGATCTGCATTTGCCTGTTCATCGGCGCGATGGGCAAGTCGGCCCAGTTTCCGTTGCATGTCTGGTTGCCTGACTCGATGGAAGGCCCGACACCCATCTCCGCTTTGATCCACGCAGCCACCATGGTGACGGCGGGTATCTTCATGGTGGCCCGCATGTCCCCCTTGTTCGAGTTGTCTCAAGCAGCTTTGAACTTCATCATGGTGATCGGTGCCATCACGGCCCTGTTCATGGGTTTCCTGGGCATCATCCAAAACGACATCAAGCGCGTGGTGGCTTATTCCACCTTGTCCCAACTCGGTTACATGACGGTGGCTTTGGGGGCATCGGCCTACTCGGTCGCGGTCTTCCACCTGATGACGCACGCCTTCTTCAAGGCCTTGCTGTTTCTGGGTGCGGGTTCGGTCATCATGGGCATGCACCACAACCAGGACATCCGCTGGATGGGTGGCGTGCGCAAGTACATGCCCATCACTTGGATCACGTCGCTCTTGGGCTCGTTGGCCTTGATCGGCACGCCTTTGTTCTCGGGGTTTTACTCCAAGGACAGCATCATCGAAGCCGTGCACCTGAGCCAGCTTCCGGCCGCTGGCTTTGCCAACTTCGCCGTGTTGGCGGGTGTCTTTGTAACGGCCTTCTACTCGTTCCGCATGTATTTCCTGGTTTTCCACGGCAAAGAGCGTTACGACCAAAATCCGGATGCACACCACGACGAACACCATGGCCACGATGAGCATGGGCACGACAGCAAGCCTCACGAGTCACCCTGGGTGGTGACGGTGCCGCTCGTTCTGCTGGCGATCCCGTCTGTGGTGATCGGCTTCATGACCATTCAGCCCATGCTGTATGGCGAGTTCTTCAAGGACTCGATCTTCATTGACGCGGTCAAGCACCCCGCCATGAAAGAGCTGGCCGAATCCTTCCACGGCCCGGTGGCCATGGCTTTGCATGGCCTGAGCACTGCGCCGTTCTGGCTGGCCCTGGCGGGTGTGGTGACGGCTTGGTACATGTACCTGATCAATCCCAAGGTTCCTGCCTTCTTTGCCCGCGCCTTGCGCCCTCTGATCGTGGTCATGGAGAACAAATACTACATGGACTGGATCAACGAAAACATCCTGGCCAAAGGGGCCCGTGGTTTGGGTCTGGGTCTGTGGAAAGTGGGCGACCGCGCCATCATCGACGGCTTGCTGGTCAATGGCTCGTGGAAACTTGTGGGCAAGGTGTCCGGCGTGGTGCGCTGGTTCCAGTCCGGTTTCTTGTACCACTACGCCCTGGTCATGATCCTGGGTGTGTTCGTGCTGATGACGTATTTCGTCTGGCTCGCTTAACGGTTTTGAGGACAAAATAAAAATGGGATTGTTAAGCCTTGCCATCTGGACGCCGATTGCTTTCGGCGTCGTCTTGCTGGCCCTCGGTCATGACAGCCAAGCCCGCGCCGTGCGCTGGTTTGCACTCGTCGGCTCGATCGCCAGTTTCCTGGTCACACTGCCGCTGTATGCGGGCTTTGAGCTCGGCACTTCGGCCATGCAGTTTGTCGAAAAAGCATCCTGGATTGAGCGCTTCAATGTGCACTACCACCTGGGGCTGGACGGCATTTCACTGTGGCTTGTGCTGCTGACCGCTTTCATCAACGTGATCGTGGTCATTGCGGGCTGGGAAGTCATCACCCGCAAAGTGAACCAGTACATGGCCGCCTTTCTGATCCTGTCGGGTCTGATGATTGGCGTGTTCAGTGCCCTGGACGGCATCTTGTTCTACGTCTTCTTTGAGGCCACCTTGATCCCGATGTACCTGATCATCGGCATCTGGGGCGGCCCGAACAAAATTTACGCCGCGTTCAAGTTTTTCCTGTACACCTTGCTCGGCTCCTTGCTGATGCTGGTGGCGCTGATTTACCTGTACACCGCATCCAACGGCAGCTTTGACATCCTGGCCTGGCATCAACTGCCTTTATCGGGCACGGTTCAAACCTTGTTGTTCTTTGCTTTTTTTGCAGCCTTTGCCGTGAAGGTCCCGATGTGGCCAGTCCACACCTGGTTGCCCGATGTGCACGTCGAAGCGCCCACAGGCGGCTCGGCCGTGTTGGCGGCGATCATGCTCAAGCTGGGCGCTTATGGCTTCTTGCGCTTCTCAATGCCCATCGCACCCGATGCGGCGCGTGAGTGGGGCATGCTCATCATCGTGTTGTCCTTGGTGGCCGTGGTCTACGTGGGGCTGGTGGCGATGGTGCAGCAAGACATGAAAAAGCTGGTGGCTTATTCATCGGTCGCGCACATGGGTTTTGTGACCCTGGGTTTCTTCATCTTCAATCCGCTGGGCGTATCGGGCGGCATTGTGCAAATGATCGCCCACGGTTTTGTGTCTGCCGCGATGTTCTTGTCGATCGGGGTGCTCTACGACCGCGTGCATTCGCGAGAGATCGCCAGCTACGGCGGTGTGGTCAACACCATGCCCAAGTTTGCGGCGTTTGCACTGTTCTTTGCCATGGCCAACTGCGGTTTGCCAGGCACAGCCGGTTTTGTGGGCGAGTGGATGGTCATCCTGGGTGCCGTGAAGTTCAATTTCTGGATTGGCGTGCTGTCGGCTTCAGCCTTGATTTTTGGTGCCGCCTACACCTTGTGGATGTACAAGCGCGTTTACCTTGGCCCTGTGGCCAATGAAGACGTCAAGGCCTTGGTCGACATCAACAGCCGTGAGTTCCTGATGCTGGCCTTGCTGGCTGCAGCGGTGCTCTACATGGGCGTGTACCCCAAACCCTTTACCGATGTGATGGACACCTCGGTCGCCGACTTGCTCAAGCATGTGGCCCTGTCCAAGCTGCCTTGAGCAGCAGGCACGGAACGTTTAGCCTGATTTGAAGAATTGAGAGAACACACATGATTGACAACTCCAGCTGGATGACGGTTTATCCGGAGATCGTGTTGCTGGTCATGGCCTGCGTGATTGCGCTGGTTGACCTCTTCGTGAAAAGCCCCAAGCGCACGGCCACCTATGTCATGACCTTGTTGTCCTTGGGCGGCGTGGCCTGGTTGCACGCCATGTACGCCGATGCCGGCCAGACGCTTTATGGTTTCGGTCGTCTGGTGGTCAGCGACCCGATGGGCCACTGGCTCAAGTGCTTTGCCACCATTGCCGTGATGGTGACCTTGGTGTATTCGCGCCCTTATGCGGCTGACCGCGACATGCTGCGTGGCGGAGAGCTTTTCAGCCTGAGCATGTTTGCCTTGCTGGGCATGAGCTTCATGATCTCGGGTCAGAACTTCATCGTGATTTACCTGGGCCTTGAGCTGCTCACTTTGTCCAGCTATGCCCTGGTCGCGCTGCGCCGTGACCACACCCAGGCCACCGAAGCTGCCATGAAGTACTTTGTACTCGGTGCCATGGCTTCGGGCTTCTTGCTGTATGGCATGTCCATGATGTACGGTGCCACGGGCAGTCTCGAATTGTCAGCAGTCTTCAAGGCCATTCAGACGGGTCAGGTCAACCACCAGGTGTTGGTGTTCGGTCTGGTGTTCATCGTTTCCGGACTGGCCTTCAAAATAGGGGCTGTGCCTTTCCACATGTGGATCCCCGACGTCTACCAAGGCGCGCCAACTGCCGCGACCCTCATGATCGGTGGCGCTCCCAAGCTGGCCGCCTTCGCCATCATGGTCCGTTTGCTGGTCGAGGGCTTGTTGCCGCTGGCGTTTGACTGGCAGCAAATGTTGGCCTTCCTGGCCATTGCCTCGCTGGCTGTCGGCAACCTGGCCGCCATTGCACAGACCAATCTCAAGCGCATGCTGGCCTACTCGACCATCGCACAAATGGGTTTCGTGTTGCTGGGCTTTGTGGCCGGTGTCATCAACGGTCAAACCACATTGGCTGCCAACGCCTACAGCTCGGCCATGTTCTACATGGTGTCTTACGTGCTGACCACCCTGGCCAGCTTCGGCGTGATCATGTTGTTGGCTCGCCAAGGTTTTGAAAGCGAAGAAATCACCGACCTGGCAGGTCTCAACCAGCGCAGCCCGCTGTATGCCGGCGTGATGGCGATTTGCCTGTTCTCCATGGCGGGCATTCCGCCGATGGTGGGCTTTTATGCCAAGCTGTCCGTGCTGCAGTCGCTGATTGTCTCGGGTCAGGGCTTTTATCTGGGTCTGGCAATCTATGCCGTGCTGATGTCGCTGATCGGTGCTTTCTATTACCTGCGCGTGGTCAAGGTCATGTACTTTGACGAGCCCGTGACCGCCACCACCGTGTCTGCCACACTGGATGTGCGCGCGGTCTTGTCTGTGAACGGCTTGCTGGTTTTGGTGTTGGGCATCGTGCCGGGTGCCTTGATGGCGCTGTGCGCAGACGCCATCGCCCGCATGCTGGCCATCTGATCGGCGTTGTCAGGCCATGTCCACTTCTGCGCAAATCGGCTTTTTGGTGGTGCTGGCCTTGCTGGCGGCCAACTTGCCGTTTGCCAATCAGCGCATTTTGCTGGTGGGTCCTCAGCGCATCTCCAAGCCCCTGGTTTGGCGACTCGTTGAACTGGTGGCGCTGTATTTTGTGGTGGGCGGTGTTGGCCTTGCGCTTGAAAGCCATGCCGGCCAGATCGCGCCACAAGGCTGGGAGTTTTATGCGGTCACAGGCACCATGTTTGTGACGCTGGCGTTCCCCGGTTTTGTTTACCGCTACCTCATGCACCGCAAGCATTGACCGATTCCCGGTTTTCACATCCATTGCCATGTCTGACGAGCACCTGATCGAGCACACGGTCAGTCACGAAGAATTGCTGCACGGCAACTTCTTGCACGCCTTTCGCGATACCGTTCGCTTGCCAGACCAAAGCCTGGCCACCCGTGAGTATGTGGTTCATCCGGGCGCGGTGATGGTCATTGCGATGCTGCACACGCCCCATGGTTTGCGCCTGGTCCTTGAGCGCCAATACCGCTATCCCGTGGCGCAAGTGATGATCGAATTTCCGGCGGGCAAGCTTAATCCGGGCGAGGACCCCTTGCTGTGTGCTCAGCGTGAATTGATGGAAGAAACCGGCTACACCGCCCGGCAGTGGGCGCGGGCAGGGATTTTGCATCCGGTGATCTCGTACTCCACCGAAGTGATCGAAATCTGGTTTGCACAAGAGTTGACTTTGGGCCAGCGGCAACTGGACGCCGGAGAATTTCTGGACGTTTTCACCGCCACGCCGGAACAACTGATGGCCTGGTGCCGGGACGGGCAAGTGACCGATGGCAAAACCCTCACCGGCGCACTTTGGTTGCAAAATATGCTGGCAGGCCATTGGCCGGTAAGCTGGCAAACCCTGTCCTGAAACACAAGCCCATGAAAGTCCTGGACCTTCAATGTACGCAGGGCCACAGCTTTGAAGGCTGGTTTGGCTCGCAAGACGATTACGACGCACAGCGTGCGCGGGGCTTGGTCACGTGCCCGGTGTGCAACGACAGTGACATTGTCAAGATGCTCTCGGCGCCCCGATTGAACCTGGGGCACGGCGCAGCCCCGGCTTTGCCGGCAGGTCAGACCGAAGGCTTGGTCGCCGCGCCAGGACCCGCACCGACAGGTGATGCACAAGCCCCTTCAGACCGAACGGCCGCGCTGAGCAGCTCCGATCTGTCTTTGAACCCCGGCCGATTGGCGCAAATGCAAGCGGCCATGCTGAACATGGTGCGCCACGTCATGGCCAACACCGAAGACGTGGGGCCACAGTTTGCTGAAGAAGCCCGCAAGATCCATTACGGCGAGCGCGAAGAGCGCAACATCCGGGGCCAGGCCACGCGCGAAGAAACCGAAGCGCTGATCGAAGAAGGCATTGAGGTCATGCCCTTGCCCATCCCGGAAAACCTCAAGGGCCCGCTGCAATAAGGGCAGATCTCAGACCCAGTGGCCTGGTGGGCCGGCGTGAGCGTGTGCCTGAACTCGCCATCCATGAAAGAGACAAAAACCTGATGAAACACGCGCTGCACATCGACGACAGTGAAGTAGAGCTGAGCGCCATCCGGGCGCAAGGCCCGGGGGGGCAAAACGTCAACAAGGTCTCCAGTGCCATCCAGCTGCGCTTTGACGTGGCAGGCTCGTCTTTGCCCGACGATGTCAAGCAGCGCTGGCTGCAATCGGGCGACAGCCGCCTGACGCAAGAGGGCGTTTTCATCCTCAAGGCCCAGCGCCACCGCACGCAAGAAGCCAATCGGGTGGATGCCTGGGCGCGCCTTTATGAAACGCTGGACCTGTATGCCAAACCGCCCAAACCCCGCAAAGCCACCAAGCCCACTTATGGCTCGGTGCAAAGGCGGCTGGAGGGCAAGGCGATGCAGTCGCGCCTGAAAGCCAAGCGGCGAAACGACGCGGATATTTGAACTGGCTTGCCGCCAAGTTCAGCCAACCGCTTCACCGCGGCTTGATCGGCACCATGCTCGCCAGATTTCGTGCGCTTTGCGTGTAGCCCTCAGGCGTCAGGTGCAGCAGGTCGGCTTGCATCCAGTCTTTGGTCAACCAGCGCTGCGCTGAACCCGGGCCACCCATGGCTTTTTGCCAATGCCAGTGGGTGCAGCCCTTGGCGCTGGCCAGCCGGTATTGGCTGTCGTTGATCAGGCGCAGGGTGTTCGATGAACGTTTGGCATCTGGTGGGCCGATCAGCACGCAGCGAGCCTGGGGATAGGCGGTTTTCAGTCGGGTGATGCTGGCGCTCAGTTGCGACTCATAAAGCCCGATCTTGAAGTCCGGGTCCAGCGATTCGTTGGTGCCTGACTGCAAGATCACCACGTCGTAGCCCACGCCCAGCGGGTCTTGCTGGCGCAGATGGGCTGTGTTCACCACACGCCAGCCCTTGGCGGTGGCGCCCGGGATGCTGAACACATCCATGATGATTTGGGGTTTGCCGGCGTACACCGGGGCGATGCCGTCGATGCGGATTTGTCCGGCAATGAGCCGCAGCCGCAGCGTCGCAAATGTTTGTTCGGACTGCACCCTCAGGCGCCGACTGGTGGATGGCCCCAGGTTGACGATGGCTTCAGGGCCGTCATCGACGGTGATGCCGAGCACCAGGCTTCGGTCGGCTTGGTCCTTGGAAAAGTGGATGTCGGCCCATTTCACACGGGTTTGGGCTTCGGGGTAGCGGAAGTCCAGCCACATGAATCCCCCTGCAGCTTCGGTGCGGATGTTGGCCAGGGACTTGGCGTAAGTTTCCGGGCCTTCGGTGGGGCTGCGGTAGGCCAGCGCCAGTTGCCAGTCTTCGCTCAAACAAGCGCGGCGCAATGGGTGTCGAATCCCCTTCAGGTTGAAAGTTGGGGCAATGAAGCTGGGGTAGGTTTGGGCGCGCGGCAAGCGCAGCGCCTCGAGCAAGCTGTCTGTAAACGTGCCTGACGCGGTGTGGCTGTCGCCCCAGAGGCCGATTTTCAGGATGTTTTTGTGGGTGCTCGCATCAACCCGAAATGTTGGCCCTTGGGTCAGCGGGGAGGGTGCCTCAGCGGCTTCTGCCATTTCGCCGGTACGGGGCGTTTGTGCCGTCGCCCGTGTTCGCTGGTTCGGGCAGTTGAACTCGGCTGGGTCGCGCTGTCCGATCACCTGCACCAGCGCGATATCGGGCGCCGCCAGGGCGCTGACCGACAGGCAGAGGGCTGTCCATGTGACGGCAAATCGAATAAGAACCCGTGTCAAGAAATTCGTCCGTGAAAAAATCCAGAAGAAATTTGTACCACTTTGGTGGTGGAAATGGTGTTTGGATGCCTTTTGAAGCCAGGCGCAAAAATTGCTATCTAAGCTTTGACTGTGGAATAACCGTCAACCTGCCGGGACCTGTGTGCCCGCCAGAGAGACACCTCATGATGCCATGACCCTTCACGCTTTAACGACTTTGCCCCCAAAGGCGTCCGAATCATCGGACCGCCCTGCGGGTGCGTCTGCGCGTCAGAGCTCACAGGTCGCCGCATTTTCACAAACCTTGTCCAAGCTTGCCCCAGCGGGGGCGCAGGTCACGGTCAAGCCGGGCGACACGCTCAGCGGCTTGATCCAAAAGCGCTTGCAAGACACCCAGTCGCCCATTCAATTGTCGGGGCAGCAGTTGTACCGCGTGGCACTCAAGGTCGCCGCAGACAATGGCATTGGTGATGCCAATCTGATTTACCCCGAGCAGCGCATTGACTTGTCTTCGGTCGAACCCATGGCCATGGCCGAAGCTTTGCAGCCTGGCATGTCGGCTGAGCGTGCGCCTGTGGCCTGGGTCAACCCCTTGCCCTTGAACTCTGCCAGTCGCGTGGCGAAATCACCCGATGCTCAGGCCTTGACGGGCCCCCAGGCTTTTCTGGCCCGGCATGCCCAGGCGGCGCGCCAAGCCCAGGCGACCAGCGGCATTCCGGCGACCTTTATGGTGGCCCAAGCTGCCCTGGAAACCGGCTGGGGCAAACAGGAAATTCGCTTGCCCGATGGCCAGACCTCGCACAATTTGTTTGGCATCCGCGCCAGCGCCAACTGGAAAGGGCCGGTGGCCGAGATCTGGACCACCGAATTTATCAATGGCGCACCCCAGAAGGTGCGCGGGCAATTTCGGGCCTATGGCAGCTACGAAGAGTCGTTCAATGACTATGCCCGCCTCATCAGCCAAAACCCCCGCTACGCCAGTGCCATGCGCAATTTGGGCGATCCCCAAGCGTTTGCGACCTCCTTGCAACAAGCGGGTTATGCCACCGCCCCCAACTACGCCAACGTGCTGGCCTCGGTCATACAAACCACCCAGCGCATGCAAGACAGCGTGCCCGCGATGGCGGGCTCGACCCTGCCCACGACCGCACAGATGCTGACCATGCGAAATGGTGGCTTGCCTTCTGCGGCCAGCCCATTGAGTGCACTCAATAACTTGCCTGGTGGAGCGGGTGCGCCCGTTGTCGGTCAGCGGCAATGGCGCCAATCACCCTATGCCTACCTGGATAGCCCCAAAACGCAGCCTTGAAAGGGCTGGAGCTTAATCGCTCGCCGCGGGAGGCGTTGCGCTGCTGGCTGGCACCATCGACGAGCCTTCGTGTGGTGGCGTGGGTTTGGGCAATGGGGCGCGTTTGATGGGCTTTCGTATTGGGCTGTCGAGCGTCACCTCGGGCAGGCTCAATGCCATGCGAATTTGGTTGTAATAAGCGTGAATGCCCGTGCCGGACAAATGGATGCCGTCTTGCACAAAGAAGTCCGGGTTGGCTTGCCCGATGGCATCCCAGTCCATCAGGCGCACATTGTCAAAGTCTTGGGTGACCCTGGCGATCATCTCGTTGTTGGGACCTGTCCAGCGCCGTGCGCCGTACACATTGACCACCACCACGGTCTTGCGATCGGCCAGTTGCTCCAGCAACACCCGAAACTGCCTTTCGGCCAGATAGCCGTTGGTGCCCAGATGGATCACGGCCGCATCGCCGAGTTGATGTTGTTCGCGCAGGCTCTGCACAAGTTGGATGCCCTCGCTGCCTTGCCGCCCCACTTTGGCTTCGACCGATGCAAAAGGCAGTCGGCGCTGCAGGTAAGGGCTTGCACCCAGCAAAACCGAGTCACCCAAGAGGGTCACGCGCTGGTAGGTGGCTTCTCCCATCTGTGACCGGCTCCAATGCACAGGGGTTGAAGGCGTGGCTTGGGGTTTGTTTGCCAAAGCCAAGGATGCGGGGGGGCTATCGGTTGCGGGGGGCTTGTCTTGGGCCAAGGGCGCCACCGTGCCCTGGTGTTGTGCCGTGGTGTTCGGCATGAAGCCCAAGACCCCGGCATTGACCATCACCAGGGCTGCAGCCCCCAAGGCCGATCCACGCCGCCAGGGTGTGGCCGCAAAACCGTTGGCCCAGCGCGTTTCGACCCACCTGTAAGAGGCTTCGGCGCAGGCCAGCGTGAGCAACAGCCGCAAGGCGGTGACCCATGTCAGTTCCATGGCATCGGCCTGTGCAGAGGGGCGCAGCCAGACCACCACGGGCCAGTGCCACAGGTAAAGCGAATAAGACCGGGCGCCCAGCCAGCGCATGGGCCGTGCAGAGAGCAGCGACGCCACCCAGGTGCCTTCTCGTGTGGCAGCGCCGATCACCACACAACTGAGCAAGGCCACCAGCAAAAATCCGCCCTGGTAAAGCCAGGGCATGCCCTCGTGCGCGGTGGCCATGCCCCCCACCAGCGCAGCCAACGCGGCAATGCCTGCCAGGTTGAGCAAGCCATCGCTGGCGCTGGTGGCCATGCGCGCTTTCCAGGGGTTCCACCAGGCTGCCAGGGCCGAGCCGGACAGCAAGCCCATCAAATGGGTGTCGGTGCCCAGGTAGACCCGGCTGGGGTCACCGCCATCGATCTGCGTGGCGTAAAGCCAGGCCATCCAGCCTGTGCTGGCGATGGCGATCAGCCCCGCTGCCACGCCCAGGCCTTGCCGGCTGGCCTGGTTCAAAAGCCACAGCACGGCCAGCGGCCACAACAAGTAATACTGTTCCTCGATGGCCAGAGACCACAGGTGTTGCAACAGTCGGGGGTGTTCAATGGCCTCGAAATACGACTGCTGGGCCACGATCTGCCACCAGTTGGACACATACAGAAAGGCGGCAGGCAGGTCTTCGCGCAGGCGCGGCAAAGCGGTGGGCAGCAGCAGGGGCGAGAGCGCCACCAACACCAGCAACATGACCATTGCCGCCGGAAAGAGGCGGCGAGCTCGGCGCACGTAAAACGCCGTGAAATCGATGCGCCCGGTCTGGGCATGCTCTTGCAACAAAAGCGCCGTGATGATGAAACCCGACACGGTGAAGAAAATGTCCACCCCCAGAAAACCGGCAGGTAAAAAGTGCCCCAGGTTCAGGTGGTAGCCGATCACGGCCAGCACGGCCACACCGCGCAGCCCGTCCAGGCCAGGCAAGCGTGCAAGTGCGCTCATGGGGGATTCAGGCCAAAGTCGGCCAGAAAGATGTTGGCCAATTCGCGGTAACCGGCAGGCGTGAAATGGAGCAGGTCAGGTGCCATCAGCGGTGGATTTTTGCGCGCCCAGGGGTAGGCGCTGCCCACGCCGCCCATGGCCGTTTGCATGCTCCAGGCCGAGCAACCGTGCACAGCGGCCACCTCGGCCTGAATCTGTCCGATCTGCTGGTGAATGCGCCCGAACTTCAGCAGCTTGTTCGCGTTGGCGGCCTTGTCAGGCTTGCTCGATTTGTCGGACTTGTTACTTTGGGCGTTTTTGTGGGGTGTATTTTTGGAAAGCTTGCTTTGGACGGCCTGCTTTTTTCTGGCTTTGGCGGCCTTGGACTTGACCACCCGAATGCCCCGATCGCCCGGACCGATCAGCACACATTGCGTTTGCGGAAAGACCTGCCGAAAGTGCCCCAAGGCCGCCGTGAGCATGTCGCGGTAAGCGGTTTCATTAAAGCGTGGGTCATTGCCCTCGTTGGTGCCAAAGGCCATCAGGGCCAAGTCGTAGCTTTGGTCGCTGAACCAAGAGGCCAGGTAACTCAGATCGCTGCGCACCCATCCCGCGGCGGTGGCGCCCGGGTAAGCGAACAGGTCCATGTGCAGGGCGGCAGGCGCTGGGGTTTCGCTCAGTTTGAGGCCCTGAAAACGGAAGGCTCCCTCCACCACCCGAATTTTCAAGGTGGACAGCGGGGCGGTGGTTTGCAGCGCCAAGGCGCCCGGCCCGGCTTGTGGGTCCAGACTGACCAGGGTCTCGGCTTCGCCATCCACGCTGATGGCCAACTGCGTGTTGCCCGCGCCGTCGCCGTGGTAGAGCAGTTGCAGGCTGGTGTGGCGGGCTTGGCCTTGCGGATCACGCAGGTCCAGCGCCAGCGTGGCCCCGGGCCGCTTGGCCACCAGGCTGGTCATGCCCGGGCCGGGAGCACTGGCCGCATCGGCATGGGCATAAGCCATCTCGCGGGCCCACTCACCCGACAGGCAGGTCTTGCGCACCAAGCCGCGCACGCCACCATGGCCCACGCCGGCATGGACGAAGCGGCTCACGGGGGCATCGGCAGGCGCCAGCTTGCGCTGCAGTTGGTCGCTGAAGAAGGCCGCCGCCATGTGGCTGTCACCCCAGACCGCGATGCGCCAGCCGCGTGGGTTGGATGGCCATGCTGCGGCAGGGCGTGCCGGCTGTAAGCCGCTCGCGACACGCGCATCTTCCAGCGCAGACGCCACCTCGTCTTCGTCAGGGATTTCGGTGGGCTCGGGCGGTGGGGTAGAAGGGCGGGCGCTGCTCGGGCCTTTGCGTGGGCAAAGCAGTGCCACGTCGGGTGCACCGGCGTTGCGGATCTGAATGGCCCGAGGCTCGATCCGCAAGGGCGTCAAGGCCTCTGCGGACCAGGCCAGCTGGCTCCACCCCCACAAAAAAAGAAATAAAAAACGCATGCCTAGAATTTAAAACTCAGCCATTCTGCAGCCAGCGCCGTGACGCGCGCGGACGGATCTTGCGGCCCATCGGCTTGCACCACCACCCGCGAGGGCATGCTGCGCAGCCAGGTGATTTGCCGCTTGGCCAGTTGCCTTGTGGCAAAGATACCGCGTTCGCGGATCTCGGCTTGCGACCAGCCCTCATCAAGCCCTTGCCAGGCTTGCCGGTAACCCACGCAACGCATCGAGGGCAAGTCGGGGTTCAGGTCGCCGCGTGCGCGCAGGCGCCTCACTTCATCCATGAACCCCGCAGCCAGCATGTGGTCAAAGCGCTGGGCGATGCGTTGGTGCAACCAGGCGCGGTTGTCGGGCTCGAGGCTGATCACTGGGATGTGCCAGTCGGGGGGCGATGCTTTCGCGCTTTGGTGAAAAGACGTCAGGGTCTGCCCAGTGGCGGTCCACACTTCCAACGCACGGCCAATGCGCTGGCTGTCGGCCGGGGCCAGGCGGGCGGCAGTGCCGGGATCCACTTGCGCCAACAAGGCGTGCATCGCAGGCCAGCCCAGGCTGGCAGCTTGCAGCTGAATCTCGGCGCGCACTTGCGGGTTGGCGGCCGGGATGTCGTTCAGGCCCTCCAGCAGGGCTTTGAGGTAAAGCATCGTGCCACCCACCAGCAAGGGCATCTTGCCGCGTGCTTGTATGTCTTGGATCCGTTGCGTGGCATCGCGGGCGAATTCGGCCGCACTGTAGCTTTGCAAGGGGTCAAGGGTGCTGATCAGGTGGTGTGGCACGGCGGCCAGTTCTTCGGGGCTCGGTTTGGCGGTCCCGATGTCCATGCCCTGGTAAACCAGGGCCGAATCCATGCTGATGATTTCTGCCCCGATGTGCGCCTGCCCTGGGGCTTGCAGGGCCTCAGCCATCGCCATGGCTGCTGCGGTTTTGCCGCTGGCGGTCGGGCCGACGATGGCGATGGCGTCTATGGCGAAGGCGGCGTTGGTGGCGCGTGGCATGTCAGGCTGTGGCCGCAATGATTTGTGGGCGACCGTGTCGCTGCACCAGCGTCCACGCCAAAACAGCGATGACCACCGCCCACAGCAACAAGCCATGGGCCAGGGCAAATACCGGTTGGTCCATGCGGTTGCCCAGCCAAGTTCCCATGAAGAAAGCCCCCAGCATCATCAAAAAGCCGTTCAATGCCGAAGCCGTGCCGGCCCGGTGTGGAAAGGGTGCGACCGCGCCGCTCTGGCCGCAAGGCTGGTGTACGCCATGCCCCACCATGAAGATGGTCATCGGGCCCATCACGGCCCAGGCGCCATACCAGTCCTGGCCCTGACCGGCATACGCCAACGCGGCCATGCTGACGCCGCCCGTGATCGTCAGGACCGCCGCGACGCCCACGGTTCGGTGCACGCTGGTGCGACGCAGCATCCAGCGGCACCAGAAAGTGCCCAAAATGTAGGACAGCGACATGCTCAGCATGAGAAAGCCATAAGCCGTTTTGCTGAAGCCCATGGCGGTGACGAAAACAAAGGATGAACTGGCCAAAAAGGTGAACAAGCCCAGGTAAGAGCCCGAAGACAAGGCGCACCAGGTGAGGAACACCGGGTTGCGCAGGATCTCGATGTTGGCGCGCAAAAGCGGCCCAGCCTTCAAGGCATTGGGGTCGGGTCGCGCCAGGGTTTCTTCAAAGCACCAGGCCAGCAAGGCGAGAGTGCCCGCACCAAACAAGGCCAGCATGAGGACTGCAAAGCGCCAGCCCAGCCAGTCGGTCAACAGCCCGCCCAGCGGTGCGCAGGTGCAAGCGATGATGCCCAGACCGGTCAGGCCTTGTGACATCACGTTGGCCCCTTGCGCGGGTGCATACAAATCTCGAACCACCGCGCGCGCGGCCATGACGCCCGCGCCCATGGCGATGCCTTGCACGGTGCGGCCCGCAATCAGCCAGGCCATGTCGGGGGCAAAGGCGCTGGCCACCGAGGCGAGGGTGTAGGCGGCCATGCCCCACAACAAAATGGGCCGTCGGCCAAACCGGTCAGACAAAGGGCCCCACACCAGTTGCGACAAGCCAAACGCCAGCAGCAGGGCCGTCAGGGTGAGTTGGGCCTGGCCCATGCTGGCCCCAAAGCCTTCGGTGATGGCGGGCAGGGCAGGCAGGTACAGGTCGGTGGTGACCGGTTGCAGGCCGAGCAGCAGGGCCAGGATGAGAACGATCAGTTTGGGGGACATGCCCGTCATCACCGGCCCCGCAAAAACAGCGCATCCAGATCCCGCATGCTCATTTGCCGCCAGGTGGGGCGGCCGTGGTTGCATTGGTCGGAGCGTTCGGTCTCTTCCATCTGGCGCAGCAAGGCGTTCATCTCGTCGAGCGTCAGGCGGCGGTTTGCACGCACCGCGCCGTGACAGGCCATGGTCGCCAAAATGGTGTTTTGCGCGCGTTGTACCACCGTGCTGGCATCGTGCTGGGCCAGTTCGGCCAACACACTGCGGGCCAACTCGACCGCATCGCCTTGCGCCAGGCTGGTGGGCACGGCACGAACGGCCAGGGTTTTGGCCGACAGGGGCGAAATTTCAAGGCCCAGTTGTTCCAGCGCTTCGGCGCAGGCTTCGGCGGTGGCCACTTCGGTGGGGTTGGCGGCAAAGGTGGCCGGTATCAGCAGCGGTTGGCTGCTGATGCGGGGGCCTTCGCCATCGGCATTGTTGAGCTGGTTTTTCAGGCGCTCGTACACGATGCGCTCGTGTGCGGCGTGCATGTCCACCACCACCAGACCTTGTTTGTTTTCGGCCAGGATGTAGACGCCGTGCAACTGCGCAATGGCGCGTCCCAGCGGCCAGGGGTTGTCTGAGGCGTCACGCTCGGAGGCCACTTCCACGGCGGATGGGTTGCCGGGCGCTGTGTCTGGCAATGCACCTGGTAGGGCGGTTTGAGAGCTGTCTCCGGCCGCGCTCGGAGACAGCCACTGTGCAGGGCGTGCCTCTTGGGCGTTGAGGCCTTCGCTGCGCTCGGTCGGGTTCCACAGCGCCTTCAGGTCGGCCATGGCGCGATCGCCATCCACACGCGGTCGCACAAAATCTGCCGGTTTGTAGGCGGGGGCGTTGAAGCTGGACGGGCTGGGCCGCTCGAAGGCCATGCCGCCTTGTGTCCAGGCCGCCGATTCGGGCATGGCCTTGGGGGTGGGGCCTGTTTTCAGTTCAAAGTCGCTGCCTGAATCGGAGGGGGCATCGGACAGGTTCTGCGAGCGCGGCGCTGCCAGGGCGTTTTCCAGCGCGTGTTTCACCGCTTGGTGCACTGCCCGACTGTCGCGAAACCGCACCTCGATCTTGGTCGGGTGCACGTTCACATCGACCAAGGTCGGGTCGATTTGCATGAACAGCGCATAAGCCGGTTGCTTTTGGCCGTGCAGCACGTCTTCGTAGGCGCTGCGTGCGCCGTGCATGACGACCTTGTCGCGCACAAAGCGACCGTTCACGTAGGCAAACTGGTGATCGGGGCGTGAGCGGGCGGCATCAGGCAGCCCTGCGCGGCCGATCACTTTGAGCGGACCTGCGTGGTATTCGATCGGGATGGACTGCGCCACGAACTCTTCGCCCAGCACATCGGCCAGGCGCTGCGCCAGCCCGGCTGCACCAGGGTGGACACGCCATTGCTCGACCAGCTTGCCTTCGTGCCAGATGGCAAAACCCACATCGGGACGCGCCAGCGCGTGTCGGCGCACGGCCTCGATGCAGTGCGCCAGCTCGGTGCCGTCGCTTTTTAAAAATTTGCGGCGGGCGGGCGTGGAGAAAAACAGCTCCTTGACCTCGACCGTGGTGCCCACGGAGCGGGCAGCCGGGCTGATTTCGCCCGTGCGGCCATCCAGTGCGAAGGCGGTGGGTTGACCGTCCATGCGCGACACCAGGACCAGTTCGGACACCGAATTGATGGCCGCCAGTGCTTCCCCCCGAAACCCCATGGTCATCACCGATTCCAGCTCATCCAAGTTGCCGATCTTGCTGGTGGCGTGGCGTTTCAGGGCCACGGACAGCTCGTCCGGGGCGATGCCGCTGCCGTCGTCTTCTACCGAAATCAGCCGGGTGCCGCCACCCATCAGGCGCAAGGTGATGCTTTGAGCACCCGCGTCCATGGCGTTGTCCACCAGTTCGCGCACCACCGAGGCGGGTCGTTCGACCACCTCGCCAGCAGCGATCTGGCTGATCAGTTCATCGGGAAGTTCGCGAATGGGGCGGCGCGCGATCGCCGGGGTGTGTTGAGAAGTCACTGCCCGATTTTAGGGCTTGTGCAGGCCAAATCCCGGGGTGAGCTTGCGCATGGGCAGCGGATGCGCCACCCGTCCTGATCGTCTGGCGGTGATGGGGATAATCGGCGCATGGACATTCTTTTGCAACTTATTGACTTCATCCTCCATGTCGACCGTTATCTGGAGGCTTTTGTGGCTCAACACGGCGCCTGGGTCTATCCCTTGCTGTTCCTCATCATCTTTGTGGAAACCGGGCTGGTGGTCATGCCGTTTTTGCCCGGTGATTCGCTGCTTTTCATTGTGGGCGCCATGTGCGGGGCCGACTTGATGAGCTTGCCCCTGGTGATGGGCTTGCTGTTGGTGGCCGCCATTTTGGGAGACCAGACCAATTACACGATTGGCCGTTACTTTGGGCCCAAGGTCTTCCAGTGGGAGGACTCCCGGTTTTTCAACCGGCAAGCCTTCCTGCAAGCCAATGCCTTTTACGAAAAATATGGCGGCATCACCATCATCCTGGCCCGCTTCATGCCGTTTGTCCGGACTTTCGTGCCCTTTGTGGCTGGTGTGGCCGAGATGACCCGCAGCAAATTCACCTTTTTCAACGTGGTGGGCGGCGTTATTTGGGTGGTCGGGTTGACGCTGGCAGGCTACCTGTTTGGCAACTTGCCTTTTGTGCAGACGCATTTGAGCAAGATCATCTGGGCACTGATTCTGGTGCCGGGGCTGATCGCGATCTTTGGGGCATGGCGGGCACGCAAGGCGGGATGACCAAATCGCGGGAAGACCCATAAATTTTCGTTTGAATTTTATTAAACACAAATTTATTGATTTATTCAAATTTAATGATCAAAAATTACTACAAATTATTCTTTTATTAAATTAAGATGGCGCTCCGAGAACTCATCCTCGGGAAAACGGAGTCGCCAGTGAAAGACGTCAAGCCCATTTTTTTACACGCCATCGCCCAAAGCGAGACCATGATCCTGGACCGCATGTTGGTGCGTTTGCTGCCTAGCTTGTTGCAGCATGGCTTGATGTTGACCGCCGATGCCATCCGGCAATCTGAGCAGATTCCCGTGCCGGATGAACTCTTTGCACACATTCGCCATGTGGCCGATGAGTTAGTGGGCACACCCTATGTCGACCTGTGAGGGGGTGTGATGTTTGACATTCAAAACTACCCTTACGACACAGAACACCACTGCCTGGAAGTTGGCGGTGAGGCCATGATTTTTCATTGCCACCACTACCTGAACTATCTGATGCGGTCGATTCTGGATGCCGATTACATCGACAGCCGTCCCTTTTTCATCGGGTCGGCGGCCGATGCGGTGTACGGGCAACTGGCCCATCTCTGCCAAGGCTTGTCTCAGGATGAGGCCAAGCGCATGGCCGCAGAGGTCTACAAAACCTTTGGCTACGGCTTGATAGACCTGAGCGGGATGACCGAGGCGGGCATCACCCTTAAAACCGTCAAGAGCTATTACTCAAAAACCTGGTTGATGAAGTTCGGGCGCAGCAAGAAGCCCGTTGACTACTACACCAGCGGCTTTTTGGCCGCGGCCTATGCGGTCATTTTTCAGCGCCCTTTGAACACGGTCCATGCCGAGCAGACCACCTGCATGGCTTGTGCCGATGCGTGCAACACCCATGTGGTGCGTCCCGGTGAGTGCAACTTTGCAAGCTACCCGGCCAAAAGGCCCACGCAGTTCAGCACTGCCCCGAAAGTTTCGCTGGGCTGGGCGCACGAAGAGGCCGTCACCAGCGCTTTTTTGGGCGCCCATGTTCACATGGTGGGCAATGAGGAGGGCTTCATTCCTGCGTTCGGTGTGTACATCACGCGCAACCAGAGCGACTACGTCAACCGCTTGCAGTTCGAGTTCATGCGGGCGATGCGGGCTGTTGCAGGCGATTACGGCGAAAAATTGGCCACTGAGTTGCTGCTGGAAGCGGGCCATGCCTGCGGCTTTTTTACCTACGGCGGCATCATGACCTCAGAGGAGTGGAACACCATCGTCAAACCCTGTTTGAGCACCCGGGAAGACTGGATCAAAGGCCTGGCTTCCTTGATCAACACCATGGGATGGGGCTACCACACGGCGATTGAGATCTCACGCGAACGAGCGGTGTTTCGCAATTACAACGACTTCGAAGACCTCAGCCATTTGCGCATGTACGGTCAAGCCAGCAAGCCCGTGCCCTGGGCCAACAGCGGCGGTTTCACTGGACTGATGCAACTGATCTACAACACCGATTTGGTGGACGGTGAGGTGATCAACACCGAAGAGGGTTTTCGGCAAATGCGCCGTGCCAAAGCCAATTACAAAACCCACATCACACAAAGCATTGCCTGCGGTGACGGCTATCTGGAAGCCGTGATTTCGCTGTGATGTTGCAAGCGATGCCAACGCCTTTATGACCCAGTTTCCCCACCAGGATGGTTTCTACGACAAGCTCCACCAGCGGTGGCGCATGATCAATGAAACCCACAGCATGCAAGAAATCGCTCAGCTCGCACTCGACTTTGCGGTCGACGAGCTGGGCTTTCAGCAGGCAGTGTTGTTTGTCCATGACGATGCGACCGGCCTGTTCAAGCTCGGTTTTCACCGAGGCTACGCTCAAGGCGGCGAATTGCAGCAGCTGGAAATTGTCCGCCTGCTGCTGTCCGGTGAAATCATCCAGACGCTGCGTCAAAGCCATGAACCCATCGTTCACACGGACCAGGCACCAGTGGCGCTGGTGCAGTCATTGCTCGAGTGTCTGTGCATGGACGAAGCCTTGCTGGCGCAGTTTGGTGGCGATGTCGACATCCCGCACGGCATCGTGGTGGTGGGCAACAGGCGAGGTGCCGAACATCCCTCCGGGGTAAGCGTGGCAGATCCGTGGACCAAGGTGGCCTTGCAAAACCTGATCTTGCAACTGTCCAACGCTGTGAACACGGCCATGTATTACCAGGCGTGGGCGCGCGAAAAGAAATTCCTGGAGCACAACATCGACTTGCGCACCCTGGAAATACGCCAGCAAAAAGAGCAGTTCGAGGCGATTTTCCAGACATCCAAGGACGGCATTGCGGTGCTGGATGTGCACACCACGGCATTTCTGGACGCCAATCCGGCGTATCTGGAAATGACCGGCTTGACGCACGCCGAGTTGCTGCGTACCAGTTGCCTGGCCTTGACCCTTGAAAAAGACATGCAGGCCAGCCGACAAGCAGTGGCCGATGTTCGCAGCAAGGGCTTTGTGCGTGACTTTGTGAAGACGTGCATCGTCAAGGGGGGGCAGCAGGTCACGGTCAACATGTCGTTGGCACTCATGCATGGTGACCAGCACATCCTCGTCACGACCAAGGACATGACCTCGCGGTACCAACTGGAGCGTGCCTTGCTGGATGCCAAAAACAAGGCCGAGGCAGCACAAGCTGAATTGGCTCAAAAAAATCGGGTGCTGGAAGAACTCACGGCCAACCTGGAGTCCATGGTGGACACCCGGACCGAAGAGCTGGCCTATGCCCTGACATTGGCACAAGCGGCGGCCAAGGCCAAAAGCCAGTTTCTGGCGACTGTGAGCCATGAAATCCGCACCCCCATCAATGGGGTGCTGGGGATGACGGAGCTCCTCGCTGCGACAGCCTTGTCGCCAGAGCAACTGCAATTGCTGCACATGTTGCAGTCCAGCGGACAGGCGTTGCAAAGCATCATCAGCGACATCCTTGATTTTTCGAGCATCGACGCAGGAAAGCTCGACCTGGAAAATGCGCCCTTCAGCTTGTGTGCATTGCTGGAAGATTTGAAGCAGGGCTTTGCTGTGCAGGCACAGGAGAAGGATTTGCAGTTGTCGCTGCAGTGTTCACCCGATTTGCCGGCCTGGGTCATGGGCGACGCTTCGCGCTTGCGGCAGGTGTTTTCCAATCTGATCTCCAATGCCATCAAGTTCACCCCAAAAGGGGAGGTGGCCATTTCTGTTGTGGCCACCGAAGCGCCCGATGTTTACCAGGCCACCATTTGCGACACTGGTATTGGCATGAGCCCAGCGGTGCAGTCGCATCTGTTCAATGCGTTCATGCAGGCCAACGCCTCCACCACCCGTCAATACGGTGGCACAGGTTTGGGTTTGGTCATCAGTGCCAGCCTGGTCCAGCGCATGAACGGTCGCATTTGGGTGGACAGTGAAGTCGGCCAGGGGTCAAGATTCCATTTCACCTTCAAAGCCCCCGGGGTCTGTCAAGCGCAGCCTGCTGAGCCGTTGCAGCCAATGCGTGCCAGGGACATGAGTGAACTGCGCGTTCTGCTGGCCGAGGACCACCACGTCAACCGACTGCTGGTGATGAAGTTTCTGCATAAGTTGGGGGTCGAGCCCGATGTGGCACTCGACGGCCAGGAGGCATTGGCTTGCCTGAAGACCAAGGCCTACGATGTCATTTTGATGGACATCCAGATGCCCAATATGGACGGTCTGACGGCAACCCGGCTCATCCGCGCCAATGCCCAACTGCACCAGCCCCACATCATTGCCCTGACAGCCAACGCCTTTGCCGAAGACCGTGCTGTTTGCCATGATGTGGGCATGAACGACTTTGTCAGCAAACCCGTCAGCATGGCCCGTTTGGTGGAGGCCCTCTCGCAGGTGCCGGTTCAGCATTGATCGCCATGAACAAAGGCCGTCAGCGCAGGCCCTGACAGTGCGGCTCAAATCCCCCGGCTGCGTGCCAGCGGCGGGTTGCGTGAAAAGTATTGCTGGATGCCTCGCAGCAAGGCCTCGGTGAGTTGCTTTTGGTAGTCCTCGCTGCGCAGCTTTTCTTCTTCTTGTGGGTTGCTGATGAAGGCGGTCTCCACCAGCACACTGGGAATGTCGGGCGCTTTGAGGACGGCAAAACCGGCTTGCTCGACCCGGGGCTTGTGCAACCGGCCCACGCCCCCGATTTCTCTCAACAGGCTGTCACCCAATTTCAAGCTGTCCTTGATTTGCGCGGCGGTGCTCATGTCGAGCATCGTGCGTTGCACCTGTGCGTCCTGGCTGCCCAGATTGATGCCGCCGATCAGGTCTGCCGTGTTTTCTTTTTGCGCCATCCAGCGGGCAGCGCTGCTTGAAGCGGCCCCCTGGCTGAGTGCAAACACGCTGGCCCCGCTGGCTTGTGGCGTGAAAAATGCATCGGCATGGATGCTGACAAACAGGTCGGCTTGCACACGGCGGGCTTTTTGCACGCGGACATGCAGCGGTACAAAAAAGTCGGCATCGCGTGTGAGGAAGGCGCGCATGGGGTTGCCATTGGCGCTGCTTGCGTTGATGCGGTCGCGCAGCATTTTGGCGATTTTGAGCACCACGTCTTTTTCGCGCGTGCCGCCGGGGCCAATGGCGCCAGGGTCTTCGCCGCCATGGCCGGGGTCCAGTGCGATCACGATCAACCGTTCTGTGGCTGAAGCGGGCCCTTCGTTTCTGGGCGCGTGGTCGGGTCGGTCCATCGATGCACCCGCGGAGGGCTGAAGGTCTTGCCGGCGGGTTGAGTGGGTGGGCGGGGGCACTGGCACTGGCACTTGGGCTGAGCCGGGCAGCGTCTGCCGGGCAATCAGCTCACCCAAAGGGTCATTCACTGCGGCAGAGGGCGAAGGCAGTCCGTTGGATGCCGGGGGCGTTTTGGCATTCACCCGCTCTTGAATCAGTTGTTCCAGGAGGTCAATGGGTTCGCTGGGGTAAAGGTCGAGCACCAGCCGGTGGGCATAGGCTGCGACCGGTTGCAGGGTGAAGACTTGTGGCGCGATGGGACGCTTCAGGTCGATCACCAGGCGCACCACGTTGGCATTGAATTGGCCCACACGGATGCCTGCGATATTGGGGTCGGAAGTCTGGACCTTGCCCACCAGTTCGCGCAAAGCCGCGTTCAGTTGCAGGCCCTCGATGTCCACGGCCAATCGGGGTGGGGAGGCGATGAAGGTCTGTGTCGTTTTGAGTGGGGTGTCCGACTCGAGCGTGACCCGGCTGTAATCGGGGGCAGGCCAGATGCGCACGGCCAGCATGCTGGCGCCGCGCGCCAGATGAAGGTGCCCCAGGCTGAGAGCCAGCAGTCCAGCCTTGAGCCATTGGCGGCGGTCAGCCTGCATCTGAGGCACCTTTGACCCAAGCATGCAGCCAGGCTTGGCCCCTGGGTGAGCCGGCGCTGATGCGCACGCGTCGTTGATGCTCGTCGATGGCGTCGAGCGCAATGGCCCAATCGGGTGGGGGCAGCTGCCCAGCCACTTTCTCGGGCCATTCCATCAGTTTGAGCCCTGGCCCGGCAAAGATGTCCCTGAATCCGGCGTCTTCCCACTCTTGTGGGTCATTGAAACGGTAAAAATCAAAATGCCAGATGGGCCAGGCGGCCTCGCCTGAACCCGCCTGGTGTGGCTCGACCACGGCATACGTGGGGCTTTTGATGCGCCCTTGCACCCCGGCGGCACGCAGCAAGTGGCGCACCAGGGTGGTTTTGCCTGCCCCCAGATTGCCGCGCAATTCGATGCAGGCATCTCGGCCGCCAGGCCAGGTTTGCAGGGCCTGCGCCAGTTGGGTGGCAAAGGCTTGGGTGGCGGATTCGTCAGGCCACAGTGCCTCCCAAACCGGGGTGGTGGCCGGGGAAATGGTGGGGGCTGTAGCGGGGCTTCCTACAATCGGCGGGTGACTGCTCAACGTACTCAAATCGACCTTCTGGAACTGTGGCCCCAAATTCAAATCTGGGCGCGGGAGCTTGGATTGTCCCAAATTGGCGTCAGTGGCATCGATTTGACCTCGGCAGAGCCCGGATTGCAGGCCTGGCTGGCCGCTGGTTTTCACGGCAGCATGGCTTACATGGCCGCGCATGGCCTCAAGCGAGCCCGCCCAGCCGAGCTGGTGCCAGGCACGGTGAGTGTGATCACCGCGCGCATGGATTACCTGCCGCACGGTACGCCGCCCGATTGGCTGGCCCGCGAAACCGCCCGCAGTTTGCAGCCCGGGCAAGCGGTGGTGTCGGTCTATGCCCGGGGCCGTGATTACCACAAGGTTTTGCGCAGCCGCCTGCAAAAATTGCAAGCGCTGATCGCCCACGCCATCGGCCCGTTTGGCCACCGCGTGTTCACCGACTCGGCACCGGTGCTGGAGGCCGAGCTGGCCACCCGCAGCGGATTGGGCTGGCGCGGCAAACACACCCTGGTGCTCAGCCGTGAGGCGGGGTCGATGTTTTTTCTGGGTGAGTTGTTTGTCGACTTTGCCTTGCCCGAAACGCCTGCGACCTCAGCGCATTGCGGCCAGTGCACCGCCTGCATGGACTTGTGCCCCACCCAGGCCATCGTGGGGCCCTACCAGTTGGATGCCCGGCGCTGCATTTCTTATTTGACGATCGAGCACGCAGGCCCGATCGATGAAGCGCTTCGCCCGTTGATTGGCAACCGCATTTACGGCTGTGACGACTGCCAGTTGGCTTGCCCCTGGAACAAGTTTGCACAAGTCAGTGCCTTGCCCGACTGGCAAGCCCGTGAAGGTCTGGGTGATGCCGGCATCGCGGCATTGATGGCCTGGAACGAAGCCGAGTTTTTGCGCCGCACCGAAGGCAGTGCCATCCGGCGCATTGGCCACGCACGCTGGCTGCGAAACCTGGCACTGGCCGCAGGCAATGCGCTGGCGTCTGGCTTGCTTGATGCCAAAGAGCGCCAAGACCTGCAAGAGGCCTTGTCGGCACACGCATCGCACCCCGACCCTGTGGTGCAAGAGCAGGTGGCCTGGTCATTGGCCAGGGCTTGAAGCACAGCGCAGCACGCTCAGCGCAGCACACCCAGCGCAAAGGGCAAACTCAACATGCCCGACAGGGTGGACAGTGTGACCAGCCCCGCCACATAGGGGCCGTTGTAGCCCATGCGAGCGGCCAGCACGTAACAAGTTGACGCCGTGGGCAAGGCCGAAAACGCCAGCAAGACCGTGGTTTGCACGGGGTTGAGCCGGAAAAGTTGGGACATGCCCACTGCAATGAGGGGGAGCAGCAGGTGTTTGACCAGCAACACGCTGGTGCCCAGCAACTTGCCCTGGCGCAAGGTGCCCAATTGCATGCCTGCGCCGGCAGCCATCAAGCCCAGGGCCAAAGAAGCCGCCCCGATGCGGCTGACACTGGGGTCCAGCCATGGGGGAATCTGAAACCCCAGCAAGTTGGCCATCAGGCCCGAGCAAGTGGCGATGATCAGCGGGTTGCGCACGAGTTCACGCAAAAAACCGGTTTTGGCGTGCCTGGCCATGGGCCAAACGGCCCCGATGTTGAACAGCGGCACACACACCCCGATCAGCACCGAAATCATGAGCAGTCCTTCGGGGCCCGCCAGGCGTTCGGCCAGTGCCAGGGCAATGAAGGAGTTGAAGCGAAAGCCCACCTGGGCGCTGGCAGCGTGGTCGCGCCGGTCAATCCGTTTGCCCAAAAAGGGCCAGTAGGGCAGGCTGTAAGACAAGGCGATGGCGCAAGCGCCCAGACTCAGTCCGGCACCGATGAGGCCGGAAGCCGCGCTCAGGTCGAGTGGGCTTTTCACAATCGAGTGAAACAGCAGCACCGGAAACAGGAAAAAATAGACCAGACTTTCGACCTGTTGCCACACGGGGCGGTTCAGGGCGGTGTAGCGGCAAATGAGGTAGCCGCACAAAATCAGCGAAAAATCAGGAAAGAGCAGTTGGGCAAAGTTCACGGCCTGAGGATAACTGACAGCGACCAGGGTCCGGGCTCGGACCTGTCACCTGCGGGTGATGTGGGTCTTGGGGCTGTTTTTATGGGTTTCCCCCCTCACGCCGGCTGGCATTTGTTGCATATCATGGTGAATCTTTTAAGGAGTTTCGGAATGAAGCGTCGTGATTTGGTTTCTGTGGCCGGTTTGGCTGCAACCGTGATGGTCAGTGGTTCGGTTTGGGCGCAGGCTTACCCCTCCAAGCCCATCAAGCTGCAAGTGCCTTTTGCCCCGGGTGGCACCACCGACATCGTGGCTCGGGTTATCTCGGAGCCTTTGGGCAAGGCGCTGGGTCAAAGCGTGATCGTCGAGAACAAGGCGGGTGGGGGCGGTGTGGTTGGAGCGACCGAAACCGTGCGCGCCGTGCCGGATGGTTACAACCTGGGCATGGCCACGGTCTCGACCACCGCCGCCAACCCGGCGATCAACCCCAAGATCCCGTACAACCCCACCACCGACTTCACGCCCATCATCAACATCGCGGCCACCCCCAATGTGATCGCGGTGCACCCGAGCTTTCCGGCCAAGGACTACAAGGGCTTTCTGGCTGAGTTGAAGAAAAACCCGGGCAAGTACTCTTATGCCTCATCCGGCACAGGCGGCATTGGCCACTTGCAGACCGAGCTCTGGAAGAGTCTGGCGGGCGTGTTCATCACCCACATTCCTTACCGTGGCGCAGGCCCGGCCCTGAACGACACGGTGGCCGGCCAGGTGCCGATCATTTTTGACAACCTGCCTTCGGCTTTGCCCTTCATTCAGGCTGGCAAACTGGTGCCGATTGTGGTGGCAGCGCCCCAGCGTCTGCCCCAGTTGCCCAATGTGCCGACCTTCAAGGAAATCGGTCTGGAGCCCGTCAACCGAATGGCCTATTACGGCATTCTGGGCCCCAAAAACCTGCCCAAAGACGTGATCGACAAGATCAGCAATGGTGTGAAAAAAGCCCTGCAAGACCCGGCCGTGAGCAAGCGCATCCAGGACACGGGTTCCTTGGTGGTGGCCAACTCGCCCGAGGAGTTCGCGGCCCAGATCAAGGCCGAGTTCGAGGTTTACAAGAAGGTCGTCGATCAGCAAAAGCTCAAGCTCGACTGATGCACGAGGCCAGCCAGAACGCCATCGACCGCTTTGCCGAGGCGCTCTGGCTGGAGGACGGGCTGGCCGCCAACACCTTGGCGGCCTACCGCCGCGATCTGGTCTTGTTCGCCAACTGGTTGTTTTTGAACCAGCGGCTGGCGCTGGACGCCACCCAAGAGCACCACCTGCAAGCGTATTTCGCCGAGCGCCACGGCCAGACCAAGGCCACCTCGGCCAACCGCAGGCTCACGGTGTTCAAGCGCTATTTCCGTTGGGCACTGCGCGAGCGCCTGGTTCAAGCCGATCCCACGCTGCGCATGCTGGCGGCCAAACAAGCCTTGCGCGTGCCCAAAACGCTGGGCGAGGCCCAGGTCGATGCACTTTTGTGCGCGCCTGATGCAGCCACCCATCTCGGGCTGCGTGACCGCGCCATGCTGGAGCTGTTGTACGCCAGCGGTCTGCGCGTGAGCGAGTTGGTGCAACTCAAAACCCTGCATGTTTCCTTGAACGAGGGTGTTTTGCGCATCATGGGCAAGGGCAGCAAAGAACGGCTGGTGCCTTTTGGCGAGGAAGCCCGTGAATGGCTGGAGCGCTACCTGGGCGTGGCGCGACCGGCACTGCTGGGACAGCGCCAAACCCAAGACCTGTTTGTCACCACCAGTGGCCCCAAACCCGGTACCGGCATGTCGCGTGTGATGTTCTGGAGTTTGGTCAAACGCTATGCCATCGAGGCGGGCATCACCGCGCCGCTGTCACCGCACACCCTGCGGCATGCCTTTGCCACGCATTTGCTCAACCACGGCGCCGATTTGCGGGCGGTGCAAATGCTGCTGGGGCATGCCGACATATCGACCACCACCATCTACACCCATGTGGCGCGTGAGCGGCTCAAAACGCTGCATGCCGAGCACCACCCCAGAGGGTGATGTGGGCCAATCGGCGCTGAAGCGCTGAGCAGCCTGGTTCAGCCCAGTGCTGCCAATTCGGCTTCTTCAAAACCCGCCAGACGCCGCGCCGCCATGTTGAAGGGTGGGCGCAGTTTGGGGGCGTCGTATTGCGCGATCAATTCAGCGTAGGTGCCCACCGGGTCCAAGCCGCGTTGCGCGCACAGGTATCGGTACCAGCGGTTGCCCGCGGCCACATGGCCGATTTCATCGTGCAAGATGATGTCCAGAATTTCGCCGGCACGGTGGTCGCCGCCACTGATCAATTTATTTTTCACGCCGGGCGAGGCATCCAGCCCCCGGGCCTCCAGGGTGCGCGGCACGATGCCGATGCGGGCCAGCACATCGCCCTGGGTGCGCTCGGCCATGTCCCACAGGGCGTTGTGCGCGGGAAAGCTGCCGTAGTCAAAGCCCATGCCCACCAGGTGGTTGCGCAACAGCATGAAGTGCTTGGCTTCTTCCTGCGCAATGCGCACCCAGTCTGTGTAGAAAGCCTCGGGCATGCCCGCAAAGCGCCAGACCACATCCAGCGCCAGATCAATCGCATTGAGCTCGATGTGTGCGATCGAGTGCACCAAAATGGCACGCCCTTCGGCGGTGGTCATCGACTTGGCTTTCAGTTGCGTATGGGGCACCAGTGTGGGTCGGGGTGCGCGGCCAGGGCCAGAACCGGGTGCGTTCAAAATCTCGTCAGCCCCCACGGGCAGACCCAGGTCCAGTGCCAAAGTGGCCTGGGCCTTCAAAACAGGGTCGGTTTGTGCCCAGGGGCCCAGGCTTGTGGTGCGCAAAGAATGCATGGCGATGAAAAATCAAGGGGTCAAGGTGTGCCGCGGGGATCCCTACAATTGTAGGTTTTCAGACGCCCTCAGCGACAGGAGACTCCGCATGGCCCTTTATCAACTTGATTCACACATCCCCGAAGTGGCCGACAGCGCCTGGGTGGCCGATAGCGCGCAGGTCATGGGCGCGGTCAGGATTGCGGCCGACGCCAGTGTGTGGTTTGGCGTCACTGTCCGCGGCGACACCGAAACCATCGAGATTGGCGAGGGCAGCAACATCCAGGATGGCAGTGTGATGCACGCTGACCATGGCAAACCCATCACGGTCGGTAAAAACGTGACCGTGGGCCACATGGTCATGTTGCACGGCTGCACCATCGGCGATGGGTCACTGGTGGGCATTGGCGCGGTGGTGCTGAACGGCGCCAAGATCGGCAAAAACTGCCTGGTGGGGGCCGGCTCTTTGGTGACCGAGGGCAAGGAATTCCCCGATGGCTCGATGATCATGGGCACGCCCGCCAAGGTGGTGCGTGAATTGACGGCCGAGCAGATCGAAGGCCTGCACCAAAGCGCTCGCCACTATGTGGAAAACGCTCGCCGATTCAAGGCGGGACTGAAGAAAATCGGCTGAGATTTTCTGCGTTCCCATGCACCTCCTCATTTTTAAGGATCAACCCCACGGGGTTGTTGATTGAACTTTGTCTGAACTCCATAAATTCATTTTTGAAGGCCTTCCTGTTCGCGGCATGCTGGTCCGACTGACCGATGCCTGGCAAGACATTTTGGCGCGACGCGCCGCCAACTCCGAGACGGGGGCTTACCCGGCGCCCGTGCGCCAGTTGCTGGGTGAGATGGCGGCTGCGGGCGTGCTGATGCAGGGCAACATCAAATTCAATGGCGCATTGGTGCTGCAGATTTTTGGCGATGGCCCGGTCAAGCTGGGTGTGGTCGAGGTGCAGCCCGATTTGAGCCTGCGCGCCACCTGCACCCAAGTGGGCGAGGTGGCTGACAACGCCACGCTGAGCCAGATGGTGAATGTCAACAACGAGGGCCGCTGCGCGATCACCCTTGACCCGCTAGACCGATTGCCTGGCCAACAGCCCTACCAGGGTGTGGTGCCCTTGTTTGGCGACCAGGGCGAGAAACTTGAAAACATCAGCGAGGTGCTGGAGCACTACATGCTGCAGTCAGAACAACTCGACACCGTGCTGGTGTTGGCAGCCGACGACAAGGTCGCAGCGGGTTTGCTGATCCAGCGATTGCCCATTGAGGGGGAGGGCAATTTGGCGGGCCAGGTCGATTCGCTCATGCGCGAATCGGTGTTGGGGCAAAGCGAAGACTTCAGCCGCATCGCGATTTTGAGCAAAAGCCTCAAGCGCGAAGAACTGCTCACGCTGGACGCCGAAACCATTTTGCACCGCTTGTATTGGGAAGAACCGCTGGCCCGTTTTGAGCCCCTCATCGGTGAGACCGGCCCCCGCTTTGCCTGCCGTTGCAACCGCGAACGCGTGGGCAACATGGTCCGCAGCCTGGGCGCCGAAGAGGTCGAAGGCATCATCGCCGAACGAGGTCAGGTGGAAGTGGGTTGCGATTTTTGCGGTGCGCAATACCACTTTGACCCGGTCGATGCGGCTGGCCTGTTCACGGGTCTGCCCGCCGATCTGTCGGGGGGCTCGGTTCACTGAAGCGAGCGTTCAGCCGGCACGCTTGGCCATCAGCCCGGTGAACAGTTTGTGTTCGCATTCGGGGTCGCTGCACTCGTTGCATTGCCAGACGGTGCGGCCTTGGTTGATGGCGAATTGCGCCTGTTCGCGCACCAGGCGAGCAGCAAGGTCTTCGCCGGGCAGACCCAAGGCCAAAAGCGCGTTGTTCAGCCGTTGGTGGCCTTGGCCGTAGACCACCCGGTAGGCGATGCCAGCGCGCTCGAGCGCTTGGCGCAACAAGCTGTCCGCAAGACCGCGCTCATGCGATGCAGCGCTTTTCAGTCCGTTATCCAACTCAGGCAGGTCGAGACCCATGACCAAGGTCGTGTCGACCAAAGCCTGCTGCGCCAAAGCCATGGGGTAAAGGCTTTCGTCGGCAAACATCAGGTGCTTGTAGACCGCCTTCATGAGTGGGGTGTTGTCCGAGATCACCCACTCTTGCGTGCTTGGCTGTGAGGCCAGTGCTTGTACCAACCAGGACTTGCCGGTGCTGCGCGCCCCCACGATGGCGATGCGTTTCACCTGGCTCATGCCGCCTGGCTGTCATCGATCCCGGATGGCGGCATCATTTGGCGATCTGTACAAAAATTTCGTTGGGTTTGACCATGCCCAACTCCTGGCGAGCCCGCTCTTCCACCATGTTCAGCCCTTCCTTGAGGTCGTTGACCTCGGCGCTGAGTTGTTCAATTTGGCGGCGGGCTGTTTCGTTGGCCACTTTTTGCTGCTGCAACTCACGCTCGAGCTCGGCCACGTTGGGCACACCTCCTCGGCCAAACCACAGTTGGGCCTGCACGATCACCAGCAAGGCGATCAGCACAATGGGAACGAGGCGGTTGCCCATGGCGGGTTTTTAGCGCAGGTTGTAAAACGCGGAACGGCCAGGGTACACAGCCACTTCGCCCAAGTCTTCTTCGATGCGCAGCAGTTGGTTGTATTTGGCCATGCGGTCCGAGCGGCTCATGGAGCCAGTCTTGATCTGCCCGGCGTTCAGGCCCACGGCGATGTCGGCAATGGTGGAGTCTTCGGTCTCACCCGAGCGGTGGCTGATCACGGCGGTGTAGCCTGCGCGTTTGGCCATTTCGATGGCCTCAAACGTTTCGGTCAAGGTGCCGATCTGGTTGATCTTGATCAGGATCGAATTGGCAATGCCTTTTTCGATGCCTTCCTTGAAGATCTTGGTGTTGGTGACGAACAGGTCGTCACCCACGATCTGCACGTTCTTGGCCAGACGGTCGGTCAGCACTTTCCAGCCATCCCAGTCGTTTTCGGCCATGCCGTCTTCGATGCTGATGATGGGGTACTTGTCGCACCAGCTGGCCAGCATGTCTGTCCACTGCTCGGCGGTCAGCTCAAGGCCTTCGCCGGCCAGTACGTACTTGCCGTCTTTGTAGAACTCGCTGGCCGCGCAATCCAGGCCGATGGCGATTTGTTCGCCAGCGGTGTAACCCGCAGCGGCAATCGCGTCCAGCACCATCTGGATGGCCGCTTCATGGCTGTCGACGTTGGGGGCAAAGCCGCCTTCGTCGCCCACGGCAATGCTCATGCCCTTGTCGTGGATGATTTTCTTCAAGGCGTGGAACACTTCAGCGCCCCAGCGCACGGCTTCGCGAAAGCTCGGTGCGCCCACAGGAATGATCATGAACTCTTGCAAGTCCAGGTTGTTGTTGGCGTGTGCACCGCCGTTGATGACGTTCATCATGGGCACGGGCAACTGGTTGCCGTTCATGCCGCCAAAGTAGCGGTACAGCGGCAGGCCGGACTCTTCGGCAGCGGCCCTGGCCACGGCCATGGACACGGCCAGCATGGCGTTGGCACCCAGGCGGCTTTTGTTTTCGGTACCGTCCAGATCGATCAGGGTGCGGTCCAAAAAGGCTTGCTCGGACGCATCCAGGCCCAGCACGGCTTCGGAGATTTCGGTGTTGATGTGCTCGACGGCCTTCAAGACGCCTTTGCCCAGGTAACGGCTTTTGTCGCCATCGCGCAGCTCAATCGCTTCGCGGCTGCCGGTGGATGCACCAGACGGCACAGCGGCGCGGCCCATGACGCCGGATTCCAGCAACACATCGCATTCGACGGTGGGGTTGCCACGGCTGTCGAGAATTTCACGGCCGACGATATCAACGATTGCACTCATGTTCAGACTCTCTCAATTGAAAAATAAAACGGGGTTTGAATGTCCAGCGGGTCAAAGACCTTCGACCACCACCATGCGCATGATGGCTGCGCCAGCCCGGGCTTCGCGGGCTTTGAGGTACTCGGGCACATCGTAAAAAGCCTTGGCCGCTTCAAAGGTCGGAAATTTTAAAATCACCATGCGCTCGGGTGCCCAGTCGCCTTCCAGCACTTCGAGCTTGCCACCGCGCACACAAACTTCTGCGCCGGTGACCTGCATGGCTGCAGTTGACCATTTTTTGTATTCTTCGTACTGGACCGGGTTGGTCACCTGGACATTGGCAATGATGTAGCCGCTCATGAAAAATCATCCTCTAGAAAAGGGGTTTTCTTGGTGACAGCATCCAGCTGCACCAAGGTTTCCAACAAGGCCTTCATCTTGCCCAGCGGCACGGCGTTGGGCCCGTCAGACCAGGCTTGGTCGGGCTTGGGGTGGGTTTCCATGAAAAGTCCGGCGACGCCAGCGGCCACACCCGCGCGGGCCAGCACGGGCACCATCTCGCGGGCGCCGCCACTGCTGGTGCCCTGACCGCCAGGCTTTTGCACCGAGTGCGTCACGTCAAACACTACGGGTGCACCGGTTTTGCGCATCTCGGCCAGACTGGTCATGTCGGCCACCAGGTTGTTGTAGCCAAAACTCACACCGCGCTCGCAGGCCAGAAAATTGTCTTCACTGAGGCCTGCTTCGCGGGCCGCAGCGCGGGCCTTGTCGATGACGTTCTTCATGTCCCAAGGGGCCAGAAACTGGCCTTTCTTGATGTTCACAGGCTTGCCGGACTGCGCCACGGCCCGAATGAAGTCGGTCTGGCGGCACAAAAATGCGGGCGTTTGCAGCACATCGACCACGCTGGCCACGGTTTTGACTTGGGATTCGTCGTGCACATCGGTGAGGATGGGCACGCCGATTTGGCGGCGCACTTCGGCAAGGATTTTCAGGCCTGCGTCGATGCCCACGCCGCGCTGGGTGTTGCCCGAGGAGCGGTTGGCCTTGTCAAACGAGCCCTTGTAAATCAGGGGAATGCCCAGGGAGGAACAGATTTCCTTCAGGCGGCCAGCCACTTCCAGCGACATCTCCAGACCTTCGATGGAGCAGGTGCCCGCAATCAGGAAGAAGGGCTGGTTCAGACCTGCATCAAAGCCGCAGAGTTTCATGATCTGTCCTGTGGGTTGGTGTGTCAGGCCGCAGCCTTGTGAGCAACGGCCGCTTTCACGAAGGCGTTGAACAGCGGGTGGCCATCCCAGGGGGTGGACTTGAACTCGGGGTGGAACTGCACGCCCACATACCAGGGGTGAACGGTTTGCGGCAGCTCGACGATTTCGGTCAGCTGTTCGCGCTGCGTCAAGGCCGATATCACCAGGCCCGCTTTGCGCAGGGCGTCCAGGAAATTCACGTTGGCCTCGTAGCGGTGGCGATGCCGTTCTGTGACCACGTCGCCATAGATCTGGTGCGCCAGTGTGCCCTTGGCCACGTCGGAGCTTTGCGCGCCCAGGCGCATGGTGCCGCCCAGGTCCGAATTGGCATCGCGCTTCTGTATCGAGCCATCTGCGTCTTTCCACTCGTTGATCAGGGCGATCACGGGGTAGGGGGTTTCGGGCTCGAATTCGGTGCTGTTGGCGTCTTTCATGCCGGCGACATGGCGCGCGTATTCGATGGTGGCCACTTGCATGCCCAGGCAGATGCCCAGGTAGGGAAGCATGTGGGTGCGCGCGTATTGGGCGGTTTCGATCTTGCCCTCGACACCGCGCTTGCCAAAACCGCCAGGCACCAGCACACCGTCGAACTTGGCCAGGCTGGCCACGGTCTCGGGGGTGATGGTTTCGGAGTCGATGTGCTCGATCTTCACACGCACATGGTTGCGCATGCCGGCGTGGCGCAGGGCCTCGTTGACCGACTTGTAGCTGTCGGACAGCTCCACATATTTGCCCACCATGGCGATCGTCACTTCACCCTGCGGATTTTCCGTGTCGTACACCAAATCATCCCAACGTTTGAGATTGGCCGGTGGCGTGCTCAGGCGCAGCTTGTCGCAGATCAGGCCATCCAGGCCTTGCTCGTGCAGCACGCGGGGCACTTTGTAGATGGTGTCCACGTCGGGCATGGAGATCACGCCCCAGCTTTGCACGTTGGTGAACAGCGAAATTTTGTCGCGCTCGTCGTCTGGGATGTAGCGGTCTGCACGGCACAGCAGGGCATCGGGCTGGATGCCGATTTCGCGCAGTTTTTGCACCGTGTGCTGCGTCGGTTTGGTTTTGAGCTCACCCGCTGCGGCGATCCAGGGCACATAGGTCAAGTGAACGAACGCTGCGTTGTTGGGGCCCAAGCGCAAGCTGAGCTGGCGCACGGCCTCCAGAAAAGGCAGTGACTCGATGTCGCCCACGGTGCCGCCGATCTCGACGATGGCCACATCGACGGCCTCGGGCGTGCCGAAGCCGGCGCCGCGCTTGACGAAGTCCTGGATTTCGTTGGTGACGTGGGGAATGACCTGAACGGTCTTGCCCAAGTAGTCGCCCCGGCGCTCTTTTTCGAGCACGCTTTTGTAAATCTGACCGGTGGTGAAGTTGTTGGCCTTCTTCATCCGGGTGTTGATGAAGCGCTCATAGTGGCCCAGATCCAGGTCTGTTTCGGCGCCGTCATCGGTCACGAACACCTCACCGTGCTGGATTGGCGACATGGTGCCAGGGTCCACATTCAGGTAAGGGTCAAGCTTGATGAGGGTGACAGAGAGGCCGCGCGATTCGAGGATGGCGGCGAGCGATGCGGAGGCGATTCCCTTGCCCAGGGAAGACACCACACCGCCGGTGACGAAGACAAATTTGGTCATGTCCAAGGCGGGAGCCTTGAGCTCCCGGTAGGTGGAAATCGTGATTATAGACAGTCGGGTTCGGGGTTTTTGCGTGGGGTGTCGTCATCTGCGGGCTTGCTTCAGCAGCGCCTTCGGTGCAGGGGCTCTGGTTCATGGTCAGATGTGGTCTCTGCTACATTTCCACGCATGAGCACATTGGCTGGAAAACACATCGTTCTGGGCTTGTCAGGTGGCATTGCTGCCTTCAAGTCGGCTGAACTCTGCCGCGCCTTGGTCAAGGCGGGCGCTACGGTTCAGGTCGTGATGACCGAGGCCGCAGAGCACTTCATGACGGCGGTGACCATGCAGGCCCTGTCGGGCAGGCCGGTTTTCACCTCGCAGTGGGACAGCCGAGAGGCCAACAACATGGCCCACATCAACCTCAGTCGGGATGCAGATGCCATTTTGGTGGCCCCTGCCAGTGCGGATTTCATGTCCAAACTGCTGCATGGCAGCGCCGACGAATTGCTCAGCCTCATGTGCCTGGCCCGTCCCCTCGACAAAGTCCCCCTGCTGGTCGCGCCAGCCATGAACCGGGAAATGTGGTCCAACCCGGCCACCCAACGCAATGTGGCGCAACTCCGTGCGGATGGCATCCACGTGCTCGATGTGGGGCAGGGTGACCAGGCTTGCGGCGAAACCGGTGATGGCCGCATGCTCGAGGCCGAAGAAATTCTGGAAGACCTGGAGGCGTTCTTTTCGCCCAAGCTGCTGGCTGGCAAAGCGGT
>CAIZSE010000083.1 GCA_903935585.1 uncultured Burkholderiales bacterium | reverse complement strand
CTGGGCGACACCATCGAAATCACGGAAAGCCGTCCGATTTCGAAGACCAAAAACTGGGTGGCAACTCGCCTGGTTCAGAAAGCTGCAGCCGTCTAAGCCCAAAAGCCCGACTCCTGCAAACTTTCAGAAAACGACCCACAATGGTGGATCGTTTTTTTTTACCCTGGCCACAGTGCCAACCCCAAATCTTGGAGCTCAAAATGATCAAAGTCGGAGACAAACTGCCCGCTGCCACCCTGATGGAATATGTCGAAGTGGAAGGCAACGGCTGCAGCATTGGCCCTAACGCCGTCGATGTGGCCAAAGCCACCGCAGGCAAGACCATCGCCTTGTTCGCATTGCCAGGTGCATTCACGCCCACCTGCTCTGCCAAGCATGTGCCCGGTTATGTTGAAAACCACGATGCCCTGAAGGCCGCCGGTGTCGATGAAATCTGGTGTGTCAGCGTGAACGATGCTTTCGTCATGGGCGCTTGGGCCCGCGAACAAAATACCGGCACCAAGGTGCGCATGCTGGGTGACGGCAGTGCCGACTTCAGCAAAGCCACGGGCTTGGTCCTCGACTTGACCACACGCGGCATGGGTGTGCGCAGCAACCGTTATTCCATGTTGGTCAAAGACGGTCAGGTGACCAGCTTGAACGTCGAAGGCCCTGGCAAATTCGAAGTCAGTGATGCCGCAACTTTGTTGTCGCAAGCGAAAGCCTGAATGGCTTTGAATTAAAAAAAGGGGCCAGTGGCCCCTTTTTTTGGGCGCCCAGCAGGCCAAGCTTCAGCCGATGTCGACTTTAAGATAGTGCGAGCCCGCATGGGGGTTGTGATAGTAGGGCGGAATTTCTTCAAACCCAAGGTCTTCGTACAAAGCCCGCGCTGATTCCATCTCGTCGAGTGTGTCCAGCAGCACGCAAGCGTAGCCGGCATTGTGCGCAGCCTCCAGAATGGCCTGTGTCAGCTGACGGCCGATACCCAGACCCCGAAACGCCTTGCGAACATAAAGCCGCTTCATTTCGGCCGAGTTGGTGTAGTCGGAATTGTCGAGCGGCCTCAAGGCGACGCAACCGGCAGGGACCCCGTCGACCCAAGCCAGCAACAGGGCGCCGCGAGGGCCCGTGTATTCACCCGGCAAACCGGCAAGCTCTTCGTCAAACCCCTGAAAGCACAGATCAACATTCAGGCTGGCGGCGTACTCATGAAACAGTGCTCGGGTCTCCAACCAGTCTGAGGCGCTGGCCGGATTCAGCAATTGAACAGTGGGCATGAGCTTGGCAAGCGTTGTGAAAACACCAGTGTAGCGTCAACCACCCAGAGACACGATGGCCGCCACCACAACGCCTGCCGCGATGAACAAGGCCAAAGCCAAGCCGCGGGTTTTACCGTTGTCGCGCGATGGGGGAACCGCTTCAGGCAAAGTTTTGTCGCCATGCCACATGGCAGGCACCAGAGGCTGTTGCTTGCCCCAGCGGTACCAGGCAATCGCCAGCAAATGGCTCACAACCAAACCGATCAAGATGAGCTTGCCCCAGCTTTTGTGCCAACTGGTGGCCAGACTCACCCAGGTGCCAGGCACCAAAGAGGACAGCGGTCCCATGGTGGCGATCTCATCGTCACTGACCAGGCCGGTGGCCACTTGCAGGCTCAAAAAGACCATCAAGGCCAGCACCGACCAGGACCCCAAGGGACTGTGACCTGCCAGATGCCGGGTGCTGGATTCGCCTTGGATGTAAGCCAAAACGCTGGCGGGGCTAGCAGGCAACTGCGACCAGCGTGACCAATAGCCACCGAAAACACCCCAGGCGAGTCTGAACAAAACCAGCGTGAGCACGGTATAGCCCAAACTGAAATGCCAGGCCATGGCATCACCCCCCACATTGCCCGTGATGACCAGGCCGACCACGCAGGTCGCCAAGGCCCAGTGGAAAAGGCGAGTGGGCAAATCCCAAATGCGAACTGTGACCATAAGCACTTTCAAGGATGCAAGGAAAACAATAATATGCGAGACTAATTCTCGTGTTGGAGCATAAAACGTTTACCGGCTTTTTTAATGATTGGAGTCAAACATGAAAACAATGTTGAGCCTGCTCGGCGCATCGATGGTGTTGACCCTGGCCTTGCCCGCGCAAGCCCAGTTTGCCAAACCCGAAGACGCCATCAAATACCGCAAGGCGAGTTTCACTGTGATGTCCGCACACTTCGGGCGCTTGGGTGCCATGGCCAATGGCCGTGTTCCCTATGACGCCAAAGCGGCCGCTGACAATGCAGACACCGTGTCTGCACTGGCCAAATTGCCATGGGCTGCATTTGGCGAGGGCACGGACAAAGGCGAAACACGCGCCAAGCCAGAGATCTGGAAAGAGTCTGCCAAATTCAAGGAAGCCTCAGACAAGATGCAAGCCGAAATCGTCAAATTGAACGTGGCGGCCAAGGCGGGCAATCTGGATGCGTTGAAAGCCGCATTTGGACCTGCTGGGGCCAGTTGCAAAGCCTGTCACGACAACTTCAGAAAAGATTGATGCGACTGACCTGAAGGGCCGGACCGCCGGATCCTTCAGGCTCAGGTTTCGGCCAGCAGCTTTTCAATCAAGCGGTGCAGCTCGGCAAAGTCGGGTGTGCCCACAAACCGCTTGACGATCTCACCGCGCTTGTTCACCAAAAAAGTGGTCGGGGTGAGTTGGACGTCTCCCCATTCGCGCGCCACGGCGCCGGTGTTGTCGATCGCCACCTTGAATGGCAATTGGCGCGACTGTGCAAAGTTCACCACGTAGCTGGGGGGGTCGTAGCGCATGGCCACGGCCAGGGTTTCGTAG
>CAIZSE010000082.1 GCA_903935585.1 uncultured Burkholderiales bacterium | reverse complement strand
GGCCAGTGACCCGCATATCGGCATCATTGGCGACGTAACCCCCTCAGAGTTGCGCGAGCTGATGCACGCCCGTGAGTTGACCAATGGCTTCGCCAACCGGTTCATTTTCTTTTGGGCCGAGGGCGACAAGGTGCTGCCGTTTCCGCAGTACACGCCGAAAGACGTTGTTGAGACGCTGGCCGACCGCGTTGCACAGGTCTTGAGCTTTGCCGGTGCTGATCGCCATGTGGACAAAGACGTGATGCGTATGGAGTTTTCACCCGAGGCGGCTTCGCTTTATGCGCGGCTGTACCGGGGCGAGTTACGCGACCGGTCAGCGGGCGAGCACATCACTGGCTTGCTGGACCGCCGTGCGCCCGTGCTGTTGCGTCTGGCGATGCTGTTTGCCCTGACCGACCAGACCAACGTCATTGCTGTGAACCACATCAATGCCGCCATGGCCTGGGTGCGTTACTGGGTGGATTCAGTCAAGTTCATTTTCCAGAGCGCAGTTGATGAAGCGGGCGCAGCGGCGACCACCGACATTGCGCAACGCATCGTCACCTACTTGGCCACGCAAGGCCAGGCCACGCGCACGGAACTGACCAAGGTGTGCTTTGGCGGCCACGTCAGTAAAGCAGCGCTGGACAAGGCGCTGGACGAGTTGATAACGGCCAGCCCGCCCGCCATTGAGGTGCAGACCGTGCCACGCCCTAACGGCCAGCCGGGTTCGCCGTCGAAGGTTTACAAGCCTTGCGCAGCGCCCACCCACCCGGCCAGCCCGGCGAACTCTGCGAATTCAGCGGAACGTGAGGCCCCATGGGCTTGTGCGGCTGGTATTGGCGCAACGCGAAACGTGCGAAGCGAGCGAAACGAGGTCGCTGCTGGAACGCAGAGCCAACCAGATTTCGCACAGTTCGCTGAACCCGCCAGCTCTCAAAACACAGCGCTAACCCGCATGGATATTGACACTTCGCAGGATTCGCACAGTTCGCAGGCCGAAGGTGGAAACCTGAGCACCGACGACGTGGAGGTGTTCTAAATGCCCGCCCACTCTGCCAGCGCTATCGTTGAGCGACTGCACAGCGCGGGCCTGAATCTGTCGCTGGCACCTACTGGCGGGCTGGCCGTGGCACCGTCCAGTCACCTGACCGAAGACCTGCGCGCCCTGATCCGCAGCAGCAAAGCGCAGTTGATTGACTGGCTGACGGCGGCGAACGATGCAGCTAGCCACGCGCCTGATCCCCCCGACGATCCTGTGGACTGGAAAGAACTGGCAGCGGCCTACCACGCCCACCACTTCAACTGCCCGACCTGCATCGCCGCCGGGCGAGGCTCGCGGTATGGACAACGCTGTGGCGCTGGCATGGCGCTGTGGCGGGTGTATTGCGATTGATCTGAACCCCACTATTGAAAGCCCACCATGAACACCACCTCCGACACCGCCAACACCGCACCCCTGATGCCCACCGCTGAACCCAGCACCACGTCCTACGAAGTCGTCCGCTTCAACGCCCTCAAGCACGGCATCCTGAGCCGCTACACCGTGCTCAGCCACGAAAGCCATGCCGACTATGAAAGCCTGGTCAACTCGCTGATGGACGAACACTTGCCCGCGGGCGCGACAGAGCAACATCTGATTGAAGAGCTGGCCAGTGTGATCTGGCGCAAGCGCCGGGTGCTGCAAGCCGAAGGTGCAACCATCAATAAGGGCTTGAAAGAATCCGCCCGCAGTGCCAAAACTGTAATTCCTGCAGCGGCACCGTTTGAGATGGGCCTGTCCGGCGAGAACACCGACATTCGCAACCTCATGGATTTGAAACCGGCAGAGGTGGCAGAGAGCCAGCAATCTGCCCGGCACGACATTGATGCGACCAACAAGGCCAGCGCCATTCTGCGCAAAGGTGGCGACCGTGCCTATGACAAAGCCCTGCGCGCCTTGCTTCCCGATACCCGTGAATGGTGGCAAAACTACGTGGACGACGAGGAATACCCCGCTGATGCCACAGGGCTGGTCGCCTTCATCACTCAGCACGTCACGCCCTTTGTCTACCAGCAAGAAAAAGAGTCTCGCCACCACGATGCTATCGTCAATCAAACCATTGGCGAAGGACTACAAGCCTACCGGCTGGAGAAGCTTTCCCGCTATGAAACGCACCTGGACCGTAAGTTTGAGCGCACTTTGGCCATGCTGATCAAGCTAAAAGACCTCAGAAGCAGCCGCGCAGCGTAAAAACATGCGCAATTTCCGGCGGCACTCAAAACACCCAGAACCCAGCATCCGTGCGGGTTGCGGCGAGATTCATGCGTTTTCAGGTCGCAACACCTGTTCAACTTGCCAATTGATTTCGGCAAAAACCGGAGAATAAAGAATGGGCGGACGCGGAAGTGGGCGGCGCAGCAGCTACAGCGGCAAAGCGGAAACCAGCGATTCCATGCCGCTGGACATTCGCAAGATCACCCGCAAAGGATTGCTGGTGCCGGGCAGCAGCTTTAGCTGGCAATGGCTGGTGAACGACCGTCAGGTGGCGGGCATCAGCATCAGGGTGGATTTCAACCAAGGCATGGTGCTGTCCTACCGCATGAAGAGCACCGGCGAAGTGGTCGAACAACGGGTGCAGACGCAAACCTCACCCTGCCACCTGGGCGGGCAGCGCCACTGGTTCACCTGCCCCCGGTGCAGCAAGCGGGTGGCGGTGCTCTACGCGCCGGGCCGGTACTTCGCCTGCCGCCAGTGTGGCGGGCTGGGCTACTCTACGCAGAAAGAAGGCGCAGGCGACCGGGCATCCACCAAGGCCGACAAGCTACGCAAACGTCTGGGCTGGGAGGCTGGCATCTTGAATGGCGACGGCGGCAAGCCCAAAGGCATGCATTGGAAGACCTTCCAGCAACTCAAAAGCCACCACGATGCGCTGGTCCAGGTCAGCTTCCATGACATTGGCCGCAAGCTGGGCTTTCTGCACAAATTGCTGGACGGTTAAATCTGTTTCGCAAAAGTGACATTTGCCCCACCTGCCAGAGCCCCAAAGAACCTGCGGGAGTCAGCCATAATTGAATGGATAAACAGGTAATGCCGCCAACACTTGGCATTCGCAGGAAAAAGCCTGGCCAGACAGGGAGTTAAATATGCAATGGATCGCCCCCTCAGAAAAAGACAGCGCCACCACCACGCTTGAAAAGCGCCTGTGGGATGCCGCCGACCAGTTTCGCGCCAATTCTGGCCTCAAACCACAAGAGTATTCCGGCCCCATTCTGGGTTTGATCTTTCTGCGCTTTGCCGAAGTTCGGTTTGCCGTGCTGCGCGCCAAGCTCGAAGCCGCTGGCAGTTCCGCCCGCCGTGGCAGCCGTGTGGACGACCCTACGGCATACCAAGCGGAAAGCGTGCTCTACCTCAGCCCCGAGGCGCGGTTTGACTTTCTGCTGACCCTGCCCGAGTCTGCCGACATTGGTGCCAAGGTAAACGCCGCCATGCGTGAAATTGAGCAACACAACCCCACCCTGGCTGGTGTGTTGCCCAAAACCTTCAACCTGTTCACCAGCACCCTGCTCAAAGAGCTGCTCAAAAAGGTGTCCGAAATTCCGGCCACGCTGGACTATGACGCTTTCGGGCGCATCTACGAATACTTCCTGGGCGAATTCGCCATGACTGAGGGCCAGGGCGGCGGCGAGTTTTACACGCCATCAAGCATCGTGCGCCTGCTGACTGAAATCATCGAGCCCTTCTATGGTCGCATTCTTGACCAAGCCTGCGGGTCGGGCGGCATGTTTGTGCAGTCGGCCCGCTTTGTGGCCGAGCACCAGAAGAACCCCGCTGCCGAGCTGGCCATCTGCGGCGTAGAAAAGACGGATGAAACCGGCCGCCTGTGCCGCCTTAATCTTGCCGTACATGGGCTGGAGGGCGACATCAAGCACGGTGGCAACGTTAACAGCTACTACGACGACCCGCACAACGCCACCGGCCAGTTCGACTTTGTGCTGGCCAACCCGCCGTTCAATGTCAACGCGGTGGACAAAGAGCGCCTGGCCGACATGGTGGGCGCGGGCCGCCGCTTCCCCTTTGGCCTGCCGCGCACCGACAACGCCAATTACCTCTGGATTCAGCTTTTCTACTCGTCGCTGAACGCCCGGGGCCGCGCCGGTTTTGTCATGGCCAATTCAGCATCTGATGCCCGTAGCTCAGAGCAGGCCCTGCGCCAACAACTCATTGAAGCCCGGGCCGTGGACGTGATGGTGGCCGTTGGCCCCAATATGTTTTACACCGTCACCTTGCCGGTAACCCTGTGGTTTCTGGACAAGGGCAAAGCCAAGACCCCACGCGCCGATACCGTGCTGTTCATCGACGCCCGCCACATCTACCGCCAAGTGGACCGCGCCCACCGGAACTGGACACCCGCGCAAATTGGTTTTATGGCCAATCTGGTGCGCCTGTACCGGGGTGAAGCCTTGGACCTGACGTTTGGTGGCGAGGAGGCGGCTGCCAAGATCAAAGAAGTGTTTGGCAATGCGCCTACCTATGCCGATGTGGCTGGTCTATGCAAAGTGGCAAGCCTCCAAGAGATCGAGGCGCAGGGCTGGTCGCTGAACCCTGGGCGGTATGTGGGAGTGGCTGCCGGTGAAGATGTAAGCGACGAGGATTTCAATGAGCAGCTTGTTGTATTGAATGAAGAGTTGGAAGTGTTGAATGCGCAAGCGCGAGCACTGGAGCAGACCATCGCTGCCAATGTTGTAGAGATTCTAGGAGCGTGATGGCTGTGGCGAAACTCGATTGGCCAACTAAGCGCCTGAGTACGCTTGCGGAATTCCGCAATGGCGTCAATTACAACAAGAGCAGTTTTGGCGAAGGGGTGAAAGTCGTAGGAGTATCCGACTTTCAGGATTACTCAAAGCCTAGGTATGCAGAACTTGACCAGATAAACCCTGACGGAATTGTTAGCGAGCGCAATATTCTCCGTGATGGGGACATCGTCTTTGTTCGATCAAATGGAAATCGCGAGCTAATAGGGCGAAGTCTCTTTATCGAACTGCCGCCAGAAGAGGTAACCCATTCAGCATTCACTATTCGACTGCGATTCACATCCCCAGAAGTTTGTCCAAAGTTCTACGCTTACTGCTTCCGAACGCCACTAATTCGTCAAGCTTTGACGGCTCAAGGCGGGGGCACAAATATTAACAACCTCAACCAAGATATTCTTAACGCACTTGAAGTTCCGCTTCCTCCACTTCCCGTCCAACAACGCATCGCCAGCATCCTCTCAGCCTACGACGAACTGATCGAAAATAGCCAGCGGCGCATCAAGATACTGGAAGCTATGGCGCGTGGTCTTTACAGCGAGTGGTTCGTCCACTTCCGCTTCCCCGGCCATGACCAACCGGCAGCGACGGTTGGGACAGCCGAAGGCTGCCCCGAAGGGGTGAGCGTCCGACAGGACGCGAATCAAAACCATCCGCCCGTGGCTTCGGCGTTGGGGGAGATTCCGCAGGGGTGGGATGTGAAAAAGCTGGGCGACTTGATCGAATTCAAGAAAGGCAAGAAGCCGACTGCGGTATTTGAGTCTGCTGAAAGCGGGTTGAAGAGGCACTTGCTTATTAACGCACTGCGAGGCGGGAGTAGCAAAGAATTTGTAGCCCCGGAAAAATTGATTTCTACAACATGTGACGACACCATAATGGTGATGGACGGGTCGGGGTCAAGTGACGTATTCGTTGGATATGAGGGAGTCATCGGTTCTACACTTGGTCGCTACAGAGTTCTTGACAATTCAGATGTCGGACCCTATTGGCTATTCTTGTTCCTTGATATTCACGTACAAGAAATCAAGTCAAAAAACATTGGTTCAGCAATCCCCCATGCGAACAAAGACTTCATCAATGGCATGTGTGTGGCAGTCGCTCCAAAAGGTGTTTTGTCGAAATTCGAGAAATCGGTAATGCCCATGTTTGGATTGATTCGTTCGCTGCGTAGCAAAACAAATGCACTTCGCCTGACCCGCGACCTGCTTCTTCCCCGCCTGCTCTCCGGCCAGATCAACGTCGAGGCCCCATGATTCATCGCCCTGACCAGACCCTGATTTACCACATCACTGACGTGGACAACCTGCCTGGCATTCTGGCGGGTGGCGGTCTGCGTTCCGATGCGGCCATGGCGCAGCACAACCCGGCGGTGATTGGTTATGGGCATATCAAGCAACGGCGCATGACCGAGATTCGGGTGGACTGCTGCGGCAACCGGTTTGTGGGCGAGTTTGTGCCGTTCTATTTTTGCCCGCGTTCGCCCATGCTCTACACGGTCAATATTGGCAAGACCGGACGCGCCCCTGGCTGCCAACGCACCATCGTGCATTTGGTCAGCACCGTGGCCGTCGGCATCGGCCAAAACAGACCCTGGGCCATCAGTGATGGCAATGCGGGTGCATTCCACACCACGTATTCGTCAGACTTGGCGGCCCTTGCGGGGCTGGATTGGGCTGCGATCCGCGCCACCCAATGGCAAGGCAAAACCCACCAAAAATCAGCCGAGTTCCTAACGGCAGATTTCTTTGACTGGTCAGGCTTCCATGCGGTAGGTTGCCACAATGCCGAGGTGGCCCAACAAGTGCAAAATATGCTAACAAACCACGCCCATCGCCCCACCGTGCGCGTGGAGTCCAACTGGTACTACTGAACATGATCGAAACCACCGAAGGCAACCTGCTGAATGCGCCTGTTGAAGCACTGGTAAACACCGTCAACACGGTGGGCATCATGGGCAAAGGCATTGCGCTGCAATTTAAGCAAGCCTATCCACAAATGTTCCGTGCCTATGAAAATGCCTGCAAGGCGGGTGATGTGCAACTGGGCAAGGTGCATGTATTCGACATGGGCGGCCTGGTCGGTGGTCCGCGCTGGATCATTAACTTTCCGACCAAGGGGCACTGGCGCGCTGGTAGCCGCAAAGCAGATATTCAAACGGGTTTGCAAGACTTGGTGGGCACCATCAAGCGTTTGAACATCCGCTCTATTGCCGTGCCACCGCTGGGTTGTGGGCATGGCGGGCTGGATTGGGCTGAAGTGCGGCCCCTAATCGAATCGACACTGGGCGACTTGCCCGATGTGCGTGTATTGGTGTTTGCCCCCGGCGCAACGCCAGCGGCGGCAAACATGCCCAACCGCACCGAGCGCCCCAAGATGACCATTGGCCAGGCCGCTTTAATTGCGCTGATGGACCGTTACCTAAAAGGTTTGCTCGACCCGTTTGTGAGTCTGTTGGAAATTCACAAGCTGATGTATTTTTTGCAGGCCGCTGGCCAGCCCCTGCGTTTGCAATACGAAGCCAAAGAATTTGGCCCCTACGCAAAGAACTTGCGGCAGGTGTTGATTCGCTTGGAAAGTCATTACACCCAAGGTTATGGCGACGGCAAAGACTCACCCACCAAAGCCATCGAACTACTGCCCGGTGCGGTGGACGAGGCACAGGCATTTTTGCAGGAAGACGCGTTGATCCGCCAGCGCATGGAGCGTGTCACCGACCTGATCGAAGGCTATGAAGACCCCGTGGGCTTGGAGTTGCTGAGTTCGGTTCACTGGGTGATGTGCCACAACCCCGAGGCTATGCTGTCCCCCGAGGCGGCTGCCAGCGCAGTGCAGGAGTGGAATGCCCGCAAACGCCGCACGCTCAAGCCCGAGCAATTAACCAAGGCGTGGCAACACCTGTCCAGCAAAGGCTGGGCTTCCGCCGAAGCTATAGCCTAAGCCACAGACGCACGCACTGATGGCCCACGCTTACACCGAAGACCAACTCGTAGAGCAACCGGCCATCGGCCTGTTTGCCGACCTGGGCTGGCAGACGGTGTCGGCCATGGAAGAAACGCTGGGCGCTGCTGGCACGCTGGGGCGCGAAACAAAAGGCGAGGTGGTACTGGCCACCCGGCTGCGCTCGGCACTCGTTCGGCTAAACCCAGCCCTACCCGCAGAGGCCATTAACAACGCTATAGACGAAATCACCCGCGACCGTTCGGCCATGCTGCTGGAAGCCGCCAACCGCGAGGTGTATCGGCTGCTCAAAGAAGGCATTGTGGTGTCTGTGCCAGACCATGCCCATGGCGGGCAAAAGACCGAGCGCCTGCGCGTGGTGGATTGGGACACCCCTGAGAACAACGATTTTTTGTTGGTCAGCCAGTTCAGCGTGACCGGCGCGCTCTACACCTGCCGCCCCGATTTGGTGGGCTTTATCAACGGTTTGCCGTGGGTGGTGATTGAACTCAAAAAGCCCGGTGTACCGGCCCGCGCTGCCTTTGACGAAAACCTGACCCACTACAAGCAGCAAATACCCAACCTGTTTTGGTTCAACGCGCTGATGATTGCCTCCAACGGCACGGACAGCCGTTTGGGGTCCCTCACCGCAGACTGGGGGCGTTGGGTAGAGTGGAAGCGCATTGCCCGTGAAGACGAGCCGCGCCGCGTGTCGCTGGAAGTCATGCTGCGCGGCACTTGCTTGCCGCAACGCCTGCTGGACTTGGTAGGAAATTTCACGCTGTTCTCGGAACACAAAGCGGGGCTGGTCAAGATCATTGCGCAGAACCACCAGTTTTTGGGTGTGAACAACGCCATTGCCTCCATGCTGGAAGCCCGCAAGTTAGGCCATGGGCGTGGCGGTGTGTTTTGGCAGACGCAGGGCAGCGGCAAGAGTTTTTCCATGGTGTTCTACGCCCAAAAGGTGCTGCGCAAGTTGGTGGGCAACTGGACGTTTGTGGTGGTAACCGACCGCACGGAACTGGACGAACAAATTGCCAAGACGTTCAAGGCCGTTGGTGCCGTGAGCGATGCCGAGGGTGACGAATGCCATGCCGCCAGTGGCGCACACCTGCGCGAACTGCTGCGCGGCAACCACCGTTATGTGTTCACACTGGTGCATAAATTTCAGACGCCGGAACTGTTGTGTGACCGTTCTGATGTGATCGTGCTGACCGACGAGGCACATCGAAGCCAGTACGACACGCTGGCGCTGAATATGCGCTCTGCCCTGCCCAAAGCTATGTTCATGGCCTTCACCGGAACGCCGTTGATTGCGGGCGAAGAGCGCACCAAAGAGGTGTTTGGCGACTATGTGTCGATCTACGACTTTCAGCAATCAATTGAGGACGGGGCCACGGTGCCGCTGTTCTACGAGAACCGCACGCCCGAACTGCAACTGGTCAACCCCGACCTGAATGAAGACATCTACCAACTGATTGAAGATGCCGACCTGGACCCCGAGCAAGAAGCCAAGCTGGAGCGCGAGCTGGGGCGGCAGTACCACCTGATTACCCGCGATGACCGCTTGGACACGGTGGCCAAAGACATCGTGCGGCATTTCCTAGGCCGTGGTTTTGTGGGCAAAGCCATGGTGGTGTCTATCGACAAGGCCACCGCCCTGCGCATGCACGACAAGGTCAAGCTGCATTGGGCGGCGGATATGGCCAAGACGCAAAAAGAACTGGGTGAGCTGGCCTATGTACCGGTTGAAGGCGGCATGACCGCCGAGCAAGCCCGGCGTGATGTTCGTATGGCTGAATTGAAACAGCGGCTGAACGTGCTGACGACCACCGACATGGCCGTGATCGTGTCGCCCGGGCAAAACGAGATTCAACAAATGCAAAAGCTGGGGCTGGACATCGAGCCCCACCGCAAGCGCATGAACGAGTCCAACCCTGGCCTAGACGAAAAGTTCAAAGACACGGACGACCCGCTGCGGTTGGCGTTTGTCTGCGCCATGTGGCTGACCGGCTTTGACGCGCCAAGCTGCTCCACCGTGTATCTGGACAAGCCCATGCGCAACCACACGCTGATGCAGACCATTGCTCGGGCCAACCGCGTGTTCCCGGGCAAACACAGCGGGCTGATTGTGGACTACGCCAATGTGTTCGCATCGCTGGAAAAAGCGCTGGCCATCTACGGTGCGGGCAAAGATGGTACAAGCCCGGTCAAAGACAAAGACCAATTGGTGGCGGAATTGCGCCGCTGCGTTGTGGATGCAACGGCCTTTTGTGCCAGCCATGGCGTGATGCTGGCCGAGATTGAGCAACTAAACGGTGGTGGCTTGGAGCGTTTGCAAGCCATTGCGGATGCGCTGGACGCCCTGATTTCGCCCGACCCCTTGCGGCGCGACTACTTTGGCCATGAACGCTTGGTGTCCACCCTCTACAAAGCGGTGAAGCCCGACCCCGTGGCCCTGGAGTTTGCCAGCCGCGTGGCGTGCCTGGCGACGATTGCGGAGGCCATTCGTGCTAAGCTAAATCCGAACCCGCCCGACATTTCCACCGTGCTGGGGGACATCAACACGCTGCTGGACAACTCCATTACTGGCCACGCAATTCGCGACCAAGGCCCTCCGGCACTTGACTTGTCAAAGATCAACTTTGAAGCCCTGGCCAGCCGATTTGAGAAGTCGAAACACAAGAACACCGACCTTGAAGTGCTGAAAGCCGCAATTCGGGCCAAGTTGGAAAAGATGGTGGAGCTGAACCGCACACGCGCCGATTTCTCTGAAAAGTTTGAAGAGCTGATTGAAAGCTACAACGCAGGTAGCCGCACCATTGAGGCGCTGTACCAAGAGCTGCTGGAGCTGAGCAACAGCCTCAGCGTTGAGGAGCAACGCCATGTCCGCGAGAACATGAGCGAGGAAGAGTTAGTGATCTTTGACATATTGACGCGGCCATCACCCGAGCTGGGAACTGAGGAACGGGCGGAAGTGAAGAAGGTTGCTCGGGAACTGCTGGCACGGCTCAAAGAGTTGCTGGTGCTGAACTGGCGGCAGAAGTCCACCGCGCGGTCACAGTTGAAGCTGACCATTGAAGACACGCTGGATTCAGGGCTGCCACGCGCTTACACGCCAGAGCTTTACCAGCAGAAGTGTTCGGCGGTTTTTGAGCATGTGTTTGAAAGCTATCCGGAGCGGAATGCGGGGGTGTACGCTTGAGCGATTGCAGGTGCGGCACGGTGCCCTGGTGAATTTGTTGCTGGCTGGGGTGGGGCTAAGCTTGGGCCGACTAGTGAACTGATGTCGTACGGTGTCGATCGTGGCTATGGCCGCAATAGGTAGGTTTGCTGGGGCAAAAAATAGTGCTTCCAAGCGACAGAATATCGCAGGTAAAAATTACAGAACGGGAGTCGTCGCGTGGCAACCAAGATCGAAACTGTTGAGTCAATTTGGGCACAACTTCCTGATTTGGAAGCTATGAGTCAGGCCACTGTTGACGCCAGCCTAAAGGGCTGGGAAGAATTGGTGATCGCATGCCTTGAGGCGGGCATGCTTGCACCAATGGTTCCAACTTCAAAACCAATGGACGCGAGGCTGGTTACGGCAGCGCCATTCTTGAAGTGCGCGCTGGATGACTTGCGTGCTACTTGGATACTGATTCACCGAGGATATACGGCGCAAGCTGCTTCTGTGGCGGCGTCGCTTTTCGAGAATGCGTTAGTCGCAGCAGTCATCGCTGGCTCCACAGACTTGGCCAATCAGGCCAAAAAGTCCAAGGACGGCGAAATTCCATGGGCTGCAAAAGAACTGTGTCAGCTTGATACAAAAAGAGAAATGGCGATTTCCAAGGTGAACGGGAAACCGTACACGCAAAAGATGTATGAAGACGATTGGACGATTTCATATTTTCACTACAAGTGGCTGTGTCAGGTGAAACATCCGACCTGGCAAGCGGCAACACATGCGCTGAAATCCACCTTAGTAAACGAAAAGGAGTTTGCTGTTCGACCTGGGCCAAACAATCTAGCTGATGACCAGCAAGTTAAAGCGAGGGTCATTGCCGTGGCCTTGATTAAGTCGCTTCAAGCAATCAAATCTTTCTTTCTAACCCTCGATGGGCATGAGGGTTCAGCGGAATACTCGACATTTGAAGACAAAGTGAACCAAGTGCATTTCGGAATTGCAGAACTCATCAAGCTGCAATATGAAAAATCGTCGCCCATCCAGGTGCTGAATCGAGGTTTTATCAAGACAGACTTTGCAACCCTTAAAGAACGATTTGGTGAATAAGTCACTGAGGGCCACCCAAATTCCTCTACCCTCAGATGGGCCTGAGCCGGTTTAAATCGTGCCGCCATTTCAACCAGCGCGGTCATGCTGGGCGGCCTGTTTTTTGATTGAGCTGCGCTGCGCGCTGTGGGCCAGTCCACCCAGCATCACCGCTTTCGGTTTGCCAGCGCTGTAGTGTCAGTCAGTGCGCGCGGCGCTGCTACGCCCCGCACAGGTGCAGGGGAGGTACATCGCCAGTGCTTCGCAGGTGTTGGTCAGTGCGCTGTGGCGCAGATATGGCCTCGGCTCCCTGGCGCATCGTGCTGGATCAGCCATCGCCTGCGGCTCGGCCTGGATGCCGTATTCGTGGCACTTGTGGCACTTGCCCGCTACGGCCACCCGCTTCGCTTTTACATAACGCCGCATTGCCCTCAGTGCCCGCCAGTCGCTGCGCTAAAGCTGCGCTTCGTGCCGGTCACCGCTTCGCGCCCTTCGGGTTAAGGCAACAGGCGTTATGCAAAGTGGCCTTCGCTGGAGTCGGTCGCACAGCCTTCGGCTCTTCCCGGTCGCTTGCACGCCCTACGCGCCGCCGTCTGCGCGCCCTTGTAGTTGTCGTGGCACCGTGGCATCAGTCAGGCGCTGTGCGCTGTGTGGTTGGTCAATGGCCTGCGGCCAGTAATTGTGTGTGTGCCCCCGCCCACCCTTGTGCTTCGCCGCTGCGCGGCATCAGCCCTGCGCGCTGGTCTGTCCGTCCGCCCCCCTGGGGGCTCCCTCAGCCCGCGCGCCTCTGTTATTGGATTTTGCTACAGGTTTGGTAGCTGGTCACGCATGGAATACGGGGGCTACAGGCCTAACGGCCTGTAAGTCAGCGTGGCCGCTGACTTATTTTTCAGGTGCAAACGTCACTATATTCGCTATGCATTTGATAGCTGCTTGCGCACGTTCTATAAGGGCTAAAGGGCTATTTGGCATATAAAAAGCGATAGAGTTGGTTTGCTTAATGGTTGCATCGTCCCGCTTGGCATTGAACTCAAAGAATACGATTCGCGTCACTGTGTGTCACGCCGTGTCAAAATCACCATAAGAACAACACTTTGCGAATTTGCGGTATTTTTGGCGGTACTCTGAAAATTGGATTGATGAGAGCCTAGCATCCATGCAGGCTGCAGCCTGATTTGTGATCCCCGCCAGCGCACCACTTTCAACTTCGCCACCCTTCGCGGTGGCGTTTTGTTGTCTAGCCCTGCCAAATTGGATTCACGCCATGACAACTGCCTTTGAGCACGCATCCCCCCCCGTTTTGAACATCGACAACGGCGTCGCCACCATCACGCTGAACCGCCCTGCGCGGCGCAATCGGCTGGAAAACGGCGACCTCAAGGTTTTGCTGGGGCATTTCGAATCCCTCAACCGTGACCAGGATGTGCGCGTTCTGGTGTTGACCGCCAACACGGCGGGTCACCCCAAACCCGTTTTCTGTGCCGGTTACGACATCGGTGGCTTTGACGAGCCTGGGCATGGCGCGATCTTTTTTGAGGAAATTCCGGACGCGTTGGCCGAGCTCCGGCCAGTGACGGTTTGCGCCCTGAATGGCAGCGTATATGGTGGCGCCACCGATGTGGTGCTGGCCTGTGATTTGTGCATCGGCTTGACGGGCATCGAGTGGCGCATGCCTGCCACTGCGCTGGGCTTGCATTACTACGCGAGTGGCTTGCAGCGTTATGTCAGCCGCTTTGGGCTGGCCGGTGCCAAACGGGCGTTTTTGACAGCGCGCGCATTTTCTGCCGAGCAGTTGAACGCCTTGGGCCTGTTTGAAGCCATGGTGGGCTTGCCCGAATGGGACGGGGTCTTGGCGCAATTGGTCGGAGACATCCTGAGCCTGGCGCCGTTGGCCGTGCAGGAAACCAAAAAATCTTTGAATGAAATCGCTGCCGGACAAATCGATGAGGCCCTGTTGCGCGGGCGCGAGCAATTGACCACGCGCAGCGCCGATTTTGCAGAAGGGCGCGCCGCATTTGCCGAGCGACGCAAGCCCGTATTTGTCGGTCAGTGACCGTGCCATCAAGAATCGGCGTCTCGATCCGATTCATCTAGGTCATGCATTCAATTTCAATCTGTGGGCGTGCCATCAAGGGCAGGGTCTTTGGAGCCATCTTTTCGGGATGGCTCGCTTGTGCTTGCCCGGTCATGGCCGGGCAATACCAGTTGTTGGCTGAGCAGGCCAACGCGGTGGTGATTGCTGCGAATGTGCGAAATGCCGAGCAAGTTTGCAACCTGGACATATCGGTTCAGGGGCGGCCAGCCATAGAGCGCGAAGTGCAGGCACCCTACTTTGAAGCCCGTATCGACATCACGCCGCAAGACACCGAACTGGTCACTGTGACCTGGCGCGGCAAGTTCAAGCGCGTCAATGGTGTGGCGGTCAATGCCTGCCCGACGCAAGGCCAGGCGCAATTCCAGGTGGTCTCGGACAATGCACATTTGCGTGCCGTTTGGGGCGGCGTGTTCTCCCAAATGGTTCCGGCCAAGGCCGAGTGCGTGCGCACGGCCTTGCAGTCAGACCGTGTGCGTTACGACTGGTTTGACCTGAGCGACAAGCAGGTCAGCCCCGAAGACTGGAAAATCCAGCGGGCATTGACCCAGTGCGACGCCTTTTTAGCCCGTAAAAAAGCCTGGGGTGATCGAACTACCCCAAGCTTTGCGTGTGTTTTGTCCGGTGGCTTGAAGACCCAATGTGAAGGGTATTTCAGCGCTAAAGAAAACGGCAAGACGCAGCCCATTTCCAGGGAGGCTGCGATTCAACTGCAGCTCGAAGACAAGGCCTGGGACACGGGTGTGCGTGAAACTGCGGCGGCCAAAGCCGGGCGCCAAAAGAAAGAACAAGCCTTGAAGGCGCGGCTTGCGGCCGAAGAAGCCGCAAGCATCAAGGCGCAAGAAGAGGCGCGCATTCGCGAAGAGCAAGAAGCACAAGAGGCCAAAGTGGTGCAAGCCAGGGAGCGCAAAGAAAAGGCCGAAGCCGACCATGTCAGGAGGCTGAAAGAGCTTGATCGGCTGGAGCAAGAGCGACTGGAAAAGCGCAGCTGGGCGCTCAAACAATTGGAAAAACTCAGGCGTGATCCGAAAGTGGATGCCAAAGCCGAAGAGGGCAAGCCCGGCAAAGCAGTGGCGCCAGGCGCAGCAGCGGCTGACGCCAAACCTGAGGCCAAACCCGAAGCCAAACCTGAGGCCAAACCCGAAACCAAGCCCGAGGCTAAATAGCGCTGCGGTCTTCGCCCGAGGGCGCCTTGCGACGCCCGGCTGACCAGGCCGTGCCCATGGAGGCGGCCATCACCATTGCAATCGCCAGGCCTTGCAAGAGTGTCAAGCGCTCGGACAGTACCAGCCAGCCCGCCAGAGCGCCCACTGCGGGCTCCAGGCTCAGCAAGATGCTGAAGGTGTTTTTGGGCAGGTGCTTGAGCGAAAACATCTCCAACGCGTAAGGAATGGCGCTAGACAGGAGCGCCACGGCCAAACCGGCCATCAGCCATTGGGGATCCAACAAGGCGCTGCCCGCGTGGAAAACGCCGACGGGGGCCACCACCAGCGCTGCCGCCAGCATGCCCATCGGTGTGGCCATGCTGCCGTAACGCATGGCCACCCGTTGCCCGAACACGATGTAAAGCGCCCAGCAAGCGCCTGCTGCCAGCGCGAGGCCCATGCCTAATGGGTCGAGCGCGGTGGCGGCGTCTGCGCCCGTCAGGGGGAGCAGCAATGCCAGACCCATGGCCGCCAAGACCACCCACAGCCAGTCGCTGGCTTTTTTGGAGGTCCAAACCGCAACAGCCAGTGGCCCGGTGAATTCGATGGCAATGGCCACACCGAACGGAATGGTCTTGATGGCGCTGTAAAAAAGCAGGTTCATCACGCCCAGCGTGACGCCGTACAGGCCCAGTGGCAGGGCATCGGCCCACACCCATTGGCGGCGCCACGGACGGAACACCGCCATCAACATCAGCATGGCAAACACGATGCGGTAAGCCGAGGTGCCTTCGGCCCCCAAGGCGGGGAACAGGCTTTTTGCAAACGAGGTGCCCACGGCCAATGACACCAGGCTGCCCAACAAGGCCAGCATGGCCCACAAACGCAAATTCAAGGGGGGTCTCTTTCAGGGGTGCTCGGTTTGCAGGGGCATTCCGATGGGGCAAAAGGCTTTTAAGCGGCATCATAGCGCCGCATACAATGGCGGCTTCGTCCGCGGTCTGCACTGGCAGCCCCGATCAATCCCCAATTCGTTTTTTTGTGGAGTTTCCATGTTTATTTCTTCCGCTTTTGCCCAAACTGCTCCAGCCGCTGCCGGTGGTAGCGACATGCAGTCCACCTTGATGAGCATGCTGCCTTTGCTGCTGATGTTTGCGGTTTTGTATTTCGTCATGATTCGCCCCCAGATGAAAAAGCAAAAAGAGCACCGCAGCATGATCGAAGCTTTGGCCAAAGGTGACGAAGTCGTGACCGCTGGCGGCCTGTTGGGCAAAGTCAGCAAGATCGGGGATGCCTACATTGGTGTGGAGCTTGCCTCGGGTTTTGAAGTGCAATTGCAGCGCAGTGCCGTGGTGCAAGTGCTGCCCAAAGGCACCATGAAGTAATTCCTTCGGGCTTTCTCCATCGGGCCTTCGCCGCTGCGGACCCCGTTTTTTATCCTGCACGCGAGTCACTATGAACCGTTACCCGGTCTGGAAGTACGCGATCATCGTGATCGCCATGTTGCTGGGGGTGGTCTACACCCTGCCCAACTTTTTTGGTGAAGCCCCTGCGGTGCAGGTGTCTTCGAGCAAGTCGACCATCAAGGTGGACACCCAGGTCCTGCAAAAGGTCGAGGATGCCCTCAAGGCCGCTTCGCTCTTGCCTCAAACGGTCAGCCTGGAAGGCAGCTCTATCCGGGCCCGTTTCGAGAACACCGACCAGCAGCTCAAGGCCAAAGATGCGATTCAAAAGGCGCTGACACCCGAGTCCGGCGATTCGCCGTTTGTGGTGGCGCTGAACTTGGTGTCCCGTTCACCAGCCTGGCTGACGTCACTGCATGCCTCTCCCATGTATCTGGGCCTGGATTTGCGGGGCGGCGTGCACTTCATGCTGCAAGTCGACATGCAGGCCGCCTTGACCCAACGCCTTGAATCCCTTGCGGGCGACTTGCGCAGTGTGCTGCGTGAAAAAGATGTGCGCCATGGTGGCATCAGCCGCAACGGCCAGACGATTGAGATCAGGCTGCGCGATGCGCAACAGCTTGAGGGCGCCAAGCGAGTCCTGTCGGCCCAGTTTGTCGATTTGCAAACACAAGAAGCAGCCGATGGCAGCGAGTTCCGCCTGACGGCCAGCATCAAACCCGAAGCCGCCCGCAAAGTGCAAGAGCAGGCTTTGAAGCAAAACATCACCACGCTGCACAACCGGATCAACGAGCTGGGCGTGGCCGAGCCCGTGATCCAGCAGCAGGGTCTGGACCGTATCGTGGTTCAGTTGCCCGGCGTGCAGGACACGGCCAAGGCCAAAGACATTTTGGGCCGCACCGCCACCCTCGAGGTGCGCATGGTGGACGAGAGCACCGAAGCGCGTGCAGCCGAACAAGCGGGCGGCATCGTGCCTTTTGGCGCTGAGCGTTATTTGGAGCGCGATGGCCGGCCTTTGATCGTCAAAAAGCAAGTCGTGTTGACGGGTGACAACCTGACCGATGCCCAGCCCGGCTTTGATGGCCAGACGCAAGAGCCTGTGGTCAACCTGACCCTGGACGCCAAGGGTGCCCGTATTTTCAAGGACGTGACCCGCGACAACGTGGGCAAGCGCATGGCCATCATCTTGTTCGAAAAGGGCAAGGGCGAAGTGGTGACTGCACCGGTGATTCGCGCCGAAATTGGTGGCGGACGCGTGCAGATTTCGGGCCGCATGACCACCTCCGAAGCCAACGACACGGCCTTGTTGTTGCGTGCAGGTTCGCTGGCGGCGCCCATGGAGATCATCGAAGAGCGCACCATCGGGCCGAGCCTGGGGGCTGAAAACATTGCCAAAGGCTTCAACAGCGTGACCTGGGGTTTTCTGGTGATCGTGGCCTTCATGGTGGTTTATTACGCGATGTTCGGCATGTTCTCGGGCATTGCGCTGGGCGTGAACCTGCTGTTTCTGGTGGCCATTTTGTCCATGCTGCAAGCCACGCTCACCCTGCCTGGCATGGCCGCGATGGCGCTGGCTTTGGGCATGGCGATTGACTCGAACGTGCTGATCAATGAGCGTGTGCGTGAAGAGCTGCGCAACGGGGTCAGCCCGCAAGCGGCGATCCATGCCGGTTACGACCGCGCCTGGGCCACGATTTTTGACTCCAACATCACCACCTTGATCGCCGGTGTGGCCTTGCTGGCTTTTGGCTCGGGTCCGGTGCGCGGCTTTGCCGTGGTGCACTGCATCGGCATTTTGACCAGCATGTTCTCGGCGGTGTTTTTCTCGCGTGGCCTGGTCAACCTCTGGTACGGCGGTCAAAAGAAACTCAAATCGGTGTCCATCGGCACCGTGTGGCGGCCTGAGGCTGGCACTGCGGTGAAAGCCGACTAAGGGGAGCGGAGCATGGAATTATTCAAAATCAAAAAAGACATCCCGTTCATGAGGCACGCGTTGGTCTTCAACGTGATCTCCTTCCTGACCTTTGCCTTGGCGGTGTTTTTTCTCTTCAGCCGTGGCCTGCACTTGTCGGTGGAATTCACCGGCGGCACCTTGATGGAAGTGAGCTACAGCCAGCCCGCAGACCTGCAAAAGGTGCGCAGCACGGTGGCCACGCTCGGCTTTTCCGAGGTGCAGGTGCAAAACTTCGGATCGGCACGCGATGTGATGATTCGCCTGCCCGCACAAAAAAGTGTGAGCTCGGCGCAGCAAAGCGAGAAAGTCCTGACGGCCCTCAAAGCCAATGACCCGGATGTCACGCTGCGCCGCACCGAGTTTGTGGGCCCGCAAGTCGGTGACGAGCTGGCCGAAGACGGCCTGAAAGCCTTGGCCTTTGTGGTGATCGGCATCATGATTTACTTGGCGATCCGCTTCGAGTGGAAATTTGCCGTCTCGGCCATCATCGCCAACTTGCACGACGTGATCATCATCCTGGGCTTCTTCGCTTTCTTCCAGTGGGAGTTTTCTCTCGCGGTGCTGGCCGCCGTGTTGGCGGTGCTGGGTTATTCGGTCAACGAATCGGTGGTGATTTTTGACCGGATCCGGGAGAACTTCCGCCGTTATCGCAAGATGAACACGGTCGAGATCATCGACAATGCGATCACTTCCACCATCAGCCGCACCATCATCACCCACGGGTCAACCCAGATCATGGTCTTGTCCATGCTGCTGTTCGGTGGCGAGACCCTGCACTACTTTGCCATGGCCCTGACCATTGGCATTTGCTTTGGCATTTACTCGTCGGTCTTCGTGGCTGCAGCGATTGCCATGTGGTTGGGTTTGCAGCGCGAAGACCTGATCAAGCCGATCAAGAAGGACAACGATCCTGGCGACGAAAACTCGGGCGCTGTGGTCTGAGCTAAGCCGAGCCGATGCGCTGAAACAGCCCGCCGGGCAGGCGACCTACTTGCCCGAGCAGCTCCAGCTCGAGCAACCTGGCTTGCAGCTGGGCAGTGGTCCATCCGCAGCGCGCTTGCAGGGCATCAAGACTCACCGGGTCGTGGCCCATCGCGCAGAGCAAGGCGTCCTCGGGGCTGTCATTGACGGCCGTGCCTTGAGGTTCGTCTCCCTCCAGTGCCAATGCCACTTGCCTGACAGCGTCAGGCAAGCGCAACTCCTCCAAAACGTCTTGCGCTGACTCCACCAGCTTTGCCCCCTGCTTGATCAGCAGATGGCAGCCCTTGGACTGGGCCGAGTGGATCGAGCCGGGGATGGCCATCACGTCACGGCCTTGTTCCAGCGCTTGCTTGGCGGTGATGAGCGAGCCCGACAGCAAGGCCGCTTCTACCACCAGCGTGGCCTGTGACAAGCCGGAGATCAAACGGTTGCGGCGCGGGAAATTGGGGGCCAGGGGCGGCGTACCCAGCGGGTATTCGCTGAGGATCAGTCCCCGTTGGGCAATCTGGTGCGCCAACTCCCGGTGTTGTCGTGGATAAACCCGGTCCAGCCCGGTGCCCACCACGGCGATGGTGGGCAGCATGTCTGCATGAGCGCCCAGCAGTGCCCCTTCATGTGCGGCGCCATCCACGCCCAGCGCCATGCCCGAGATGACCGTCAGCCCACTGGCGGCCAGGCTGTGTGCAAATTCGCGGGCGTTGATCTGACCTTGTGGTGTCGGGTTGCGGCTGCCCACCATGGCCACTGATTGCGTGAGCTTGAGCCCCCCCAGGGCGCCAATCTGGCCCATGGCATAGAGCATCAAGGGTGGGTCGGGGATTTCCAGCAGGGCAGCGGGGTAGTCGGCATCGCCCAAGGTGACCACGGCACGGCCAATGCCTGGGTCGGTCGGGGCTTGCAACCACTGCCAGGTTTCGTCAGCCAGTTCGGGCCAGCCAAGCGGGGGCTGTTGAAGTGCGCCGGCTTGTTGCGCCGAGACGATCTGGCGCAAGGCCGCATCGGATTGGGCCCAAATGGCGTGGGGTTGGCCAAATGCGGCCAGCAGCCGCCTGGCGGCATCCGGTCCGACGCCGGGGGTGAGTGACAGGCGCAGCCAGCCGCCCAATTCTTCGGGTGTATTCACCATCATGTCTCCCTGCGCAGCCTTGGCGGCTGTCTGTGCAGACATTGTGGGCCAAAGCCGGGCTGCCGCCTAATTCTTTGGCGGCGTGGGCACCTGCATGGCCCTTGCTCAGGTGGTGCCGTCGGCCATCACAGGGTGGACCGGATGCGCTTTTGTCGCAGGTGGGCCAGCCAGCCAAAACCCAGGTGGTTAGCAAAAGCCACAGCCCAGCAGATGAAGCCTGTCCATAAGGTGTGGCTGGGGTAGTGCGCGCCCCTCAGGGTTTGGGTGAGGCCCAGTACCAGGCCCATCGCCAGCACCCCCAGCAAGATGCGCCGCCCGATCTGGCGTTGCGCCGTCAATCCGGAGCCGAGCCAGGGCAAAGCGAGGGCTGTAAAACCCAGTGCAGACGACACGTGCCCACCTGGAAAGCAATGCCCTGCGCCCCCATCGCCCATGCCCCAGTTCCAGTGCGAGACGTAAGTCGCTGCGCCACCAAAACCCTGCAACTCCCAGGGGCAACTGGTCAGGCTGAACCGTTTGAGGGTGCTGATGGTGATCAAGGAAAGCGTGATGCCGACCATGATTTCGGTGCGTTGCAACCGGGTCAGCTGTCTGAGCGGTCCCAGGGGCCACCAGACCATGGCCAGCAAGCCGACATAAACCACGATGGCCAGTTGCTTGGCCCGGGTGTGCAAAATTTCCTTGAGCCACCAGTTGTTGCGCAGGTTGAAACTGCTGTCTTCGGCGATCCAGTGCATCACCGTGTTGTCGAGCCCCGAAAAATCCCAGGCCAGCAAACACATCAGGGCCACCCAGGTGAATTGACCCAGGCGCCGAGAAGGGGAGAGGTCGCCAAACTTGGCGTAAGAGGTCTCTGGGGACATGGGGCTGGACAGGCTTGAAGGCGGGACGATGCTGGGGGGCTGAGGTTGTTGGCGTGCAGAGCACGACTGTGCCGTTGCCAAGAATGTAAGTGAGATTGTGCTGTTTGAGACATGACAGGCATTTTTTGGCAATGCTTTTGCCAAGCCCTTCAGCGCAACTTCATGTGCCATGTCTAGAATCGAGCCCATTTGCATTCCGTGACCCACCCATGAAGCTTCTTTCCGTGCGTTCTGCTTGGCACCCCACCACCTTGCTGGCGGTCTTGACCCTTTGGTTGGGCACGGTGGGCAATTTTCCGTTCTGGATGGCCATTTGGACGTTGCCTGAAACACAGGGATTGCGCGCGCTGACCACCATGGCCAGCCTGTGGCTGATTTTGTTGGGGCTGGTCGGCTGGTTTTTGTGCCTTTGGGTCTGGCCGCGATGGCTCAAGCCTGCTGGCGTGGTGATGTTGATGACGGTGGCTTCGAGCAGTTATTTCATGCTCACCTACGGGGTGGTGATTGACCCCAGCATGTTGGCCAATGTGGTGCAAACCGATGTGCGCGAGGTGCGTGACCTGCTGTCCTGGTCGATGCTGGCCGCTTTGGTGGTCGGCGTCATCATTCCCGGAGTCTGGTTGTGGCGTCAACCTGTTCGCGCGGTGAATGCCAAGCCCTTGCTGGTGCGCCAATTGGGTCTGTCCTTGCTGGCTTTGCTGGTCGCCGTGGGCTTGTTCTGGATGTCGTTTCAGGACATCGCCTCGCTGACACGCAACCACAAGCATTTGCGGTACATGGTGAACCCCTTCAATAGCGTGTATGCGGTGACCCGTTTGTTTGTGGGGCAAGCGGCGCAGGCCAGCCAGCCTTTGCTGGCGATCGGCGAAGACGCGCAGGCGATGGCCCCCCTTGCAACGCCGGACAAGTCCCCATTGATCGTGGTGGTGCTGGGTGAAACGGCGCGAGCTGCCAATTTTGGCTTGGGGGGTTATGCCCGTGACACCACACCCCAGTTGCGCCAGTTGCAGGCGCAAGGTGATCTGGCTTATTTTTCCGACGTGACATCCTGCGGCACCAGCACACAAGCCTCGGTGCCCTGCATGTTCTCTCATTTGGGCAAAGCCGCTTACGAAAGCAGCAACCTGCGTTTTGAAAGCTTGCTCGATGTGTTGCAGCGTGCAGGCCTGGCGGTGCTCTGGCTGGACAACCAGTCGGGCTGCAAAGGCGTGTGTGAACGGGTGCCGAATGTCTCGACCATGGCACTGCAGGTGCCCGAGTTTTGCAAAGACGGCGAATGTCTTGACGAAGTGATGCTGCACGAATTGCCCAAACAGCTGGCAGGGCTTGACCCGGCACGCCGAGCCAAAGGCACGGTTGTGGTGATGCACCAGATGGGCAGCCACGGCCCTGCTTATTACAAGCGCTCGCCAACGGCCATGAAGCAGTTTCAGCCTGAATGCAGCAGCCATGCGCTGCAAAATTGTCCATCCGAGCAAATTGCCAATGCCTACGACAACTCGATTCTCTACACAGACCATTTCCTTGCCCAGACGGTGAACTGGCTGCAAGCCCAGTCTCGCCCCACGGCGCTGGTGTACGTGTCTGACCATGGCGAGTCTTTGGGCGAAAAAGGCTTGTACTTGCACGGCATGCCCTACAGCATCGCCCCCAAAGAGCAAATTCATGTGCCCATGTTGGTGTGGTTGTCCAAACCCATGCAGCGCCAGCGTGGCTGGACCATGGCTTGCCTGCAAGGGCAAAGTGCCAAGGCACTCACGCACGACAACTTGTTTCACTCGGTATTGGGCTTGAGCCAGGTCAAGACCAGCCTGGCCAAGCCGGACCTGGACCTCTTTGCGGCTTGTTCGGGCACGCGTTGAACGTGCTTGGCCGAAATTAGGGACAATACGCACCTGGTTTTATTGATCCACTGACCCATGGCCCTGCTTTCCATTCTTTGCTATCCCGACCCTCGCCTGAACAAGGTGGCCAAGCCCGTTCAGACGGTGGATGCGCGCATTCATGCCTTGATCGACGACATGCTTGAAACCATGTACGAGGCGGGCGGTATTGGTCTGGCCGCTACGCAGATCGACGTCCACGAACGCCTGGTGGTGATTGACACGTCTGAAGACCGCAATCAGCCCATGGTGCTGATCAACCCCGACATCACCTGGTTGGGCGATGAGCGCATCAAGGGCGAAGAAGGGTGTTTGTCGGTGCCCGGCATTTACGACGGTGTGGCGCGTGCCACTGCCGTCAAGGTCACGGCACTCGACCGGCATGGCAAGACCCAAAGCATTGAGGCCGAAGGCGTGTTGGCCGTGTGCATTCAGCATGAACTGGACCATTTGCTGGGCAAGGTGTTTGTGGAGTACCTGTCGCCGCTCAAGCAAGGACGCATCAAGACCAAGATGGTCAAAGCCCAAAAAGCCGAGCGCTGAGCACGGCATGCGACTGATTTTTGCGGGCACGCCCGAATTTGCCCAGCTGGCCATGGGCGCCTTGCACGCTGCCGGCCACGACATCGTTCTGGTGCTGACCCAGCCCGACCGCCCCGCTGGTCGCGGCATGAAGCTGCAGCCCTCGCCCGTCAAGCAATGGGCCCTTGAGCACGGTGTGCCCGTGGCCCAGCCGCGCAGTCTGCGCCTCGATGGCAAATACCCCGAAGATGCTGCGGCCGCCCGCGAGACGCTGCTGGCCGCAAACGCCGACGCCATGGTCGTGGCCGCTTACGGGCTGATCCTGCCGCAGTGGGTGCTCGACCTGCCACCCAAGGGCTGCCTGAACATTCACGCCTCCTTGCTGCCACGCTGGCGCGGCGCAGCCCCCATTCACCGGGCCATCGAGGCGGGTGACACGCAGACCGGCATCACCATCATGCAGATGGATGCCGGCCTGGACACGGGCGACATGCTGCTGGTGCGCACCCAAGCCATCTTGCATGCCGACACCACGGCTGCTTTGCATGACCGGCTGGCCGTTTTGGGGGGCGAGGCCATCGTGCAGGCTTTGGCCGAGATCGACCACCTTAAGCCATTGCCTCAGCCCACAGAGGGCGTGACTTATGCCCATAAGATTGAAAAAGCCGAAGCGGCCCTCGACTGGACTTTGCCGGCCGAATTGCTGGCGCGGCGCATCCGTGCTTTTGACCCGTTTCCCGGCATGACCGTGCCCCTCGTCACCACCTCGGGCCAAGAAACCCTCAAGCTCTGGCAAGCCGTGGCCGAGCCTGCCGAACACCCCGCCGAGCCCGGCACCGTGCTGCGTGCCGACGCATCGGGTGTGCGGGTGGCCTGCGGGCAAGGCCAGCTGTGCCTGACCCAATTGCAGCGCCCTGGTGGCAAACGACTCAATGCGGCCGACTTTTTACGCGGATGTCCGTTGCAAGTGGGCCAGCGATTGGTCGACGCCTGATGTTTTTCCTCTCCCGCCTGTACCGGCACCCTGCCTTTGTGGTGGGCATGCGCGAGGTGTCGCCCCAGTCACCCGGCATTGCTGCCTGGGGGCTCATGACCGGGGTGGCCATGGTCAAGTCGGGTATGAGCGTGTTTGAGGCCAGTGCCATGACCATGCTGGTGTTTGCAGGCAGCTCGCAATTGGCCGCGATTCCGCTGATCGTGGCGGGTGCGCCGGTCTGGGTGATCCTGGCCACCGGCTTTTGCGTCAACCTGCGCTTTGTGGTGTTCAGTCTGCACTTGCGGCCCTACCTGATGCATTTGCCGCGCTGGCAGCGCATGTTCCATGGCTACCTCACCGCCGACATCAGTTATGTGTTGTTCACCCGCAAGCACCCCAAACCTGCAGAGACCCCCCATGAGCGCCTGGCGCAAGAGGCCTATTTGGCGGGCAATGATTTTCTGAATTGGGCCTCTTGGGTGGTGGCGAGTTTTGTGGGCGTTGCGCTGGCCAACTTGATCCCGCCTTCGTGGGGACTGGGCTTTGCCGGCATCTTGTGTCTGTTGGGCATTCAGTGCTCATTGGCCAGCTCGCGCATGCGCGTGTTGTCGGCGGCAGTCGCCGGGGTGGCTGCTGTGGTGGCGTATTCGCTGCCGCTCAAGCTCAACATCGTGGTGGCCATTGCCGTGGCCGTGATCTTGTGCCTGACGGTGGAAAAGCTCAAACCCGTTTCTGGCGCAACGACATGAACAACACAGACCTCGGGACCTTGGCCATCATCGTCGGGCTGGCGCTGGTGACGGTGCTCACCCGCAGTTTCTTTTTCATCTCGAGCAAAAGCTGGCAGCTGCCCCATTGGGCGCAACGCGGCTTGCAATACGCCCCCATTGCGGCCTTGTCGGCCGTGGTGGTGCCCGAAATTGTCACCGTGCAAGGCGTCTTCGTCACCACTTGGCAAGATGCCCGCTTGTTTGCCGCCGTGGCCGGTGCCGGGTGTTATTTTTGGCGGCGCGATGTGCTGGTGACCATTTTGGGTGGCATGGCGGTTTATTTGCCGTTGCACCTGGGGCTGGGTTGGTGATCCGGCCTTGTTCTTGGTTCGTACCCCCCACAAAGTCAGACTCTGTCATTTCCGGCTTTTAAAATTGACGCCACTTTGCCCAGCTCACCGAGCCCCACACCATGAACGTCATCCGCTTTTCTGATTTGTGCACCAACGGCCAAGCCGCCGGCCGGCGTGTGTTCATCCGCGCCGACCTGAACGTGCCGCAAGCCGACGACGGCAGCATCACCGAAGACACCCGCATTCGCGCCAGCGTGCCCTGCATCCAGATGGCGCTGGCTGCGGGTGCTGCCGTCATGGTGACCAGCCACCTGGGTCGCCCGGTTGAAGGCCAGTTCAAGCCCGAAGACTCGTTGGCCCCGGTGGCCAAGCGCCTGGGCGAGTTGTTGGGCCGTGAGGTGCCTCTGGTGTCCCACTGGGTCGACGGTGTCACCGTGGCCCCCGGCCAGGTGGTGTTGCTCGAAAACTGCCGCGTCAACCCAGGCGAAAAGAAAAACAACGAACAACTGGCGCGCAAGATGGCCGCGCTGTGCGACATCTATGTCAACGATGCCTTTGGCACCGCTCACCGCGCCGAGGGCACCACCTATGGCATCGCCCAGTTCGCGCCGATCGCTTGCGCGGGGCCACTGCTGGCCGCCGAGATCGATGCGATTGGCAAGGCCCTGGCCAACCCGAAACGCCCGCTGGTGGCCATCGTGGCGGGCTCCAAGGTCTCGACCAAGCTGACCATCCTCAAAAGCCTGTCGCAAAACGTGGACCAGCTCATCGTGGGCGGCGGCATTGCCAACACCTTCATGCTGGCTGCCGGGCTGAACATCGGCAAAAGCCTGGCCGAACCCGATCTGGTGGACCAGGCCAAAGCTGTGATCGAGGCCATGAAAGCGCGTGGCGAAAAACTGGGCGACCCCAGCATCGCGGTGCCGATCCCGACCGATGTGGTGACCGCCAAGACTTTTTCGGCCGATGCCGTGGCCACCGTGAAGAAAGCCACCGAGGTGGCCGACGACGACCTGATCCTGGACATCGGCCCCGAGACGGCGGCCAGGTTTGCCGCTCAGCTCAAGCAGGCGGGCACCATCGTGTGGAACGGCCCGGTGGGGGTGTTCGAGTTTGCGGCCTTTGAAAACGGCACCCAAGTCATTGCCCAGGCGATTGCCGAGTCCAGCGCCTTCAGCATTGCGGGCGGCGGTGACACGCTGGCGGCGATTGCCAAATACGGCATCGAGCAACAGGTGGGCTACATCTCGACAGGCGGCGGCGCATTTCTGGAAATCCTCGAAGGCAAGACCTTGCCCGCCTTTGAGATTCTGGCCAAACGCGCAGCGGGGTGACCGGGTCGGCGCCCCATAAAAAAACCCCGCCAAGCGGGGTTTTTTCATGAAGGGCGGTGATCAGGCCCATCAGGCCCGTATCAGGCCTTCGCAGCGGGGGGCAAATTGCCGCGCACCGGGCTGGTCATGGTGCCCTTGAAGTCTGTCCAGCATTCGCGGCTGAAGTCGTACAGCTTGCAGTTTTTGGCGGTCCCGAAATACCACGCCCATGAAAACGGCTGAACGATGATTCGGCCCGGCAGCATCTCTTCGAGCTTGGACTGCGCTTGCTTCAGGCGGTACAAGGGAATGCTCATGTCCACGTGATGGGCGGTGTGCTCCATGATGTGGTGCATCAGCGCGCCGATGTTGAAGGGGAAAGTCAGGTGCACGGTGGTCGAAACAAACGGTGCGGCCTTGGTCCAGGCGGCCTTGTTGTCGTGCCAGGACACCTTGACGTGCGTGTGGTGCACATAAACCACAAAGCCGATCATGGTGCTCCAGAAAAAGAACGGAATCAGCACGCTCATGAGCAGCGACAACCAGACCGACTGGCCCGTTTGCACCGCAGCTGCTGCAATGATGGCGATCCAGAAAGCCCCAAACAGGCTCACCAGCATGCTGTCCTTGAAGAAAATCGGGCGGCGCGTCGGCATGTGGGTCTTGTTGGGAAAGAACTCGCGTTTCCACCAGATCTCGACCATGTAATACAAGCCCGGTGCCCAGCCACTGCGGTAGGCGCGTTCCAGCAGGCGCTGCAGGGGGCCAAGGGCTTCAAACTCCGAGGCCGTCAGGGGTGTCCAGACAAAATCCACACCTTTGAGGTTGGTGTAGCCGTGGTGCACGACGTTGTGGCCTGTGTCCCACAGGCTGTAAGGGGTGAGCGAGGGTAGAAAAGCGATGCGGCCGATCACCTTGTTCAGTTCGCGGTGGGGCGTCAGGCTTTGGTGGCAAGCATCGTGTCCGATGATGAACAATCGGCCAATCACGAATCCGGCGGCCATGCCGCAAAGCAGTTTGGCCCAGACGGCATCGAAGGCGATGGTGCCGGTGATCAGGGCGAAAAACAGGGCGTAGTCCATGGTCAAAAGCACAAAAGCCCTGAAGGTGCTGCGCTGCCCCAACGGGATCAGCCATTCACGCAAGGTCTTGCGGTGTGGCATGGGCTGATCCAGTGGAATGGGGTGGTCCGTGGTCGGTGTCTGTAATACGGTCATGGCACTTTACGTTTGATTTCCTGAGCAGAAGTTTAGCCTTCAAGACGTTCCCATGGGCTGACAGGGATCAATTCAATACCCTAAAAAGGACAAATCGGTGTGTGCCGGGTCTTGCCGGACAAATCTCGAGCGTCTAAGCGGCTTCCTTGGGCGGGGTGGCGAAAGAACCCGTCATGTAACTGATTTCGTGTGAAAATTGAAACCAAATTACATGGAGACTCCCGAATGCCCCGTCGCGCCACCAAAATTGTTGCCACCTTAGGCCCTGCTTCCAGCGATCCTGACCTGCTCGAAGCCATGATCCGGGCCGGGGTGAATGTGGTGCGCCTGAATTTCAGCCACGGTAAAGCCCAGGACCATGTGGACCGCGCGCGCCTGGTGCGCGAAGCCTCGAAACGCGCGGGCCGGGAAGTGGCCATCATGGCCGACCTGCAAGGCCCCAAGATCCGCGTGGGCAAGTTTGCCGAAGGCAAAGTCATGCTGGAGCCCGGCGAGCCTTTTGTGCTGGACGCCTCGCGCACCGAGCCGGGCGACATCAACGGCGTGGGCCTCGATTACAAAGAGCTGCCGCGCGATGTGAAAGCCGGCGATGTGCTGCTGCTCAACGATGGCCTGATCGTGCTCATCGTGAACGCTGTCAAGGGCGAGCAGGTGCACACCACCGTCAAGCTGGGGGGCGAGTTGTCCAACAACAAGGGCATCAACAAGCAAGGCGGGGGGCTGACGGCGCCCGCATTGACCGCCAAGGACATGGACGACATCAAGACCGCCATGAGCCTGCGAGCCGACTATGTGGCGGTGAGTTTTCCGAAAAATGCCACCGACATGGAAATGGCCCGCCAACTGTGCAACGTGGCCGGTGCCGAATACGGCCACAAGCCCGGCTTGATTGCCAAGATCGAACGCGCCGAAGCCATTCCCCACCTTGAAGCCATCTTGCGGGCCAGCGACGGCATCATGGTCGCCCGGGGCGATTTGGCCGTGGAAGTGGGCAACGCTGCGGTGCCAGCCCTGCAAAAACGCATGATCAAGCTGGCCAAGGTGCACGACAAGGTCGTCATCACCGCCACCCAGATGATGGAAAGCATGATCACCAACCCGGTGCCCACGCGCGCCGAGGTGTCTGACGTGGCCAATGCCGTGCTGGACGGCACCGACGCCGTGATGCTGAGCGCCGAAACCGCTGCTGGCAAATACCCGCTGGAAACCGTGGAAGAAATGGCCAAGATCTGCGAGGCGGCTGAAAACGCCGAAGACCCTGCGCTGGACGCCGACTTCAAAGGCCAGAGCTTCAGCCGCATTGACCAGTCGATCGCCATGGGCGCCTTGTTCACCGCGCACCACCTGGGTGCCAAAGCCATTGTGGCCATGACCGAATCGGGCTCCACGGCCCTCTGGATGAGTCGCCACCGGGTGCATATCCCGATTTATGCCCTCACCACCAAGCTGACTTCGCAACGCAAGATGGCGCTGTACCGCAATGTGCGCCCTCTGCTGATGGACACCAGCGCTGACCGCGACACGGCACTGGCCGAAGCCGAAGCGCACCTGAAAAACCGCAACATCGTCAGCACGGGCGACGTGTACGCCATCACCTGTGGCGAACCCATGGGCTCCCCGGGCGGCACCAACATGTTGAAAATTTGCAAGGTTGCCTGAGGCTGGGGCGGATTTGCAGGCCACCTCTCATGAGGGGTGGGGCGCGGTTCCGGGTATCGGCTGGGCATTCATGTCCGGGTGACGGGTTCAGGTCAGTGTCAGACCGGAACCTATAAAATCCGGTTCAGTTACGAGCCGGTTACATGCCGGCCCACCTGAACTTTCAACTTCCCGGGAAACTACACATGGCACTCGTTTCAATGCGCGAGCTGCTGGACCATGCGGCCATCAATGGCTACGGCATTCCAGCTTTCAACGTCAACAATCTGGAGCAAGTCCAGGCCGTCATGACCGCTGCCGACGAGGTCGGTGCGCCAGTGATCCTGCAGGCCAGTGCCGGCGCGCGCAAATACGCCGGCGAGCCCTTTATCAAGCACTTGATCCAGGCCGCCACCGAGCAGTGGCCGCACATCCCGCTGGTCATGCACCAGGACCACGGCCAAAGCCCGGCGATTTGCCAAGGCGCGATCGATCTGGGCTTTTCCTCGGTGATGATGGATGGCTCCTTGCTGGAAGACGGCAAGACCCCGGCCGATTTTGCGTACAACGTCGAGGTGACCCGCCGCGTGGTCGAGATGGCCCACTTGCTGGGCGTGTCGGTCGAAGGCGAGTTGGGTTGCCTGGGCAATCTGGAAACCGGCGAAGCGGGTGAAGAAGACGGCATCGGCGCCGTGGGCAAACTGGACCACAGCCAGATGCTGACCGACCCCGAAGAGGCCGCGCAGTTCGTCAAGGCCACGGGTCTGGACGCGCTGGCCATCGCCATTGGCACCAGCCATGGCGCCTACAAGTTCAGCCGCAAGCCCACCGGCGACATTCTGGCGATCAGCCGCGTGAAAGAAATCCACGCCCGCATCCCCAACACCCACCTCGTGATGCACGGTTCCAGCAGCGTGCCGCAAGAGCTGCTGGCCATGATCAACCAGTACGGCGGCCAGATGAAGCAAACCTATGGCGTGCCGGTTGAGGAAATCCAGGAAGCCATCAAGCACGGCGTGCGCAAAATCAACATCGACACCGACATCCGTCTGGCCATGACTGCGGCGGTGCGCAAGTTCCTGTTTGAAAACCCCGACAAGTTTGACGCCCGTGAATGGCTCAAACCCGCCCGCGAAGCGGCCAAGCAAATCTGCAAGCAGCGCTACCTGGAGTTCGGCTGCGAAGGCCAGGCGCCCAAGATCAAGGGCGATAACCTGCAGGTGGTCGCTGCCCGTTACGCCAAGGGAGAGCTGACGCAAGTGGTTAACTGAAGTTCTTGACGTTTATCTCACTGAAAACCGCCTTTGATGGCGGTTTTTTGTTTTAATACATGGTCATTCTATTTTCCGGTAATCACAGTATTGAGCCATGGTCAAAAAGATCGACAAACCCGGGAAAAAGCAACAGGTGGCAGCTGACTCGCCTATCCTCAACAGCCCCTACGATGCACCCAGCCATCACTACGCCACAACCGTAGAGGGCGAACTCAATTACAACGATATTCGACCAGGGCGACGCGTCTTTTCGCCGCAAACCCCACAAGTGCCTTTGGGGCAACAAGCGCAAACCAGTCTTTATGACCTGAACGACCACGCGGCCAATTACCAAAGTCTTTTGGTCAATTTGCTGCGCGATCAAGTGTCACTCTGGCGGCAGTCTGCTTACCCTGATGTCACCAGTCGCGTGACCAGAGACTTGCTGCAATTTTGGTTTTTGAACCCGGAGCGCCCCGACTGGAAGCGCTTGTTCTTTGCGCAGCAAGAGGCGGTGGAAACCGGCATTTGGCTCAATGAGGTGGCACACAAATCCAATGTAGGCACACATGTGCTGGACCAACTGCGATTGGCCAATGAAAGCGTGGAAGACCCCGCCAGCGTGCTGCCGCGCATCGCCTTCAAAATGGCCACAGGCACTGGCAAGACAGTGGTTATGGCCTGCCTGATCCTTTATCACTATTTAAACCGCAGCCAATACCGAAACGACCCACGCTACGTGGACTATTTTTTGTTGGTAGCGCCGGGCATCACCATTCGCGACCGTTTGAACGTTTTGCGAGTCGACACCCACGCGCAAAGCGACAACGAAGCACAGGACTATTACCGCGAACGTCAATTGGTGCCTGCAGCCTATGCGGGCTTATTGGCCGGATTGAACGCCAAACTGAGCATCACCAACTTCCATGCGTTTGAACCTCGGCTTATTGGCGGCAACAAGCGAAGCCCCTTGGACGGCAAAATCGGCGCAGATGGTCAAAAAGTTCAAGCCCGTGAAGATGTCTCCCAAATGCTCAAGCGGGTGCTGAGTCACTTCAAACCCGGCAGGCGCTTGGCGGTCATCAACGACGAAGCGCACCACTGCTACTTGCCCAGGGCCAAAGGCAAAGACACCGAAGAGGACAATAGCGCCACCGAGAACGAGCGTGCGGCAGTTTGGTTCAGCGGTTTGCGCGAAATGGCCAAACGCTGGCAACTTGGCGCGGTCTATGACTTGTCTGCAACGCCGTATTACCTGTCCGGCTCTGGCTGGCCGGCGTATGCCTATTTCCCTTGGGTGGTCAGCGACTTTGGCTTGATCGAAGCCATTGAGGCCGGCTTGGTCAAGATTCCGTTTTTGCCGGTGGATGACACCTCGCAAGAACTGGATGAACCTAAGCTTCGCAACCTTTACGACCACTGCAAAGACGAACTCTTTAAGAAGGGCCAACGCGGTCAACGCAAGAGCGATAAAGCCGATGGCGTGGGCAAATCGAGCGGCAAAGACAACGCATCCTTGGAGCGCCCACCTGAGTTGCCTGGCTTGCTCAAAACGGCCTTACGGCAGTTCTATGAGCACTACGAAAAATACGAACGTGGCCTGCGCGAGACGGGCGAGCGCGGCAAAGACCTGCTGACATCGCCGCCCGTGTTCATCGTGGTGTGCAGCAACACCACCGTGTCCAAAGAGGTCTACAAACACATCGCGGGCTATGAAACTTTGGACGATGAAGGTCGTCCCTTTGCGGTGGAAGGCCTCTTGCCTTTGTTTTCGAACTACGAGACCCACACACGCCAGCGCCGCCGCAAGCCGCCCACCTTGCTGATCGACTCCGATGCCCTGGAAAACTCAGGCCAAGTGAACGACGAATTCAAGCGGGTGTTCTCTCCTGAAATTGATGCTTTCAAACGCGAGTACCGGCTCAGTTACCCCGACAAATCGGTGGACGCTTTGACCGATGGCGACTTGCTGCGTGAAGTCGTCAACACCGTGGGGCGACCCGGCAAATTGGGTGAACACATCCGCTGCGTGGTCAGTGTGGGCATGCTCACCGAGGGATGGGATGCCAACACCGTCACCCACATCGTGGGCGTGCGTGCCTTTGGCTCGCAACTGTTGTGCGAGCAAGTGGCCGGACGAGCCTTGCGTCGAAGGCAGTATTTTCTGGACCCGAAGACCGGCAAATTCCCGCCCGAATACGCCCACATCATCGGCGTGCCCTTCAAGTTTTTCAAAGGCGGTGAAACCACCGCGCCCACCCCACAAGACATCCAACAATTGCTCGCCATGCCCGAGCGCGCCGAACTGGCCATTGAGTTCCCGAACCTGCTTGGCTACAAAATCAACCACGATCTTGAAGGCGTGCGCGCCGACTTTGCCAGCACCCCCATGCACGTGCTCAACCTCCACGAGCGCCCGACCCAAACCACCATGGGCAGTGCCTTTTCGTCTGAAGAACAAGAGCTGATCACCGATGTCGACAGCATGCGTGACCAAGAGGTGGTGTACTGGATTGCCAAAGAAGTCATGAGCCGTTACTACCGCGATGACCAAGGCCGCCCCCAGCTTGAAAAGTTCACCGACATCCGCCGCATTGCGCAGCAGTGGTTTGACCGCAAGATCGAACTGGTGGGCGAAACCGACGTTCGCTACAAACGCCTGATACGTGTGGAAGACCCCAAATCCGTGGCCCGCGCCGTGTATTTGGGCGTTGAAGCGGCAGCCCTGCAAAAACAACTGGACACAGGCGCCGAGCGGGCACCGCAAATATTGCCCCTGCTCAACCACTACAACCCACGCTCCAGCTCGGCCTATGTGCACGGGGCCACCACCAAGCCGGTTTATCCCACCAAGAAGAGCCATGTGAACTTTGTCGTTGCCGACACCGACAGTTGGGAGCAAATTGCCGCCAAAACCTTTGAGAAAATGCCAGCGGTCCAAAGTTACGTGAAGAACGCCTTTTTGGGTTTTGCCATACCGTATGTGGACAAACAAGGCACCGAGCGCCAATACCAGCCCGACTTTTTGTGCCGCGTGAAAACTCCCGAGGGCGAGCTGTTCAACCTGATTGTCGAAATCACCGGCTTTGCCAAAGACAAAGAACTCAAGCGCTACTTCACCACCCAACGCTGGCTGCCCGCCGTCAACGCCCAGCGCGCCCAGTTGGGTTTGGCTGGGGGCTTGCCCTGGTACTTTTGCGAAATCACCGACATCGAGCGCATCAAAAACACACTGGCCGAAGAAATTGAGCGTGTCAGCATCGAAGTGGATGCGTCGGCCGAACGACATTTTTGGATGGCCGCCAGTTCTGTGAGCTTGCGCCAGATTTGGGATAACGCAGACGACGAGATTTGGAACGACCAGTGAACCCCAACCATCCTGCCAGCCTTGGCGCACTGCAAATCGGCGACATCGTGCTCGTTCAATACCCTTTTGCCGACGGCACAAAAGCCAAACCCCGGCCGGCACTGATCGTGACCGCACCCGACGACTACGGCGACATGCTGCTCATGCCCATTACCAGCCAATTGAACGCGCACCACATCCTGCACTTGGGGCCTCAAGACTTGACGCATGGGCAATTGTCTAAGCCCAGCGCTCTGAAGATCAGCAAACTGGCCCCCGTTCACACTGATTTGTGTACCGCACCCATCGCACGCATTCGGCCCGAAGTGTTAGCACAAGTGCGCCAACACCTGTGCCCCCATCTTGGTTGCAACTGAGACACACACCATGGCCACCAAAAAAACACCCCCAAAAGCCCAAGCCGGTGACACCGCCAAAGGCAGCCGCAAACCGGTTGCTGCCATCGAGCACCCTTACGACGCCAAAGACCCTGGCGCAGCCAAACGTGTGTTCATCCCCAGCCGCGAAGAAGCCGGGCAAGAAGCCGACGCCGTGCAGGGCTTGCCCACCGTCAAAGCCGTGCCGCTCAACCCCGTCACCCACCGAGGCCAAGACCCCGAGCTTTTCTGGCTGCATAAATACGGCGAGTCCGACCAGCAAACGGCTTTGAACGTGGACATTCGCAGCCTGTACCGGCACGAACACATTGCGCCTGAAAAAATCATTGCCCGGCTCTACAGCCTCAAAAGCCGCGACGCTGCGCAAGACGAACTGTTTGTCAACGAGCTTCACGGCAACCCGCTGGCGCTCGACGAGCTGGACAAACCCGGTGCCTACTACCGCCACTCTGACAAATGGCAAAACCGCATGATCCAGGGCGACAGCCTGCTGACCATGACCAGCTTGCTGGAGCGCGAGGGCATGGCGGGCCAAGTGCAGTGCCTCTACATGGACCCGCCCTACGGCATCAAATACGGCAGCAACTGGCAAATGCGCTTGAACGACCGCAACGTGAAAGACGGCGCGGACGAAAACCTGAGCGGCGAGCCCGAAGTCATCAAAGCCTTTCGCGACACCTGGGAGCTGGGCATCCACAGCTATTTGAGCTACCTGCGCGACCGCCTGCTGGTGGCCAAGGAACTGCTCTCCAACTCAGGCAGTTGTTTTGTGCAGATCAGCGATGAGAACGTGCACCTGGTGCGGTGTTTGATGGACGAGGTGTTTGGGAGTGAGAATTTTGTTTCGCTGATCACGTTCAAAAAAACGGGTGGGCAAACATCAAATTTGTTGTCACCTGTGAGTGACTATTTGGTTTGGTATGCCAAAGATATTGGCGCTATCAAGTACAGACAGCTATACAAAGAAGTCAAATTCGGAGAAGGGCACAGTACTGGTGAGCGCTATGACCAAGCTTTGTTACCCGATGGTTCGGTGGTGACTGCTAGTTCATTAGATGAAATTCCAAAGGGCACTCGATTTTTTAGGCACATTACGCTTTCTTCAAATCGGCCAGCTAAAGACCATGAAAAAACAGAGTTCTTGTTTAATGGCCGAAAGTTTTTACCACCTGCAAACCGAACGTGGACAACTACTCACGAAGGAATGACACGGCTTGCTGATGCAGACAGGTTGCATGCGGGTACCAAAAGCCTGAACTACATCAAGTTTTTGGATGATTTTCCGGCATATCCAATTGGTAATCTTTGGGAAGACGTTAGCGGTAGCGGTGAGCGCCACTATGTGGTTCAAACTGGACAGCGCGTTATTGAACGCTGCATCCTAATGACCACCGACCCTGGCGACCTGGTGCTGGACCCGACTTGCGGCAGCGGCACCACGGCGCATGTGGCCGAGCAGTGGGGGCGTCGCTGGATCACCACCGATACCAGCCGCATTGCGCTCAACATCGCCAAGACGCGCCTCATGACCGCCACCTACCCTTGGTACAAGTTGGCCGACACGGCAGCCGGCGACATACGCCACGGCTTTGTTTACAAGACGGTGCCGCACGTCACGCTCAAAAGCCTGGCCAATGGCGAGCCGCCTGATACCGAAACCCTGTTTGACCAACCCGAGCAGGACAAGAAAAAGCTGCGCGTGGCAGGCCCCTTCACGGTCGAGACGCTGCAAAGCTTTGAGCCCCTGGCGCCCGAGCAGCTCAATGCGGCCAATGCCGATATGGGCAATGTGCAGCGCTTCACCGACCGGATTTTTGAGCACCTTAAAACGGCTGGCATCAAAAACGGCGACCGCAATGAAACCGCCGTGTTCAGCCGGGTGGACCTCATCAACGATGCCGAAGGCGCTTTGCACGCTGAGGGCTGGTACGACACCGCCCAGGGCGAGCGCAAGGCCTATTTGGTCATTGGCCCGCAGTTTGGCAGCGTGAGCAAAGCCGCAGTCAATGCGGCGGTCAAGGCCTGCAGCCGCCGTGCTGACGCCGATTGGTTGGTGATCTTGGGCTTTGCGTTTGAGAGCGACATCGACAACCGCAGCGTCACCCGCAAGGTGGGCAGCTTCGAGGTGACCAAGGCCCGCATGCACGACGACCTGATGCAAGACGGCCTGATTAAAAAAGACAAAAAAGCCGCCAGCTTTGTCACCATTGGCGAGCCCGACATTGGCTTGATTCGCAGCGCGGGCAGCGTGCAGGTGGAGATCAAGGGCCTGGACATATACGACCCGGTGCGCGACGAGGTCAAGGGCCGCAGCGTGGCCGATATTTCGTACTGGATGCTGGACGACCAGTACGACGGCTCCAACTTCATGCCCAGCCAGGTGTTTTTTTGCGGTGGCGACAAAGACGAGTTTGCCAAGTTCAAAAAAGGCTTGCAGTCGCTGGCGGTGGCCTCCACCAAAAAAGCGGCCGAGCAAACCCTCAAGATCGAGCTGGACGACGAGGCGTTTGAGCGCCTGTATGGCTTTGTCTCGCACCCGGTGCAGGCCGACAAAGGCCGCAAGCTGGCGGTGCGAGTGATCAGCCAGTTTGGCGAGGAGAGCACCAAGGTGATCGTGTTGTGAGTGCACGTGCGGGTGACCCTTCGGCCCTTGTTCAAGCGCAGGCCCGTCAACTTTTCCAAGACCTGAGCAATGAAGCGCTGAGCGATATGGCGAGCGACAAGGTGTTTGCCCGTGGCAAAGCTTATGCCGCCAGCGGGGCGGTGCAAGGCCTGGAAGATTTGGCGCCCACACCTTTTCACTTGATGGGTGCACGCGCCAGGGTGCACGGCAGCGAGGTTTACGACACCGAAATCTGGTGGTTGCCCGACGACGATTTGAACGGCGACTGCGACTGCCCGCAGGGGCAAGAAGGGTTTTTTTGCAAGCACCAAGTCGCACTGGCTTTGGTGTGGCGCGCCCGTTTGAGGGGCGTTGATGTTTTGCCTGACCCCGGTGCGGTCAAGCAAGTCCAGGCTGCAGCCAAGCGTGCTCAAACGCGTGCCAATAACATCGAAACCTTGCGCCAATTTGTCTTTGCACAAAAGGCCGAGGAGCTGGCAACTTTGTTGTGGCAACTGGCCGATGGCGACAAAGAGGTGATGGCTCGGCTCAAAGCATGGCAAGCCCAGAGTGCGGTCAAAAACAGCCTGGAGGGTGGCGATGTCCGCGCTGCGCAAGCAGCGGTTCGCGAGTTGCTCAAAAACCCCAAAGGGTTTCTGGAGCCCCGCGATTGCGGGCCTTATTTGCGCCGGGCCGAACAAATCTTCCCGATCATCGAAACCGTGCTCGAGAAATCGCCAGCCCAGGCGCGGGCCTTGTGCGAAGAAGCGCTCAAACGCCTCTACAAAGTGGGCGAGAGCGCCGATGACTCGTGGGGAGGCGAGTTCAGCGAGCTGATTCCCCGAACCACTTTGCTGCTCTCACTTTGCTTGCAGGCCGACCCGCCGCCCGCCAGTTGGCTCAAGACCTGGTTGGCTTTGGCCCAGCAAGACCCTTGGGGTTTGAGCCCCAGCAGGGAGGTCATCGCAGCCGCTGGCCCCGCTGTACAAAAGGCTTACAGTTTGCAGGTGGCTAAAGACTGGCAGGAATGGCATGCGAAGCACCCCAAAGCGCAAGGCCACTGGGACCGTGATCGCAGCGAACGTCGCAGCGCCTATTTAGACGATTTGAACCGGCAAGGCGACGAATCAAGCGTATTTGCTGTGATGAGCAGCACAGCCGACACCCCCGGTGAATGGGCTGAGCTGGTGCAGTGGTGCGAAGCGCGTCAGCGTTGGCGCGAGGCCATGACCCTGTCACAAAAAGCGTTCAAACAACACCCCGCCGATGCGCGAATCGAATCGGCCCTGTTGAGGGCTTATGAGCGCGATGGGTATGACGAGGAGGCGCTGTCCATTTGGCAAAAAAGGCTGCAAAGCCAGCCCAGCAGCGACCATTACAAAGCGGTGCTTCAAGCCGCCCAGCGAGCGGGACGTGACGTGCAGGTATACCGACAATCGCTGATGGATTGGGCTGCGTCCCAAGAGCAACGCACCGAGAGGGCCTGGGGCAGTCCCAGCGGTCGAGCCATCGTGGATGTCTCGGTGCGTGTGCGGTGGCTTTCAGAGGTGGAAAAAGACCTGAGTGCAGCCTTGGGTTTGGTCATGCAGCAGGGTGTGCAATGCGATGCCCGGCTGCTGTTGGCCTTGGCCAGCCATCTGCCCAAGTCGCAAGATGTGCAAGCCAGGGTGCTGTTTCTGCGCTTGTTTGAACACACCATGCCCCGAGCCAGTACGCCCTACACAGAGGTTTTGAATCTGGTGCGCTTGGCGCTTGACCGCATGAATGTCGATGACAGAGCGCTTTGGTTGGCCAGCTTGCGTTCACAATACAAGGCCAAGCGAAACTTCACCAAAGAGCTACCGATTTCATGACCGCTTTCCCTGCCCCGCACACCTCTGCCCTCCACACCTCTGCCCTCACCTCATTGCCCCTGCTGGCGCGTGGCAAGGTGCGTGACAACTACGCGGTGGGCGACGACCGCATCCTCATGGTGGCGTCTGACCGCATCAGCGCGTTTGACGTGATCATGGGCGAGCCCATCCCCGGCAAAGGGGTTCTGCTCACGCAAATGGCGCTGTTCTGGTTTGACCAACTCGGCCCCAAAGGCCTGAACATTTGCCCGATCCACCTGACCGGTGAAGCCCCCGAGAGCGTGGTCTCGGCAGACGAAGTGTCCCAAGTGCGAGGCCGCTCCATGCTGGTCAAGCGCCTCAAGCCCATCCCTGTGGAGGCGGTGGTGCGCGGCTATTTGGCAGGCAGCGGCTGGAAGGAATACCAGGACAACCAGGCCGTGTGCGGTGTGCAGTTGCCCGCAGGCCTGAAAAATGCCAGCCAACTGCCTGAGCCCATTTACACCCCGGCGGCCAAAGCGGCAGTCGGTGAGCACGACGAGAACATCACGTTTGAGCAAACCGTGGCCATGATCGGCGCCGATCTGGCCACCCGCATCCGCGACATCAGCATCCAACTCTACAAAGCAGCGCGTGACATCGCGGCCACCAAGGGCATCATCATTGCCGACACCAAGTTCGAGTTTGGCCTGGACACCGACGGCACCCTGGTGCTGATGGACGAGGTGCTGACGCCTGATTCTTCACGTTACTGGCCCACAGACTTGTATGAACACAGCTATGTGGCAGGCGCCAACCCACCCAGCTACGACAAGCAGTTCTTGCGTGACTGGCTCGAAACCGCGCAGGTCAATGGCAAGCCTTGGGACAAAACCCCGCCCGCACCGCGTTTGCCTCGGGAGGTCATCGAAAAAACCGCCGCCAAATACGAAGAGGCGATGAAGAAGTTGATGGCCTGAGCATGAAAAAAGGCGCTGACAAGCAGCGCCTTTGAGATGAACAGGCTTTGGGTTAGCCGGGAAAGGCCAGCAAGCTCATGGCGTCCATCAGCAAGGTGGTGCTGGCCACCAGCATGCTGCCTTGGCTCACTTTGTGGCCACGCGGGTGCAGGGCAGCGCCCCAAAAGGCCGCCAGGCACAGCAGCTCGAGGCCGCCGCGCATCCAGAGGTAGCGGCCACTGCCCAGCAGATTGACGGCCTCGGGGCTTATCAGCACCGCGTACAGAAAAACCCCTTTGACCAGCCAAAGCAAGGCACCCCAATGCACCGACTGCATGGCGTGCCAAAGGCCGCTGGAGGGTTTGCTGTTTTGCGCAGACGCACCACCGAGCAAGCATTGAAGCTCTTCGGGGGTGATCAGGGGTTTGGCGCCAGGCATGGTCAATGTGAATTCAAAAGTAGTGCTCGAATTCTAGGTTTTCCGAGCCCTGAAAGTTGATTTTCAGGGCTTCAATGCCGTGTAAAACGGTAAATGTCTGTAACTGCGCGCAACAACGCTGTGTGGTGTCAGTTCAGCGCCATGCTGAGTTTTCGCCGGTAGCTGGAGATCATGGCTTGTAGTGGGTCTTCTTGCAGGGCGGCTTTGCCCATCAACTCAATGCCACCAGCCGACTTGCCGGTGGCGTCCTGGGTCTTGGGTTTGGGCGGGGTCATCAACTCCAGCAGGGCAACAAAGGTTTTGCGTGGGGCTTCCTTGTCCCAAGCCTTGTCGCGCATGATGATTTCGAGCAGTTCGTCCATGGCCGCTTCCCATTGGCCCACCGCGATCAGCAGTCGGCTCTTGGCAAAGCGGGTCTCAAAATCACGCTTATTCTGGCCAATCAGTTCGTCAAATTTCGCCGGCTCCCATTGGCCACGCGGGTCGTTGGTCACAAACTCCAAGGCGTTGAGCCACTGGGTTTGCGCCTCAAAGCGCAGGGGCACCGGGATGCGGCTCATCGCCGGGGCCAGCAAGGCGGCCGCCTCGGACAGCTCACCGTGGCCAATCAACTGCTTGACCAAGTCAAAGCGGGCGTCGTCGTTGCCAGGGTCAGTGGCCAGGGCTTGTTCCAAAGCGGCGCGTGCACTGTGCTCGTCAACCTCTGGCAAGGGGGCTTGGTCAACTTCTTCTTCGGCTTGGGCTGGCAGCGCGCCTTCGGCGGGCAAGTGCTTGTCCAGGAATTGCTTGACCTGGCCCTCGGGCAAAGCGCCCATGAAACCATCGACCGGCTGGCCGTTCATCAGCAGGACGCATGTCGGAATGCTTTTGATGCCAAAGGCCTGGGCCAATTGCTGCTCTTCGTCCGAGTTGATCTTGACCAGCTTGAAGTGGCCTTGGTAAGCGGCCTCCACCTTTTCGAGGACGGGTCCAAGCGATTTACAAGGGCCGCACCAGGGCGCCCAAAAGTCCACCAGCACGGGGGTGGTCATCGAGGCGGCGATCACCTCGGTTTCAAAGTTTTGTATCGTGACGTCCATCATGGCGGGCAGTGTTCCGGGTTGTGTTTCGGCTCCGGGTGGAGCGAAACCTTAAAATTCAGCATTGATCACGAAAAGCACCCAATGACTCAAGCGCTCATCGGCGTCGTTATGGGTTCCAGCTCCGACTGGGACACCATGCAACACGCAGTCCAGATTCTCCAACAGTTTGGCATCCCTCACGATGCCCGTGTGGTTTCAGCCCACAGAATGCCGGACGATATGTTCGCCTATGCACAAAGCGCCGCCGAGCGGGGTTTGCAGGCCATCATCGCAGGCGCAGGCGGTGCAGCCCATTTGCCCGGCATGATCGCCGCCAAAACCGTGGTGCCGGTCCTTGGCGTGCCGGTCCAAACCAAGGCCCTGTCGGGCGTCGACTCGCTGTACAGCATCGTGCAAATGCCCAAAGGCGTGCCCGTGGCCACCTTCGCCATTGGCGCTGCAGGCGCGGCCAATGCGGCCCTGTTTGCCGTGGCCATGCTGGCCAACCACGACCCGGCCCTGCGCCAAAAGCTCGAAGCCTTTCGCGCCCAGCAGACCGAAGCGGCACGCGCCATGAGCTTGCCGCCTTTGCCGCCCGTGGTGGGGGCCGTATGAGCCGGGCCATCCTGCCGGGTGCTCTGGTCAATGGCCAGCCTGCCACCTTGGGGGTGATGGGCGGGGGCCAGTTGGGCCGCATGTTTGTGCAGGCAGCGCAGGCCATGGGCTACTTCACCGCCGTGCTCGACCCCGATGCCGCCAGCCCGGCGGGCCTGGTCAGCCACCACCACATCCAGACCGATTACCTTCATGAGCAGGGCCTGGCGCAACTGATGCAGCGCTGCGCGGCCATCACCACCGAATTTGAAAACGTGCCCGCGCCCGCCTTGACCACCCTGGGCGCCCACCGCCCCGTGGCCCCCAGCGCCGATGCCGTGGCCATTGCGCAAGACCGCGCCGCCGAAAAAGCCCACTTTGTGCGTTGTGGTGTGCCGGTGGCCCCGCACGCCCTGATCGAGACGCCCGCGCAACTTGCGGCCGTGATGAGCCAGCCAAACAACTCCTCGGGGGGCGACCTTTTTCCGGGCATCCTGAAAACCTCGCGCATGGGTTACGACGGCAAGGGCCAGATTCGGGTCAAGACCCGTGAAGCCCTGGCCGCTGCCTGGGCTGAGCTGAAAAGCGTGCCCTGCGTGCTGGAAAAAATGCTGCCGCTGCAAGCCGAGTGCTCGGTCATCGTGGCGCGGGGTGCCGATGGGCAGATGGTGAATTTTCCGGTGCAGCTGAACCTGCACCGCGATGGCATTCTGGCCGTGACCAGCGTGTACGAAGGTGCCGTGCCCGCCGACTTGGCCGCGCAAGCTGTGCAAGCCACCCGCGCCATCGCCGAAGGCCTGAACTATGTGGGCGTGCTGTGTGTGGAGTTTTTCATCCTCGAAGGCGGCCAACTGATTGTCAATGAAATGGCGCCACGACCGCACAACAGCGGGCACTACACCCTGAACGCTTGCGACCAGTCGCAGTTTGAGCTTCAGGTGCGCACCCTGGCTGGCCTGCCCCTGACGCCACCGCGCCAGCACTCGCCGGCCATCATGCTCAACTTGCTGGGCGATCTGTGGCCAGAGGCCTCGGCCAAGGGCCCGACCAGTCCTGCCTGGGCACCGGTGCTGGCGCTGCCTGGCACGCACCTGCACTTGTACGGCAAGTTGTCGGCGCGCCCGGGCCGCAAGATGGGCCACCTGAACATCACCGGTGACAGCGTGGAGGCGGTGCGTGCCACGGCATTGCAAGCCGCGGCCTTGCTTGGCATCGAAGCGTTTTAAGGCGGTCCATGATCCTCGCGGCAGATGAACAGGCCATTGCCAGGGCCGCGCAGGCTTTGCAGGCTGGCCAGTTGGTGGGCATGCCCACCGAAACCGTGTATGGCCTGGCCGCCAACGCCACCGACGATGCAGCCGTTGCCCGTGTTTTTGAGGCCAAAGGCCGCCCTGCCGATCACCCGCTGATCGTGCATGTGGCCAGCACAACCGAAGTGCCGCTGTTTGCCGCGCAGGTGCCCGAGTTTGCGCAAAGCCTGATGGCCGCCTTCTGGCCTGGGCCCCTCACTTTGATCTTGCCGCGCCAGCCCGGTGTGGCCACGGCATCGGCGGGCGGGCAGGACTCGATCGGTTTGCGTTGCCCCTCGCACCCCGTGGCGCAGGCATTGCTGACTGCTTGCCTGGCCTTGGGTGTGCAGGGCATCTCGGCCCCCAGTGCCAACCGGTTTGGCCGCGTGAGCCCGACCACGGCAGCGCACGTGCAGTCCGAGTTGGGTGCTGAGCTGTTGATTCTGGACGGCGGCGACTGCGATGTGGGCATCGAGTCCACCATCATCGATTGCACCCGGGGTGAGCCGGTGTTGTTGCGCCCCGGCCAAATCACCCGCGCGCAGATTGAAGCCGCTTGCGGGCGGGCCGTGCTGGACAAAAACACGCCCATCGAAACCATGGGCCAATCCGCCCCCCGAGCTTCGGGCACGCTCGAATCGCATTACGCCCCACGCGCCAAGGTGCGGCTGATGTCGGCGCAAGACATGGCCCGCAAACTGGAGGCGCTGGGGCCACATGCCAATAACCTGGGTCTTTGGTCTGTCGAGCGTCCCAATGCGGGTGCTGGTGTGTTGTGGCGTGAACAGCCCGCCAGCGCCAATCAGGCGGCGCATGCGCTGTTCAGTGTCTTGCGCGACCTGGACGCCCGAGGGGTGCAACAAATCTGGGTGCAGCTGCCACCCGACACCCCTGAGTGGGAAGGTGTGCGTGACAGGTTGCAACGCGCAGCGGCTTGAGCCCCAAGCGAAGGGCAAAAAAATGCCCGCGATGGGCGGGCATTTTTTGTATAAATCAGGCTTTTAGAACTTCATGCCCAGTCCCAAGCTGAGCACGTTGGGGTTGAGCCGGGTGTCAATCGTCTGGCCTGTTGAAAGCGACGTCCGCGTCTTCAGATAAGTCTTACTGAATGATGCATCAAGCATCCATTTATCAGTCACAACATACGTGAAGCCAAGTTGGGGTGTCAGTGCAAACTTTGATTCAACGCTCAATGTGGTGGCTGCACCGCCTGGGTTGGTCATGGCCGTGAGAGACCCGCTGCCTGCTTCGTTAAAAAAGTAGGCATATGTCAAACCCAAGCCCAAGTAAGGTCTGAACACTGAATTCGCTTCATTGAAGCGGTATTGACCAAAGACGGTGAAAGGCAGTGCCTTGACGCTGCCGATTTGACCGGCGCCCGCAAGGGCGCCATCGCCGTACAACTTGTGCTTGAAGGGCAGCGCAATCGGCACGTCCACCGAGAAATGATCGGTGTACATGTAGGTCAAGCCGCCACTCAATTGGGTGTCTCCGCCCACGTCGGTTTTGGTGCCAACTGTGGTGCCTATGTTGTAAAAGCTGGGCGCAGTCATGTTGTCACTGGTGACTTGAGGCGAAACGTTGGTCGCACCCATGCGAAAAAGCCACGAGCCAGCCGATTGGGCGCTGGCGCCATAGTTGGCAAAACAAAGAACTGTTGCAGTCACGAACTTCGCTGTATTTTTCATGTGTATTGCTCCTGAAAGTTCAATGACTCAAAACCATTTGGCCAAGACCAGTTCTTTGGCAACCAGTTGCGCCATCAACTGATAGCCGTAGGGCGTGAGGTGGACGCTGTCCGCAAACAAGTAACGAGATACATCACCTGCGTTGGTGTTGGATGCATTGCAAACCAGTGAGCTTCCTAAAGGGTTGCTTGCGGGTGTCAGGTTACAGGCTGGGCTCGTTGTGTTCGTTAGGCCATATCGAGTGGGGTTTGCAACTTCGTCTTTACTGGCTGTGTAGGCATCGATCAGCAAGACCCCCGAAGTGCCTTGCAGGCCAGCTTGCAATTGGGTATTGAAAGTGGTCACCATCAAATCAATGAGATCTTGGGTGCCTGCAAGGGTACTCTGACCAAAGGGCGTGCCTTTGACATCCGGGATATTGAGCACAACAACGGACTTGGCACCGTTCGCAACAATGAGGGTTTTGATTTGGATGGCCATCTCTGCGCCAGCGTCACCCATGGCTGTAACCGCTGCTTCAGGGAGGAATGTGGGGCCAATTGCGCCCAAATTCATGAACAAATCATTGGCGCCAGCCATCACTGTGACCAGTTCAGTCCCAGAAAATTTGCCATTGACTTTGGTTAAATGCGCTGTGATTTGACCCAGAATGGGGACGGTCAATTGCCCCAAAGCAGCAGACGGATGAGGCGCAAGGAGCTTGTTAGCCGGTCCAACTGGATGGGTGACGCGAGACCCACCTTGTGCGTAATTGAAACAAGTGCTGAAGTTGGTCACAGGAACACTGAATCCGAGCAGGGCATCGCCATCGAGACCTGTTTGTGCCGCGCAAGGCGCCGATAACCCCAGTTGGGCTGCAATCAGCTCTGTCCAGTTTTTATCACTGGCTGAGTTGACGGTGTATTTGCCGCCACCGAGCGCGGCAACCGTGCCCACCTTGTACGTGCCGACATCACTGAGGCTGTCGCCAAAAGAGACCAGTGATGAATAGCTGACGCGTAATTTCTGATCGCCATCGCTACCTCCCCCGCACCCTGCCAAACCCCAGGCCAGCACCGTGGCCAAACTGGCTATAAGCCCATATCTTTTGAATTGACGCACGGGTTGTCTCCTGGTTTATTAAAAAAAGAACGGCTGTTCTTTTTCATATCCTAGGAGAGATACCCTGAACAGGGTATCGGGTATGTACCCATTTCCAGGTATTACTTTCTGAAAGGATCAGCGATAGCGCAGCTTCATCACCAAAATCATCAGCGCCAGGCTGGTGGTGATGGTGTTGGCGATGATGATGGGCCAGGCCATCATCAGCACGCCGTAAACCAGCCACAGGGCCACGCCTGCGGTGAACAGGCTGTACATGCCCAAAGAGATGCCGCTGACATCGCGGGTGCGAAAGGTCTGCCAGGCTTGCGGGATGAAGCTGGCGGTGGTCAAAAAGGCGGCCAGTGAGCCGACCCAGTCAATGAGGTTCATGGTTTGGGGCCTTGAGCAGACCGAGGGGCGTTGCTTTGGGCGCTGTCGCGCACTGTCCATTCCAGCAATTGGTCGAGTGCTGTGCGCGCCTGGTTGGCGTTGGGGTGATGCACGATGGCGACCAGTGTGTAGCGTTGGCCGCTTTGGCCTTGCACGTAGCCGGCCACTGAGGCCACATCGCGCAGTGAACCGGTTTTGAGCCAGGCATTGCCGATCACGGGTGACTGGGGGTTGCGCTCTTTCAGGCGAGCGGCGGTGCCGTCCACCCCGGCCAGAGACAGCGAGTCGACAAAGTGTTGAGCGTGCGGCCCGGCGTGGGCGGCTTGCAGCAAGGCGGTCAGGGCGTGCGCTGTGCTGCGCTCTGTGCGCGACAGGCCCGATCCGTTGTCCAGCAGCGGTTCGTCTTGCATGGCAAACCCGCTGCGCCACCAACGCGATACACGCAAACGCGAGGCCTCGAAGCGGCCCGGCGCCCCCAGCTCGCTGGACAAGGTCAAAAACAATTGCTGCGCCATCACGTTGTTGGAAAATTTGTTGATGTCCTTGATGACCTCGCTCAGCGGCAAGGAGGGCGCTTCGACCAGCAGTCTGGCAGCTGCCGGGCGCGCACCATAACGAACTTGACCGCTCAGTTGCCCGCCAGCACCCAGCCACATGGCGTGCATCACGCGGGGTGCGTACTGCTCGGGTTCGGGGTAGGCCACGGGCCACTCGCGTTCGCCGCAGCGTGTGGGGTAGCTGCCTGCAAAGCGCACCTGCAAGGGCTGGCTGAAGTCGGCTTTGAGCTGGCTGCGCCAATCGTTGCAGTTGCCGCTGTTCAGGGGCAGCAGCACGGGTGACTCCAGGCCCTTCAGCGGGGGCTCGAAGCGCACCTGCACTTGCCCGCTGACGGCGTCGGGCGTGAACTTGTAGACCACCGCCTTGAAATTGAGCAGCAGCCCATCGGGTGCCACGTTGTAGGGACGCAGGGGTTCGTCGTCAAAGGGTTCGCTGCGTTCACGCACATCAAACACACTGCGGTCGAGCACGATGTCACCGCGCACCTCGCGCACGCCTGCTGCCATCACCTGGCCCAACAGCTCGTGCAGGCGCTCAACCACCAGCTTGGGGTCGCCGCTGCCTCGCACAATCAGGTTGCCTTGCAGCACGCCATCGCGCACCGGGCCATCGGCATACACACGGTTTTGCCAGACATGCTGGGGCCCCAGCAAGCTCAAGCCGGCATAGGTCGTGAACAGCTTCATGACCGAAGCCGGATGGGTCGCTGTTTGCGACTGGTGCGACAGGCGGGGTGGCTGCGCCGCAGCAGGCTTGTCCGCTGCGATAACGGCTGGCAAAGGGGTGATCAGCACGCTCAAGGCCGATGGGGGCACCTGGGCCTGGCGCAGTGTTTTCAGCACGGCTGTCGGCAGGCGGTGCTCGGAGGGTCGGTCTTGTTCGGATGTTGAAGCCCTTAGCGCTGGGGTCTCAGCGAATGCAGAGTGGGTCGGTGTCAGAGCAACCAGGGTCAGGGCCAGCCAAGCTGACCCCGCCCGTAAAGGCATACCGTAACGAAAGAACAGGGGCGGTTGTCGAAATAACTGCATTGTGGGAGTCTACGTTCCAGCGCAGTCGTCTGGCTGTCGGCACGCCTCTTGATCTGCTATTTCGCCGCCTGACTTGGGTTGCAGGGGCATTGACAAAGGTTGAGGCTCATTTGGACACCGCGTTCTACCGCAGCGCGTTCATAACGCCTCAGTTGATGAAAGTTTAGCCAAGCTTCGAGGATGTGTGGCCAAGCCTTTTAGAGACCTCTGCGGCGCAGCGTTTGGCCGCTATTGCTTGGGCCCCTTCCCAGCTGAATTCGAAAGCGCCCGATCGCCCGAGCAGGGTCAAACCCAGCACGATATTTCCGGAGTAATCAAAGACCGGGGCTGCAAATGAACACACGCCTGGTGTGGGGTTGTTGATCGCGCGTGAGAGCCCGAACTTCCGTACCTCCATTAACAAGGCCTGAACGCTTTCGGGCGTAAAAGGACTTGCAATATCAGGACCCAGCCTTCGATGGTCTTCGAGCATGAACTCCTCGATGAGCTTGGATGGCAAATAAGCAGCAAACAACCTGCCTGTGGCAGTACCTGCAAGTGACATCAAAGTGCCTGTGCGTATGTTCGTGTGAAGCGGATAGATGGCGTCAAACAGGTACACGATGGTTGGACCTTGCGTTCCCCACACAGAGAGCGCAACACTGTGTCCAGTTTCGCGAGCCAAGGCTTCAGCGAAAGGGATGGCTTCGCGTACCGGATTGAGCATCTTCAAACCGACCAGGCCGAGCTGAATGGCGGTTGGCCCAAGCCAGTAATAACCACTTGACGCTTCCTGGGTCACGAGTCCCAATTTGGAATAACTTACCAAATAAGGATGGGCCCTGCCAGGCAGCATGTTGGCGGCTTTGGCCAGATCCCGCAACGGCATGGGTCGACCATGAGCCGCAAGAGAGAGCAGCAACTGTCCCCCGACCTCGATGGATTGGATTCCACGGCGTTCTTTTCCACCGTTTGACTCATTCAATTCAATATCTGCATCGTTGGTCATGCCCATCTCCATTGATAAATTCTATCAATCTCTTTTGGCCTGCGTGAATCGTTCGTCATTGAATGATGGTTCCACCAAGGGTTAACCATTAGATTTAGGCAGACAAGTTCGCTATAAACTAACATTTTAAATGAACTAAAAACCAAGTGGAGAAAGCCATGGCGAGGCAAGAAACGGAATACGACGTTTTGGTGGTGGGCACGGGTGCATCGGGCATGTCTGCCGCGGTGACCGCTGCATTCAAAGGCTTGAAGGTGCTCGTTGTGGAGAAAGCCCCGGTGTATGGCGGCACGACCGCACGCTCTGGTGGGTGGCTCTGGATTCCCGGCACCAAGCTGGCTGAAGAGCAAGGCATTCATGAGCCTGCCGGTGCTGCCCGAACGTATTTGCAGCATGAAGCCACAACGCACTTCGATGCCTCGCGAGTGGATGCATTTATCGAAAATGGACCGAAGGCCATTCAATTCTTTACAGAAAACACCTGTGTTCAGTTTGATATGCCGCCCATATTTCCGGACTATCACGCAGAGGCCCCAGGTGGTCAGCCAGGGGGCCGGTCAATGGTCACACGCCCATTTGATGCCCGGGAGCTGGGTCGGCGTGTGGAGCAGCTCGCGCCACCAGTGCCCGAGTTGACGGTTTTCGGAATGATGCTGGGTTCGGGTAAAGAGCTGTGGCACTTCCTGCGAGCATTCAAGTCATTCGAATCATTTTGGTTTGTGGCCAAACGATTTGCGCGCCACTTGCTGGATGTTGTGCAACACGGCAGAGGAATGACGTTGACCAATGGCAATGCACTGGCAGGGCGTTTGGCAAAAGCGGCCATGGACCTGAATATTCCGGTCTGGCTGTCATCACCCGTGAGCAAGCTCATTGTGGAGGAGGGCCGTGTAGTTGGTGCAACGGTTATTCAAGAGGGTTCGCCGGTCGAGATTCGGGTCCGACGTGGCGTTGTTCTGGCCTGCGGTGGATTCCCCTTTGATGTCGAGCGCCGCAAACAGCTTTTCCCGCACGCACCCACCGGGCGAGAGCATTTCACACCCTCGCCGCCACTCAATACGGGTGATGGGTTGCGACTCGGTGAGTCGGTTGGTGGCTGGGTAGACCCCACGATTCCAAACGCTGCAGCTTGGTGCCCCACGTCCGTGTCCAAGCGCAGTGACGGATCAGAGGGCGTCATGCCTCACTTCATTGACCGAGCAAAGCCCGGCGTGATCGCTGTGACCAAGAACGGAAGGCGCTTTGGAAACGAGGCTTTGTCCTACCATGACTTTGTGCAGAATTTGGTCAAGGCATGCGAGGGAACTGGCGATGTGACTTGTTGGCTTGTTTGCGACCATGCTCATTTGCGTGAATACGGCATGGGTGCCGCTGCGCCCTTCCCGTTGCCGATAGGCAAGCACTTAAAGAGCGGTTACTTGAAGTGCGGCAACAGCATCGAAGAGTTGGCCCGCGTCCTCAATGTGCCAGCAGAGCCCTTGAAAGAAGAAATCGACATCTTCAATCGCGATGCACTGACCGGTGTCGACACGAAGTTCGCAAAAGGCAGCACCGCCTATAACCGGTACCAGGGCGATTCATTGGTCAAACCCAATCCGTGCATGGCACCCATAAAGCAAGGACCTTACTACGCCATCAAAATTGTTGTGGGTGAAATTGGAACCTTTGCAGGCCTTGCAACCAATGCTTCATGCCAAGTTCTGACTCAAGACAAGCAAGCTGTGAAGGGCTTGTATGTCGTTGGCAATGACGCGGCCAGCGTGATGGGCGGCAATTACCCAGGCGCAGGCATCACCCTTGGTCCGGCATTGACGTTTGGATATGTGGTGGGACAAACACTCGCAAAAGATGAAGTCATTGAGTGATGACGACTGAACAGAAGTAAAAGTTCAGCGAAATCATAGGCAACGGAAAGTTCGATATGGAAATTACTGCAAATATGGCCCCCCAGGTGCTGTTGGGGAAAATTGCACTCGTTACGGGGGCGGGCCAGGGCAACGGCCGAGCCATCGCCAAGGGTTTGGCCAAGGCGGGAGCCAAAGTTATTGTGACCGACCTGGTAGAACAAAACGCTCAGGCGGTTGCACAAGAAATCCTAACGGATGGCGGGCAAGCTTTGGCCTACGAACTGAATGTCACATCGGCCGACCAATGCCATGTCTTGGCAGCGATCGTCGCCAGGGAAATCGGCAACATTGATATCTTGGTCAACAACGCAGGGATCATCGTTCGAGAAAACCTTGACAGCCCCCAAGTGGCTGAAAATCTGTCACGAACGCTTGAGGTGAATGTGATGGGTACATTTCATCCGACCCATGCATGGCTGCAGGCATTGCGAGCCACAAAAGGCGCCATCATCAATCTGGGCTCGATTGCCTCCTCTGTCGGCATTCCGAATGTGGTCGGTTACTCACCCTCCAAGGGGGCGGTCAAACAATTGACCCAGGCTCTTGCCGTGGAGCTGGCAAAAGATGGTGTCAGAGTCAATGCCATTGCCCCGGGTGTGATTGAAACGCCCATGACATCGCACACCAGAGAAGCGCCAGAAAGGCTTGAGAAATTCATGATGCGCACACCCATGGCGCGTGTGGGTCAGGCAGAAGAGTTGGTCGGCCCAGTGGTGTTTTTGGCCTCAGACATGGCCAGTTATGTCACGGGCGTGACCTTGGCCGTTGATGGCGGCTTTCTTGCTTGAAAAACCAGTTCAAAGATTTCGCGACGCGAAAATTCCCCGGCCTAGAGGCCAATAACCACAGTTAGGAGACACAAATGAAACTTGCAAAAATTCTCAAACTCACTGCAATTGCAGCAACGCTAAGCGTGGCTGTGACGGCCTACGCGCAGGACATCAAACTGGGCTTTAACGGTGATCTTTCGGCATCGCCTTCGGCCCAAAGCGGCAAGGCGGGTGTTATTGGCATTGAAGCAGCGATTGCCGACATCAATGCCGCCGGAGGTGTGTTGGGTCGCAAGCTGACTTTGGTGGTGCGGGATGACCAATCGCAGCCCCCTAAATCCATTCAAAACATGAGCGACCTGATTGACAACGAAAAGGTGGCAGCTGTTTTTGGTCCTACCAACTCTGGCAATGCCTTGGCTTGGCGGCATATTCCTAACCAGAAGAAAATCATTTCCATGGGCATGATTGGCTCGGGAACAGACATCACCAAGCCGATGAGTCCTGGAGCCGACAACTACATGTTCCGTGTGTCCATGGTGGACCGTGAGCAAGTCGCTGCACTGGTGACTTATGCATCCAAACTGCCCACCAAAAAAATTGGTCTTATGGGTGAAACCACTGGTTACGGCCAGGGCGGCCTGAAAGATCTGGAAGAAATCCTCAAGCTTCACGGCATGAGCTCTCTCGCTACTGAGAAGTTCGGTGTTGCTGATACCGACATGACATCTCAGCTCAACAAAATGAAAGCTGCCGGCGTAGACACCATCTTGCTTTGGGCGCAAGGCACCCCTGTTGGCCAACTCATGCGAAGCATGGAGAAAATCAACTATTTCCCACTGGTTTTGACATCATGGGCAGCTGACAACATCACTTTCTATGATGCCGCAGGAAAGAACTTGGCAGGCAAGCCAATATTCATGCGCACGATGGTGAATCCGTCTACCCCTGCACAGAAAAAATTGTACGAAAGAACTGTCGCCAAATTGGCAGCGCCAAGTGCCTTTCCGTTTGTCGTCCATGGCTATGATGCTGTGCTGCTGGTGGCAGAGGCCATCAAGCAATCTGGCGGAACCGATGGCCCCAAAATGAAAGACGCCCTCGAAAATCTGAACACCGTCGTAAATGGCGTGATGAAGTCTTACAACAAACCTTTCAGCAAGACCGATCATGAAGCGCTGACAGCCAGTGACTTGAACTTTGTGCGATGGAACAACGACCAGCTCGTTAGTTATTCAGACAGCATCATCAAGTCGATGTCAGTTAACGACTACAAGCGCTAAGGCATGAGTGAAACAGAGCGAGGAAAAATCCTCGTTCTGTTGGTTTTCACAGGGGATCTTGATGGAATCAATTTTGCAAGCGCTGATCAGCGGCCTGGCAGTGGGAAGCGCATATTCACTTGTTGCGCTGGGTTTTAGTGTGACATTCACGACAACCAAAACCTTGAACTTTTCGCACGGTGAATTTGTATCCGCTGGCGCATTCATTGGAATGAGTGTGTTGTTTTTCGCAGTGGGCAAGTTGCCAACCTCAACATCCTTTGGTGGGGCCGACCCCGGAACCATGGCGCAGTTAGGTGCTTTGTTGGCAAGCCTCGCCATCATGGGGCTGATTGGGTGGCTGCTTTTTTTGCTGGGTGTGCGCCCTTTTGCCAAACGACCGGGCATGGCATGGGTCATGAGTACCCTTGGATTTGGCGTCATTCTGCAAAGCATTGGTTTGGCCATCTGGGGGCCCAAGCCTGTTGTCGTTCCCAGCCCGGTGGGCGATGACGTGATCAGATTACTGGGCATTGGTATACGACCCCAAGAAGTCCTCATGCTTGGCGTTTCAGTGGTCATCATGGTTGCGTTTGACCATGTCATGCGCAAATCCATGATGGGCAAAGCCATGCGTGCGGTGGCCCAAAATCAAAGTGTTGCCAGCTTGATGGGAATCAACGTGAACATGGTCATGGTGGGTGCTTTTGTCATCAGCTCGGCAATGGCTGGGCTTTCGGGGTTCTTGCTTGCACCGATCGCTCAAGCTTCTTTGTTCATGGGGCTTGCTGTTGGGCTGAAAGGTTTTTCAGCGGCAATGGTCGGTGGACTCAGCAACGCACGCGGATGCGTCATGGGAGGCTTCATCTTGGGTGTGTTGGAGTCTTTTGTGAATCTGTGGTCCGCACAATGGCGTGAAGTCGCTGTTTTTGGATTGGTCATATTGGTCCTGGCTTTCCGTCCTAACGGACTCTTCGGGACCAGCACGGTGGAAAAAGTATGAGCGGTCTGAAACATTTACTGCTTGTGGCAGTCGTCGTTGCTTTATTAGCGGCGATCGTAGGAGGCGTCGCCAATGACTACTATTTACGAATCGCTTTCATGATGTGTGTTTATTACCTGTGTGGATCAGGAATGAACATACTCGTGGGTTATGCCGGTCAGAAATCACTGGGGCAGGCAGGCTTGTTTGCGGCGGGTGCTTATGCGGTTGCGCTCTTGACCACCAAAACTCAGATTGATCCTTGGCTTGCTTTGGCTTTGGGTGGTTTGATTTCCGGTGTGTGTGGCGTTTTGATTGCTTTGCCATCGCTCAGAGTCAAGGGGCCTTACCTTGCGATGGTGACGCTGGCTTTTGGCATCGTGGTGGAAAAATTGGTCACCGAATGGTCGGACGTGTTCGGGGGAGCCCAAGGGCTTTTTGGCATTCGTCCTCTGACATGGAATGACCAGCCATTCACGATGCACCAATGGGTCTGGTTTGCGCTCGTATTAAGTGCGGCTGCGCATATCCTGATTCGTAACCTGGTTTCCGGCCGGCTTGGACGTGCTTGGCTGTCCTTGCAGGCTGATGAGATCGCGGCTTCTTCGGTGGGTGTGCGTGTCTACCGTGGCAAGGTGACTGCGTTTGTCGTTGCGGCTGTGACGTGCGGTCTTGCGGGTGCCCTTGTGGCGCAGCAAAATCAGTACATCAATTCGGATTTCATCAACTTCCACCTGTCTATTTTCATTTTGCTGCTGGTGCTTTTTGGCGGTGTCGGATCGATATATGGACCCTTGGTGGGGGCCATCAGTCTGACATTGATTGAAGCGGGCCTTTCAAGCTGGCCTTCTGTGCAGCACTTCGTTTATGGCGCCTTGCTTCTCTTCGCCCTGTATGTCATGCCAGGGGGCGTCATGGGGGTTGTTAATCAGCTGTTGCGTTCAAAGAATTTGGCAGGGAAATCCGAAGGCCCTGAAAATTCGGGCGCATCAGAACTTGTTCTTTCAAAGGGGGGGACAAGCAAACTGCTGCTTGTTGAAAAAGTTTCGAAAGCATATGGCGGCGTCAAACCTGCGCAAAACGTATCTTTTGAGCTGAAGCGAGGCCATGTGCATGCATTGATTGGCCCCAATGGGGCAGGCAAAAGCACCATTATCAACATGCTGACTGGTATTGTTCCGCCAGATGCGGGCTCCATCGTGTTTGATGGGCAGAGTGTCGTTGGCAAACCCACCCATGCCATTTGTGCCATGGGTATGGGCCGTACATTCCAGAACCTTCGACTGTTTGGCGATTTGACCGTGTTGGATAACGTCATGCTGGGTCGACACGCCCGGATGACCAATGGATTCTTCACTTCGATGTTTGCATTGCCCAGTGCAAGCCGACAAGAAGCCGCCGCGAAAGAGCGCTCTCTCGCGCTTTTGAAATTGGTAGGGCTTTCACATCTGGCTTTGGTGCCAGCAGGCAGTTTGGCTTATGGGTTGCAACGCAGAGTTGAATTGGCGCGTGCATTGGCAACCGATCCCGAGTTGTTGTTGTTGGATGAGCCTGCTGCAGGCTTGAATCCTCAAGAGACAGCCGAACTGGGTGATTTGCTGATCCGTATCAGCCGGATGGGTCTCTCCATATTGATGGTGGAACACCACATGGATTTGGTGATGCGCGTTTCTGACCATGTCATCGTGCTGGATTACGGCATCAAGATTGCAGAAGGCTCGCCTTCCGAGGTACAAAAAAATCCGAAAGTTGTGGAGGCTTACCTCGGAACCGAGGCAGTCGAAACACCCTCTGCGTGAAAGGCCAGCCGTGTTAAAGCTTGAATCCGTTGAACTGTCTTATGGGGCCATCCATGCCGTCAAAGGTGTCAGCCTTGAGGTCAATGTCGGAGAGGTTGTCACCATCATTGGTGCCAATGGTGCCGGGAAAAGTACCCTGCTGAAGGGCATCGTCGGCCTTGAACCCTTGGCCGCTGGCAAGGTGCTGATCAATGGCGTCGATATCACCCACGTTCCTTCCCACCAAAGAGTGGGTCTGGGTATCGCACTTTCTCCGGAGGGGCGTGGCGTTTTTGCAGATCAGACCGTTTACGAGAACCTGCTTCTTGGCGCATATTCCATCAAAGAGGACCGTGATCGCGTGCAGCGTCTCGTAGAGCGTGAATATGAACGCTTCCCAAGATTGCGTGAGCGCGCGAATCAGTTGTCAGGAACCCTGTCAGGTGGAGAGCAGCAAATGCTCGCTATTTCTCGTGCGTTGATGAGCGAGCCGAAGTTGTTGTTGCTGGATGAGCCATCGCTTGGGCTGGCACCACTGATCATTGTGGATATTTTCAAGTCCATCCGAGCTTTGCGTGAGGCCGGCTTGACGATTTTGCTTGTGGAGCAAATGGCGAACCAAGCATTGGCGGTCGCTGATCGGGCTTACGTTTTGGAAACTGGACGCATCATCCTCGAAGGAACGGGTGCTCAATTGCTGAAAGATCCAGCAGTGCGAGCGGCCTATCTCGGCTCACACTGATCGGAGGCATTAAATGGTGACAGCGCTGTTTCAGCCGCTGCGGATTCGTTCGCTCGTACTCAAAAATCGCATCGTGATTGCCCCAATGATGCAGCATGCTGCGCCAGGGGGCTTTGCCAATCATTGGCACTTGGTTCATCTGGGGAAATTTGCACTCGGCGGCGCAGGTTTGATCATCACGGAAAGCACGGCGGTCTCCCCTGTGGGGCGCATCGGGAAAGATGACGCCGGATTGTGGGAGGACGCGCACATCCAGCCATGGCGCGAAGTGGTGGATTTCGTTCATCAATCCGGATCGGCTATTGGTGTTCAATTGGGTCATGCTGGCCGCAAAGCGGGCAGCAAAGCTTTGTGGGATGGCGGTCAGGCACTGACCCCTGAGCAGATGCTGAAAGAGGATCCGCGATGGGCGCGTATTGGGCCCAGTCCAATACCTGCAGGGCCAGGGTGGTCGATACCGGAAGCGATGTCGATTGCCGCCATTGAAAAGGTGATTGGCGAGTTCGAATCGGCAGCGCGAAGGGCTGATGCAGCAGGATTTGACACGGTTGAGCTGCACTTTGGTCATGGTTATCTGGTCACCAGTTTTCTTTCGCCTGTTTCCAACAAGCGCACCGATGAATACGGCGTCAACCGTGAAGGGCGCATGAAGCTGGCAGTTGATCTGGCGTCTCGCGTACGTGCTGTGTGGCCCAAGGAAAAGCCTTTGTGGTGCCGGCTTTCGGTTGTCGATGGGGCCGTTGATGGTTGGGGAGAAGAGGACACCATTCAATTGGTTCACCGTCTTCAAAGTGTTGGGGTTGATGTGATCGACTGCTCATCTGGCGGTTTGACGGAGCAGACCCATGCCTTGCCGGTAGCGCGAGGGTTGGGGTTTCAAGTCCCTTTTGCCAGGCGTGTCAAATCCGAGACGGGCGTCATCACACAAGCTGTCGGGATGATCATTGATGCCCACCAAGCTGAAGACATCCTGACCTCCGGCAGCGCTGACCTTGTGGCCATTGGGCGCGAAGCGCTGTTTGATCCCTATTGGCCATTGCATGCCCAATGGGCTCTTGAGCGTGACACTGGCTTCGCTGATTGGCACATTCGTCACAAGGTCTGGTTGGAAAAACGCCAAACCTTTCTCGACAGCCTTTCCACCCACAGTGACCACTGAGGTTTGAAAACCATGAGCGCCACCAAAACGGTTGATTCCGCGTTTGATCTCGAAGAGAAAAAATTACTTTCGAACGCCTATCGGAGCCCGCCTGCGCCTATACCGCTGAAGGCAATCCGAACACGGGGATCACACAATATCTGGCCCCGCATTTGGACGACCAAGTGTGTCGGCCAGATGTGGATTCAACCCGAATCTTGACGAATTGGGCACTTCAATTCCATCCCTTCATAACAGGAGATCAATGATGCAAGTTCGAATGGGACTGTTGAATAAACGCACGGATTGGTCCGCTGAGAAATTTCGAGCCTATTGGCGTGAAGAGCATTCGAAGCTCGCGTCCCAATTGCCCGGGTTATTGGCGTATCAACAAAACCATGTCACAGATACAGCACAACGTGGGATCAGTTACAAACGTGGTCCCGAGTCAGTAGATGGGATATCGCAGCTCTGGTTTGATGACTCCAGACGAATGGACGATGCTTTTTCGGCAGCGCTTGGCGCCAAGCTCATCGCAGACGAAAACCATTTCATGGCGCATCTGCGCATCGTCACTGCCGAGCCTTTGGAGGTTATCAAGCCCCCAGCACCGGGCGCAGCACTCAAGCGCATGTCTTTTCTGCGTCGTCGTGCGGATGTCACGCCTGAGGTTTTTGCGCACGAATGGCGCGTTGTCCATTCTGCGCTGGTCAAGACACTGCCAGGCGTTCTGGGATACCGTCAAAACCTGATTACCCACCGCGAATCACCCAAAGGGCATGTCGTCGGTTACGAGGGCTTGCCGATTGATGGCATTGTGGAGCTCTGGTTTGAAAACACGGAGACCCTTAATTCGGCTTTCGCGTCTCCTCAAGGCGTCAAGACCATGCAGCACGCAACGACGTTCATTGATGAAATCACGACCTTCTTGGTCGATCCTTTTGTCGTCGCTTGATGCCATGCAGCAAAGAAAGCCGCTGAGTGTTTGCTGACTCTTTGTCTAAAACGAAGCAGGTTCACTTGGCGCTTTTCATGACCATGATGGTCTGGGGCGTCAACCTTTCAGCGGTCAAAGGACTGACGGAAACTCTGGACATTCTTTTGGTGGCAGCCATCAGGATGGTCATCGCTGCAGTGGTGATGGCTGTCATGGCTTGGCAGTGGGGCCATTCGCTGACACATTGGAAATCGCGTGAGTGGTTACTGCTTGTTGTTGCCGCTTTTTTTCTGGTGTACGGGCAGCAAATTTTATTTGCTGCAGGCTTGGCCAAGACATCTGCAACCAATGCAGCCTTGGTGCTGGCATTGGGGCCGATGGTTTCGTTGAGCTTGGAGGCAATGGTCTTTCGACGGCCCATTTTCATGCGTCAATTCATCGGGATGGCGTTGGCATTGGCAGGCATTGCCGCAGTCATTCTGAATAGACCCCATGCGGTGCTGACTTCAGCTGCATGGGGCGATGTCTGGATATTTCTTTCTGTGATGGGTTTTGCCTTGGGTGGCCTGTGCATTCAACGACTGACTCTGAATTCTTCACCACTTTCGGTCACTTTTGTGGTTCATTTTGTTGGGGCCTTGATGCTTTGCTTGCATGTGATCGCATCAGTCGATGCACCTGTTGATCATCTTCAAAAAATGAACCTGTGGCAATGGTCCTTGGCGGGCTTTTCGGCAGTCTTCGCGACCGGGATTGGATCTGTTGTTTGGTCACGGGGGATCTCCACTATTGGTGTGGGCCGAACTGCCAGTTATATTTCGTGGGTTCCCATTTTTGGGGTCTTGTTCGGTGCTTTGTTCTTTTCCGAGCCTGTCACAGAATGGCATGCCATTGGGTTGCTTGGGGTGATTGGAGGCTCCATGTTGATTGTGCGTCGTTAGCCTTTGAGATCGGCCATTGAAATGAGGCGGTCTTAGTGCCACGTGACCAACTTCAAGGGGCGAGCATCCAGACGGCGCCCCGTGGGGGCCGTATCATTCGGGCCATGCGATTTTCTTCAAAAACCATTGGCGTTGCCTCGGCGGTCATCACGGTACTCATTTGGACCGGATTCATTGTCGTTTCGCGGGCGTCCGTTGCGCGGGGTTTGTTGCCCTTGGACGTTGCGCTGGCACGCATTCTGGGCGCCAGCAGCATTTTGTTGCCCTGGGCCTGGTGGCTGATGCGGCCTGCCCGACAGACCGGCCAAAAGGTGGGCTCGCTGTTCGGCCTGTCGCCCTTGCCACTGGCCCCGACTTTGCAGGCGGGCGTGCTGGGCGGATTGCTGTATGCCGTGTTGGCCTACTCCGGCTTCTTTTTTGCACCCGCATCTCATGCCTCGGTGCTGATGCCGGGCAGTTTGCCTTTGTGGACCACTTTGCTGGCCTGGCTGGTGTTGCGCGAAAAGGTGTCATCGGCGCGTGCCGTGGGGCTGGGCTTCATCGTGGTGGGCGATGTGTTGGTGGGCGGCGTGAGCCTCATGATGGCGTTTGAGGGCGGAGAGGTCTGGAAGGGCGACTTGCTCTTCATGCTGGCCGCTTGCTGCTGGTCAGGCTACAGCGTGATGGTGCGTCGCCATGGCCTGGACGCGGTCCGTGCCACCATGGCCATCACGGCGTTTGCCTTTGTGAGTTTTGTGCCGGTTTATGGGGTGTTGATCGGCACGGGGTGGTTGCCCACCCATTTGCATCAGGTGCCCTGGACCGAGGTGGTCTTTCAGGCGGTGTTTCAGGGCATGGGCTCGGTGGTCATTTCGGGCATCACCTTCACGCAGATGGTGCGCCACTATGGCCCGGTGCGATCAACCATGATCACCGCCCTGGTGCCGGGCTTGTCGGCCTTGGGTGCGGTGTGGTTTCTGGGTGAACCCATGCACTGGAATCTGCTGGCCGGGCTGGCGCTGGTGACCAGCGGCATTTTGTTTGGTGTGCGCCAAGCCGCCAAGCCTGCTGTGGCGACCATCCCGACGGTCATCGCGGCCGTTACCCCGATGCCTGAAGTCGGGGTCAAGCCATGAGCACCCTCACGAAAGAATGGCGCTGGCTGGCCTTTGACACCAGCACCGATGTTCTGTCTTTGGCCGTTGCGCGGGGTGATCGGGTCTGGGCGCAAACCCTGCCCGGTGGCGCACAGGCTTCCAGCGGCTTGATCCCGGCGGTGCTCGCCATGCTGGCCGAGGCCGACATGCCCCTGGCCTCGTTGGATGCGATCGTGTTTGGCCGGGGGCCAGGCTCATTCACCGGTTTGCGCACAGCGTGTGCTGTGGCGCAGGGCCTGGCGTTTGGGGCCAATCTGCCGGTGCTGCCTGTGGACACCTTGCTGGCGGTGGCCGAAGAAGCGCGCTGGATGCACATGCATTCGGCGGCCCTGTCGGTCGATGCCCCTTTGACCGTGTTGGCGCTGCTGGATGCCCGCATGGACGAGGTGTACAGCGCCGCCTACCAATGGCAGCCGGTAACCGGGCAAGACCATGGGCGCTGGCAGCCCGCAACGGCCTTGCAGGTCGGGGCGCCCGAGAAAATTCAAATGCCCGAGGTCAGCCCCTTGCTGCTGGCAGGCAATGCGTTTGCCGCCTATGGCGCGCGCCTGCCTGTGGCTGAGCGTTGCGTGGCCTTGCCCACCGCAACCGCCTTGCTGCGCTTGGCACCCGCTTTGTGGGCGCAGGGCTTGGCGGTATCTGCCGATCAGGCCATGCCGCTGTACATCCGGGACAAAGTCGCCAACACCACCGCCGAACGTGAGGCCATGAAGGCCAGTGCGGCGATCGCGAAGGCCACGGTGCCCACATGACGCGTTCAGGCACCGGGTCTGGTAAAGCCGTTTTGCGCCCTCAGCCTTCAGAGGCGATGCGCAACGCGGTGACGTTGTCCCCCATGACGCAGGACGACCTGGACGCCGTCATCGCCATCGAGCAAACCGCCTATGGCCACCCGTGGACGCGCGGCAATTTTCGCGATTCGCTCAACCCGCTCTTTGACGCCCAATGCCTGTGGCTCGACGGCGAATTGCTGGGCTACTTTCTGGCCATGCGCGGGTTTGAAGAAATGCATTTGCTCAACATCACCGTGGCGCCTGCACACCAGGGCCAGGGCTGGGGCCACATGATGCTGGACGCCTTGTCGCTCCTGTCGCGGCATGAGGGCGCGCAATGGCTCTGGCTGGAGGTGCGTCAAAGCAATCTGCGCGCCTTGCAGGTGTACGCGCGCTATGGTTTTCGGCAGGTCAGCATCCGCAAGGATTACTATCCTGCAGACCGCCAGCAGCGTGAGCATGCGGTGGTGATGAGTTTGAAATTGTGAGCCCCAACATGAGCGACCCCACCCGATTTGATCTGAACGACCGCCAACGCGCCATGCTGGCCGAGATGGGCGTGCGCGTTTGGTGGCCTCAGCATGCCGACAGTGCGGCGCCGCAAGACACGGCGCAGGCCACAACACAAGCTGCCGTTTCGGCAGAGCCTGTCGCACAAAAGCCGAGCCCTCTGCAGGAGACAACAGGCCTTGTGGCTGCCCCACACCCCACGCCCGCCACGCCGCCCATGCCGCCCATGCCGCCCACACGCCCAGCGCCGGTGGTGCCAATTCAGGCGGTCGAGAAGTTGCGCGGAAAGCCACTGGCCGATGGCGTTGAGGCCATGGACTGGGAGACCTTGAAGCACACTGCGGCCACCTGCCGGGCTTGCGACTTGTGTGACCATCGCAAAAATTCGGTGTTTGGCGTTGGCGCTGTGCAAGCCGACTGGATGGTCATTGGCGACCCTCCCAGCGAAGAAGAAGACGCCGAGGGCGAGCCTTTTGTGGGCCCGGCGGGGCAGTTGCTCGACAACATGCTCAAGGCCATTGGCCTGAGCCGCAAGGCGCAGGGCCAGGGCCAGGGCCAGGGTGGGGTTTACATCACCAGCGCGATCAAGTGCCGCCCTCCGGCCCGCAACCCGAGCTTGCAAGAGTTGAGCACCTGCGCCCCTTATTTGGCGCGCCAAGTGGCCCTGGTTCAGCCCAAGGTCATTTTGCTCATGGGCCGTTTTGCCATGCAGGCGGTTTTGCAAACATCGGAGCCTCTGGGCAAGCTGCGCGGACAAGTCCACACCTACCAAGGCGTGCCGGTGGTGGTGACCTACCACCCTGCCAGCTTGCTGCGCACCCCCGCGGACAAGGCCAAGGCCTGGGCCGACCTGGTGCTGGCCGTGGGTGTTTTGAGCGCCCGCTAAACCCTCTGCGCGCCATGCAGGTGGCGCATGTCCCGGCCCGGTCAGCAGCTGGCACAGGGCTGAGCTACCATGACCGGCATGACCCTCAGCCGACAACAAATCACCTTGCTGATCACCCTGACTTTGGTCTGGGGCTTCAACTGGCCCATGCTCAAGCTGGGGGTGACGAGTTTTCCACCGCTGTCGTTTCGCAGTTTGAGCATGTGGGTGGGCTTGCCTTTTTTGGCGCTGGTGCTTTACTTCAAAAAAGTGTCTTTCAAAATCCCGATGGCCGACTGGAAAGAGCTGTTTGTTCTGGCCGCCACCAACATGCTGGTCTGGCATGTCCTGATCATTTTGGCCGTACAAAACCTCTCGAGTGGTCGCGCGGCGATCCTGGGTTACACCATGCCGATTTTCTCGGCCATGTTTGGTGTGTTCTGGTATGGCGCCTCACTCAAGTGGCGTGGCTGGCTGGGTGTGGGGGCGGCTGCTTTGGGTGTGGTGCTGCTGCTTTGGCACGAATTCAGCAGCATTTCCGGCAAACCCCTGGGCATTTTCCTGGGGCTGGTGGCCGCGGCTTTTTGGGGTTTGGGGACGCAGCAAATCAGGCACACCCGCATTCAGGTGCCCACCCTCGCGATTGTGTTTTGGATGACCTGCATGAGCACCTTGCTCATGAGCGCTTTGGCCTTTGCATTTGAGCGCTCCGATTGGGGTCCACCCCCCGACATCACCTGGTGGTCCATCATTTACAACGCATTCGGGGTGTTTGTTTTTGCACAGGCGGCCTGGCTGTCGCTGGCGCGCAGTTTGCCGCCTCTGGCATCGACACTGAGCGTGATGTTCATTCCTGTGTTGGGCGTGTTCAGCGGGGCTTATTTTTTGAACGAAGCCTTGCATTGGCAAGATTGGGCGGCTGTTTTGCTGATCGTGGTGGCCATCGCTTCGGTGTTGTGGCCCGCTGCTGCAAGCCCTACAAATCCGGCTGACCCGGCAAGCGCCAAGCCATCCGCCAAACCCTGAATCCCGATGCGCCAGGACCCTCCACTGTTAAGCGCCGCAGCCCTGCAGCAAGCCTACGCGCAGGGCCTGACCGATCCTGTCAGCCTGACGCGGGCGCAGCTTGCCCGCACAGAGCAGCGCAACCCGCAGTTGCATGCCTTTGTGCAGGTGTCTGCCGATCTGGCGCTGCAGCAAGCCCAAGCCAGTGCCATGCGCTGGGCAAAGGGGGCGCCGCTGGGGCCGCTCGACGGTGTGCTCATGGCCCTCAAGGACAACATCGATGTGGTCGGCATGCCGTGCACCGCAGGCACGGCAGCCTTTGCGCAGCGCATGCCCGATCAATCTGCCACGGTGTACCAGCGGCTGGCCGATGCCGGGGCGATCTTGCTGGGCAAGCTCAACATGCACGAGGCGGCCTTGGGTGCAACCACCGACAACCCGGTGTACGGCCGCTGCATGAACCCCTTGCGGGACGGGTACACCCCCGGCGGGTCAAGCGGCGGGTCGGCTGCGGCCGTGGCCGATCACTTGTGCACCATCGCCTTGGGCACCGACACCATGGGGTCGGTGCGCATTCCGGCGGCGTATTGCGGTGTGTTTGGTTTCATCCCGACGCAAGCGCGCATGGCCATGGAAGGCATCGTCCCTTTGAGCCCCACCCTGGATGTGGCAGGCGCGCTGGCCAGCAACGGGTTGGACCTGGCCAAGGCGGCAAGCTGCATCTTGGGCTTGTCTTCGTGGCCTGTGCCCCAGGCGGCTGTCTGGCAGGGGCTGCGCGTCGGCCTGTTGCCGCAGACCACCGATGTGGAGATGGCGCCTGCCGTGCTGGAGGCCTGGCAGGCCACGCAACAACGCCTGCTGGCGCTGGGGGCTGTTTTGCAGCCGGCAAACCTGCCCGACTGGCGTCCGGCATCCAGCCGCTTGCAGGCCTTGTTGATGAGCGAGTGGGAGGGGGCCGACTACTGGCTGGGTGCCTTGGGGCCCGAGTTGCCGGGCTTGAGCGCGGACCTGAAAAAGATGCTTTTGTACGGTGCCAATCTGAGCCCTGAAAAGCGGCTCGGCAGTCAGGCGGCCATTCTGGGTTTGCGTGCGCAGGCGAGCCGCTTGTTCGCAGACATCGACGTCCTGCTTTTGCCCACCACACCGCAAACCAGTTTTGCGCATACCCAGCCCGCACCTGCCAGCCAGGCCGACTTTGCTTGCCTGGCCAACATTCTGGGCGCGCCCGCCTTGTCGTTTCCTTGTCCGACAAATGGCCTGCCGGTGTCGTGCCAGTTGCTGGCGGCGCCCGGTCAGGACGAGCGCTTGCTGTCGTTGGCCTGTGCGCTGGACGCGTTCTGGGACTGATGCTGCGCCTGCAGCACGGACCACAAAGACCCGAGCTCTCCGCCTTCAGGCAGCGCCAGACAAGTGCCCATGAGTTCTTGGGCCTGCAGGCTTGTCAAGCCGCTGGCGGTTAACAGTTCACGGGCCTTTTCCTTCACCTGGTCCGGACTCAAGGGGTTCTCGGGGTCGCCCAATACGCTTTGAACTTCATGGGCTGCTGTTCGCCCATCTTTCAGGCGCACTTCGAGCCGGGCGCCAAATCTTTGCGGGTAAGCCTGCTCTTGGGCCTGGCCGCACACCAACTGGACCCGTGGGCGCAGTTGTGCGCAGGTGGGATCGGCCAGCCCCGCTGGCGAGGTGGCCTCGAGCCCGAATTTGCCGTGGCACAGCGCCCAGGCCACACCATGCTGCAGGCTGAACTTGCCTTGCAAGGGCGTTTGCGGAAAAGCCTGATCGGCAAACGACAGGGCGACGGCATAAGTCTCCAGCCTAAGGGTGTCGATCTGCGCCGGGTTGAACCCTTGCGCATGCAGGTGCAAGGCACATTCGATGGCCGGGTGCACATGCCGACAAGCCGGCCAGGGCTTGAAGCTGACCTCGTGCAGGCGCCAGGCACTGTCTGGCCCGACTTGCAGCAAGGACTGCGCACGTGGCGCGTCCAGTGTGGCGCCGGTGGCCTTCAGCCAACCCAGTGGCCCTTCCAGAATGGACAAGGGCCCGGTCATGCCTGCTGCAGCCAAGTCGGCCGCCACCAGTCCCGCCTGCGCACTGTGCCCTGTGGCCATCTGTTTGGCCAGACCCGGCTCAAGGCGGCATTGCCAAACCCCGGCCGACTGCATGCCTGCCAAGGCCAGCGCGTGTTGCATTTGCGTCTTGTCGAGTTTCAGCAGCTTGGCGCAGGCCATGGCGCTGGCAAAGACACCCACAGTGGCCGTGCTGTACCAGCGGGCGTAGTGGTCAGGGCCACTCAACAGGCCCAGCAAAATGCCGGTTTCATAACCCAGCACCAGGGCTTGCAGCAATTCGTCGGCGCTTGATTTTTCGCGCTGTGCCATGGCCAGCGCCGCAGGAATGACCGTGTCGCCCGGGTGCACCACCGCTTCGCGGTGCACATCGTCGAGCTCATGACAACTGCCCAAAGAACCATGCCACCGAGCTGCTTCAGCGGCGTTCAAACCGGCGTGACCACAAACCCAGACAGGACCGGGGGCTTGCGTGTGCGACCACCGCTGCAAAACATCGCCGACCTCGGTGGTCTGCCCCAGATGGGCGCAACCCATCCAGTCGATCAGGTGCAACGCAGCGCGCTGGCGGTCTTTCAGGTGGACCGGCCGGTGCAGGGACTCCACCAGCCACTCGCTCCAGGGAGGCGTTGGGTGGGGGTCAGCCATCAACGGCCCTTGAATTGGGGCGCCCGCTTTTCATTGAAAGCCAGCACGCCTTCACGCCGATCCTCGGTGTCCACCAACTGGTTGTAGGCCTCGACCTCAAACCGGTAGGCCGTGCGCAACTCCATCTGGCCGCCGTATCGGATGGATTTTTTGATCTGCCGAACCGACAGGGGGGCATTGCGAGCCAGGGTTTGCGCGGTGCGCAGGGCCTCGTTGTGCAACTGGTCGGGCTCTGTGACTTGATTGACCAAGCCCCATGCCAGTGCCTGTTCGGCCGTGAAGGACTGGCCCGTCATGATGAGTTCTTTGGCGCGGCGCTCACCCAGCGCACGGGGCAGGTTTTGCGTGCCCCCCATGCCGGGCATGATGCCCAGTGTCACTTCAGGCAGCGCAAAGCGTGCACGGCTGCTGGCGTAAATGAAGTCGCAGCACAAGGCCATCTCCAGTCCGCCGCCATAGGCATGGCCATTGACGACGGCGATCACGGGCAGAGGCAAATCCACCAGCGCCCAGTATTGGCGTTCAAAGATTTCATGCTGATGCGTCCATTGCGCCCGTGTCATGCCGTTGCGCTCTTTCAGGTCGCCGCCTGCGCAAAAAATCTTGGGGCCGGCGCCCGTCAGCATCACACAGCGCAGACCCTGCGCATCGTCGGTCAGGCTCAGCCACAGGTCGAGCAATTCCTGCCCCATGCGGGTGTTGATGGCATTGCCGACATCGGGGCGGTTCAAGGTGACTTGCAGCACACCATCGGCATGCGTTTGCAGTTGCAAGGTGTCCCAGGTTTCAGGAAGTGCCATATTTTTTTAACCTGCTCAATAAGACTTGGGCATGCCCAAAACATGCTCACCCACATAAGACAGGATGAGGTTGGTCGATATGGGCGCCACCTGGTACAGGCGGGTCTCGCGGAACTTGCGTTCGATGTCGTATTCGGCCGCAAAGCCAAAGCCGCCATGGGTCTGCAGGCAGACGTTGGCCGCTTCCCAGGACGCATCGGCGGCAAGCAGTTTGGACATATTGGCCTGGGCCCCGCAAGCTTGTTGGGCATCAAACAAGCGCGCTGCTTCGTAACGCATCAGGCTGGCAGCCTCGACGTTGACAAAGGCCCGCGCAATCGGAAACTGGATGCCTTGATTTTTGGCGATCGGGCGGTCAAACACCACGCGTTGGTTGGCATAGTCCCTGGCCTTGTCGACAAACCAGTAACCATCGCCAATGCACTCTGCGGCGATCAGGATGCGCTCGGCGTTCAAACCATCCAGGATGTATTTGAGCCCCTTGCCTTCTTCGCCAATGCGGTTTTCAACCGGAATTTCCAGGTTGTCAATGAAGATCTCGTTGGTCTCGTGGTTCACCATGTTGCGTATGGGCCGCACGGTGATCGATTTGCCAACGGCTTCGCGCAAATCCACCAGAAACACCGACAAGCCTTCCGACTTTTTCTTGACCTCTGCCAACGGGGTGGTGCGGGCCAGCAGCAGCATGAAGTCGGAGTGTTGCAGGCGGGATGTCCAGACTTTCTGGCCATTGACGATGTAGCGGTCGCCCTTGCGCTCGGCAAAGGTCTTGAGCTGGGTGGTGTCCGAGCCGGTGGAGGGCTCGGTCACGGCCATCGACTGCATGCGCAGCTCGCCGCTGGCCACCTTGGGCAGCAGGGCTTGCTTTTGGGCCTCCGAGCCGTGGCGAACCACACAACCCATCACGTACATCTGGCCGTGGCATGCCCCCGAGTTGCCGCCGGCCCGGTTGATCTCTTCCATGATCACGCTGGCTTCGACCAGGCTCAGGTTGGAGCCGCCATATTCCTCGGGAATCAAGGCCGACAGCCAACCCGCAGAGGTCAGGGCCTGCACGAACTTTTCCGGAAAGGCGCGGGCCTCGTCGATGTCTTGCCAATAGCGTGAATCAAATTGGGAAACAACGCTGCGCACGCCATCGCGCAGGGACTCAAAATTGTTATCGGGGTGCATGGTTTTCTCAGTTGGGTGCGTACTGTTGCCCACCGTCGACGTTCAACACGGTGCCGCTCAGATAACTGCAAACGGGTGAGGCGCAATGGACGGCGAGTTGGGCGATTTCATCGGGTTCGGCCAAGCGGCCAAACGGTAATTTTTGGGTCATTTCAAGCCAGCGGGATGCGTCGCCCAGTTTGCTGGCCGCTTGTTGTTTCAGCACACCTTCGATGCGGTCGCTGCGGGTGGGTGAGGGGTTGATGCCGAACACCCGGACACCCTTGCGCACGCTGCCAGCACCAATGCCCTGGGTGAAAGCAATCAGTGCGCCATTGGCCGCCGATCCGCAAATGTATTCGTAGCGTGGCGCGGCTCCGGCCATGCCGATGATGTTGCAAATCACACCTTGACCGCGTGCCTCCATGGCCCCCAAATACAAACGGGTCAGGTTGATGTAGCTGAACAGCTTGAGTTCCCAAGAGGCGCGCCATGCGTCTTCGGCAAGGTCGTGGATGCTCCCGCCCGGAATGGCGCCTGCGTTGTTGACCAGAATGTCCGCAGCCGGAAACAGATCGAACAAGGCGCGGTCCGATCCGCGCGCTGACAAATCAATTTCGGCGATGTCCGGTGTGGGCAAGCCCTCTTTGGCAAAGGCTGCCAATGCGTTGTCGAGGTTGCTGCGCTGGCGCGAAACCAGCACCGGGCTGGCGCCCTCGCGCGCAAAATTGAGCGCAATGGCCAGGCCAATGCCCTTGGACCCACCGGTCACGATGACTTGCTTTTGATCAAGATGGAGGTTCATGTTGGAGCCTCAAGTGAGACAAGCCGCAGGGGCTTGCGTGCGTTGCAATGGAAGGGTGAGGCGTGGCGTTTCAAGGGGCTGCGGGTGCGGGCACCTGGGCGGTGTACCAGTCGGCAATCTGCGACCCGTTCATGAAGCACACCTGTGGCGACTTCATCAGCAAATCGAGCATGCGCTCGAAGCTGGCAAACCGGTGGGGCACACCCATCAGGTGGGGGTGAAGGCCGATGGCCAAGACCCGTGGGTGCGTGACTGCTTCGCGCTCGAACAAGGCCAAAGTGCGCGCCAGACGTTCGTACATTTCATCGCTGGTGTGCTTTTCGATGGCGTAGATGATCGAGTCGTTGATTTCCAGGTTGTAGGGCAAGGCCAGCAAGGGGCCGTTGCGCGTTTGCATCCAACTCGGCACATCGTCCACCACCCAGTCAAAGACGTATTCCACGCCTTGCTTTTTCAGGAGCTCGGGCGTGTCGAGGGTCTCGCGCAGTCCCGGGCTCAGCCAGCCTTTGGGGCGTTGGCCTGTCAGGCCGGCAATCATGTCCAGGCTGCTGGCAATCAGTGACTCTTCGGACTCGCCCTGGTTGTGGTTCAGGCTTTTCTGGTGCACGCCATGGCCAATGAACTCCCAGCCGGCTTTGTGCATGGCCTGCGCCGCCTGGGGGTAGGCGGTGATCACCCCGGCATTGAAACTGGTGGAGGCCGGCAGACCGCGGTCTTGAATGGCCCGCATGATGCGCGGCAGGCCCGCCCGCATGCCGTAGTCGGCCCAGCTGAAGTTGGGCACATCGGGCACCGTTTCTTTGCCATGGGGTGGCGTGATGATGGTGCGCGGCATGCTCGACTCGAATTGCCAGTGTTCCACGTTCACCACCAAGTGCACCATGATGGCGCCCTGAGGTGAGGCCTTGAGGGCCGGCCCATCGTTGGAAAAGCGGTAGGGAATGCGCGGGTTGGCCATGTCAGTGTCGGATGAGGTTGAGGATTTCGAGCTTGAGGGACGCGAAGGTTTCGCTGGCCGTGTCGGCCACGGTGCGTGGCCGGCTCAAGGGGACAGTGATCTTGGTCTGGATGCGGCCTGGGCGGGCCGACATCACGTAAATCGTGCTGGCCAAAAAGATGGCTTCGTCGATGTCGTGCGTGACAAAGATGATGGTGGGTTTGAGTTGTTGCCACACCGTGAGCAGCAGTTCCTGCATGGTCAAGCGGGTTTGTGCATCGAGCGCACCAAAGGGCTCGTCCATCAGCAACACGCGAGAGCCCAAGGTCAGGATGCGCGCAATGCCCACCCGCTGGCGCATGCCGCCAGACAACTGCACGGGCAAATGGTTCTTGAAGTCGCTCAGGCCCACAATCTTGATCATTTCATGGGCGCGGTCTTCGTATTCGCTGCGCGCCATGCCTTGCACCTTGGGGCCAAAAATCACGTTTTCCCAAACAGTCAACCAAGGAAACAGGGCCGCTTCCTGAAAGACCACGCCCCGATCAGGGCCCGGCTTGCCCACGGCTTGGCCATTGACCTGCAATTGGCCCTGGCTGGGTTGTTCAAACCCGGCGATCAGGTTGAGCAAGGTGGATTTGCCGCAGCCCGAAGGCCCCAGCAAAGCCACCAGTTCACCCGGTTCAACTTGCAGGTCGATGTCTTCCAGCGCCTTGACGGGCGTTGCCCCCGGGTAGGTCTTGTAAAGGTTTCCGATGGAAATGTGGGACATATATTTTTCAATGGCTTTGCAGGATGCGCCAGACCAAAACCTTGCTTTCGATGAAAACAATCAGCCGGTCACTTAAAAACCCCATGATGCCAATCGACACCATGTCTGCCAGAACAATGTCCATGCGGCCCACGTAGTAGGCGTCCCACAGCACATAGCCCAGCCCGGATTTGACGGCCACCATTTCGGAAACGATCACGGCCGTCCAGGAGATGCCCAGGCCGATGCGCAAACCCGTGAAGATAGAGGGCATGGCCGATGGCAAAACCACACGGTAAAGCAGCTGACTGCGGCTGGCACCCATCATCAGCGCGGCGCGCACGAGGTTGCGCTCGACGTCGCGCGCGCCCTGGGTGGTGTTGACCACGATGGCATAAAAGCCGCCCAGAAAAATCAGGAAGATGGCCCCCATGTCGCGAATGCCGAACAGCGCAATCGAAAACGGCAACCATGCCGTGATGGGGATCGGGCGCAAGCTCTGGATCAGCGGGTCAAACAATTGCTGAACCAGGCGGCTCCAGCCAATCAGCAAGCCCAGCGGCACACCCAGCAAGGCGGCCAGAGTAAAGCCCTGAGCCACCCGCATCGAGGAGTACTGAACGTTGGCCAGCCATGAGCCCAGGTACGGGTTCAGGCCCATGCCTGGGGAGGCAAAGATCCAGTCATGCCAGCCATCCAGAACCTTCATGGGGGTGGGCAAGATGCCCGCCATGTCGGGCCTGCTGCCCGCGATTTGCCAGATGGCCAGCACCACAGCCGGCACCAACATGCCAAGCAGCGTTCGCCGAAGGGTATCGAATGAAGCGTTTGCCATGTGGGTGCTGCCTGCTTACTTTTTCAGTTCAATGACCATCGAGTCGTCGTAGAGTGCGGCGGCTTCCTTGGTCACATCTTTTTGCACGATGCCCTGCTTGAATGCGGCTTCAGCCAGACGCGAGACCTGTTCTTTGTTCAGCACCCCACCCAGCTTGATGACCTTGGCCGACTCCTTGGTCACGTTGAGGGGCAAGCCGGTGTACTTGGAATAGGCGTCGGCAAACTGGTCCTTGCTTTTGCTCAAGGTTTCTTCGGCCTTCAGGTAAGCCCACAAAAAGCGGCGCACCAGTTCTTTCTTTTGCGCCATGGCTTCACCAGAAGCGGCCAGCAGACCCAACTCTGCGCCCACTGCACGGGACTGGCTGTACTCCAGTTTTTGTGAGAAGTAAGCATCGCCTTCGGCCACAGCTTGTGATTCAAAGGGCTCCCACAACACCATGGCATCGATGTCGCCGCGTTTCATGGCCTGAACAAATGCAGTGCCGCCGCCCTGCACGTTCACGGGCGTGAACGAGTTGTAGGGGATGTTTTTCTCGACCAGGGTCATGGCCCACTGGAACCACACGGCAGAGCCGGGGGCAATGGCAATTTTCTTGCCGGTGATGTCGGCCCAGTCGTCGATCTTGGCCCCTTTGCGCACGACCAGGTATTTGGGTGAGCTGGCCACGCCGGTCAGGCCGATCAGGTTTTTGCTGCCTTGTCCTGCCACGATGGCCAGGTCACCGGCGCCCACGGCCGATACGTCCACCGAGTTGGACAACAGCGCGGTTCTGGCATCGGCATAGCGCACGAATTCGGCGCGCTTGACCTCGATGTTCATCTTCTTGAGTTCTTCTTCGACCATCAACATGGGCGAAAGGTGTCCCACCTTCACGTAGCCTATGGTCAGGGTGGCTTTGTCTTTGAGTGGCGCAGGGGCTGGGCCCAGTGCCATGGCCATGCCTGTCGAGACCGACAGCGCAAGGCCGATGAGGGATGTCAAAAGTTTCATCTGAATACTCCTGGTTAATGGCCGGTGAAAAGGGGGGGGCGCTTCTGTGCGAAAGCCAGCCGGCCTTCCGCATAATCGTTGCTTTTGAAACAGGCGTCGATGGCGGTTTTCACTGACGTCATGTCTTTTTCATCTTCCGCCAGGGCCACCAATGTTTTCTTGGCGGCCTGGATGGTCAAGGGCGCGTTGGCTGCAATGTCATGGGCCAAGGCGGTGCAATGTGCAAACACATCGTCAACAACTGCAAGGACCATGCCCATGGCCTGTGCACTGGGCGCGTCATAGACCTTGGCGGTGTAAAAAGCCTCTGCGGTGGCCTGGGGGCCGAGGTTGTTCAATATGCTTTTCATATTTTCACAGTCGTAACCCAGGCCCATACGGGCAGCGGGCATGCGAAAGCGTGAATGGGGCGCTGCATAGCGCATGTCGCAACTCAAGGCCAGGCCCAGCCCGCCGCCATAACAAATGCCGCTGATGGCCGCGATCACCGGCACACGGCATCGAAAAATCGCTTGTTGCGCCCGCTTGACCATGTGGTTGTAGTGGGCAACCGAGTCTGCTGAATTGCGCTGCGTCTCGAACTCGCTGATGTTGGCGCCCGAGACAAACGATTTCTCGCCTGCGCCACGCAGCACGCAAACACGCACTTCAGGGCGCTGGTCAACGTCTTCAAACGCCTGCAGCAAGTCTGTCCACATGGCCAGGCTCATTGCGTTGTGCCGTGCGGCGTCGTCGATGGTGATCTGTGCCACGTGGCCTTCGACAACCAGATCGATTCGACCTGCCCTCATACAACGCCTCTTGCATGAAAGTCACTGATGGCGCTGGCCGAAAACCCGAGGTCAACCAGCACCTCGTCGGTGTGCTCACCCCAGCCCGGCGCGGGGGCAACCACCTTGGAGGGGGTTCGGCTGAGCACCACGGGTTGGGTGATGAAGTGCATGTCCTTGCCAAACTGGGTGGGCAAGGTGGTGGTCACATTCAGGTGCTTGACTTGCGGGTCTTCAAACACCTCGGGCACGGTGTAAACCGGGCCTGCAGGCACGCCCGCCTTGTTGAGCAAGGAGACCCACTGGTGAACGGTTTTTTTCTTAAATTCGTGGGCGATCAGCTGGTTCAAACGCTCCCTGTTCTTGACGCGCAGGGGTTCGTTGATGAATTCGGGGTCTTGATGCCACTCAGGCTTTTCCAGCACTTCGCAAAAACGTTTCCAGTTGCCCTCGCCCGATGCACCCAGGTTGAAACAGCCATCGTTGGCCTGAAACAAACCCATGGGTGAGCTGGTCGGGTGGTTGTTGCCCACCTGAACGGGCACATCCTGGTCGTTCAGGTAACGGGCCATCTGGAAATCCATCATGGCAATTTGCGAATGCAGCAAAGAGCTTTGCACCCATTGGCCTTGCCCCGAGGTCTGGCGCTCAATCAAGGCCACCAGAATGCCGATGGCGCAGTACAGGCCGGCACTCAGGTCGGCCACCGCCAAGCCTGCCCGAATGGGCCCGTGTTCCGGCTCGCCGGTCACGGTCATGAGGCCACCCATGCCTTGAATGATCTGGTCAAATCCGGGGCGCCAGGCGTAAGGACCGTCCTGGCCAAAGCCCGAGATGCTGGCCAAAATGATGCGCGGGTTGATGGCCTTGAGGGACTCGTAATCCAGGCCCAGACGGTCTTTGACATCGGGGCGCCAGTTTTCCACCACCACATCGGCTTCGGCGATCATGCGTTTGAGGATGTCCATCGCCCCCTCTTTCTTGAGGTTCAGCGTCATGGAGCGTTTGTTGCGGTTGATGTTCTGAAAATCGCCCCCCTTGCGGTTGGCTGCAAACATCGCCTCGTTGGGGTCGACCCCTTCAGGGGGCTCGACGCGGACCACGTCCGCACCAAAATCGGTCAAGATCCGCACGCAATTGGGGCCAGCACGGACGCGGGACAGGTCAATGACCTTGAAGCTCGAAAGTGCAATGGAAGCTTGAATTTTGGGCATATGTGTAGATTTGGGCGCCTTTAAAAACAAATCGCCCGTCCATAAATATATTTATAGCCCATATCTGTATTCAAAGCAATATGACAAAATATCGGTGTTAGCCCTTAGAAAGCCCCATGAAAGTCAGCGACCAAATCCGTTTGCACTTGGAAGAAGCCATTTCCAAGGGCGATTTGTTGCCCGGGGATGCCATCGACGAAAGCGGCCTGTCGGAGCGTTTTGGGGTCTCCAAAACACCCATCCGGGAGGCGCTGATCCAATTGCAGGCCCAAGGCTGGGTCAGCAACATGCCCCGGGGTGGCAGCACCGTGGCCAAGATGAACCTGCAGCAACTGCTCAGCTTGTGGGAGTTGCTGGCCGAACTGGAGGCCGTGGCGGTGCGGCTGGCCTGCGAGCGCATGGGCGCAGAAGACATGCAGCGCCTGTTTGCATTGCACGAGCAAAGCCGCCAAGTGGCTGCAGCGGAAGACTTGCAGGGCTGGCAAAAACTCAATTTGCAATTTCACGAGCTCATTTACCAAGGCACCCGCAACCCGTTTTTAAGGCAAGAGGTTTTGCGCATCCGGTTTCGCACGGGCGTTTACCGCAGGCACGCGTTTGGCGCCCTGGGCCGCTTGCAGGCCTCGTTTGACCAGCATGAAGAAATCGTTCAGGCCTTGAAGCTGCGAGATGCCGAAGCGGCTGAGACATCCATGCGCGACCACATGCGGCCAGGTCGCGATGCCAAAAGCCTCAATGACTTCATCCTCAACTTGCCCACGGATCTTCTGGCGGCCCAGTGAATCGGCGCCATGAGGCGCTCCCTTAAAATGCCCGAATGACCTTTCTTGACATGTTGCGCGACGCCGAGCGCCAAAACGGCTCCATGCTTTGCGTGGGCCTGGACCCTGAGCCCACCAAGTTCCCGGATGGCTACAAAGGCGATGCCAACAAGATTTATGACTTTTGTGCCCGCATCGTGGACGCCACGGCCGACCTGGTCAGCAGTTTCAAACCCCAGATCGCCTACTTTGCCGCGCACCGCGCTGAAGGCCAGCTCGAACGCCTGATGGAGCACATGCGCCGTGTGGCCCCCCACGTGCCCATCATTCTCGATGCCAAGCGCGGCGACATCGGTTCCACAGCCGAGCAATACGCCAAGGAGGCTTTTGAGCGCTACGGCGCCGATGCCGTGACCTTGTCACCTTTCATGGGCTGGGACTCGGTTGCACCCTACTTGCAGTTCGAAGGCAAAGGCGCTTTCTTGCTGTGCCGCACCTCCAACCCGGGCGGCGACGATCTGCAAAACCAGCGCCTGGCCTCGGTAGAGGGGCAGCCACTGCTGTATGAGCACGTGGCCCGTCTGGCCCAGGGCCCCTGGAACCTGAACGGCCAATTGGGCCTGGTGGTCGGCGCCACCTACCCCGCAGAGATTGAACGTGTTCGTGAGATCGCGCCCACCGTGCCGCTGTTGATTCCCGGTGTGGGCGCACAAGGCGGCGAT